>CAZQSM010000033.1:12548-24974 GCA_964596065.1 uncultured Chlorobiaceae bacterium | reverse complement strand
GGAGGGCGGCGTCGCAGTACTGGAGCTCGATGCCGCGCTGGGTGTTGACGCCGGTGCCGGTGTTGCCGTTGACCACCGCGTTGTTCTGCGATTGGAGGAAGACGTAACCGCCGCCCTGGTCGGCGAAGGTGTTGTCGAGGATCCGGGTGCCGAACGAGGGTGTGCTGGTATTCACGCCGTTGAGGACGATGCCGTACGCGCCGTTGCTGATCGAGTTGCCGCTGATCAGCGTGCTGTCGGCTGATCCGTTGTTGCCGTAGACGACGTGGAGGTTTCCGGAAGCGCCGCCGGTCGCCACCCCGGAGATGACATTGTCCACGATCCCGTTGCCGTTGGCGTCCCCGACGAGATCGAAGACGATCCCGTAGCTGCTCCCGGTCGCGGAAGAGAACGTCATCCGGGTAAACGTCACGTAATCGGCGCCGTTGAACCGGACGACGTAGTTTTCGCCAGCGGTCGGCGTGAAGGCCAGAACGACATCGGCCGCGTTCCCGGACTGCGACTGAAAGGTGATCGTATTGGAGGCGCTTGCTCCGGTGATCTGACCGATCGAGATCTGCTCGTTGTAGCTCCCGGAAATGACGTTGAACGTCACCGGGCCGGAGACGCCGCTGGTGGTCAGCGCGGTGACCGCTGCCGTAAACGAGGCATAATTTCCGCCCGAACCGATGGTATACGATCCGGAGAGCTGCGCGAATGATCCGGAGGGCGCGAGGAGCAGGACGAGTGTGAGCAGGGCGAGCGTCCAGCCCATGGCAAATGGCCTGTTGATGAGAAACCGGTGTGACATGACAACCTCCTGATTGGGAATATTGGGGTTAAAAACATCCTGCGGTCCGTTCCGATGAGGCCCGGGCCCGTGTGGTTATTTCATCAGCAACATTTTCCTGACGATCTGGCTCCCGTCGACCGTCAGGCGGTAAAAATAGACGCCGCTCGCGTGGTTCGCTCCGTTCCATTCGTGGCTCCGCTCACCGGAGGCCTCGGGCCCGTCCGCGAGCCTCGCGATTTCACGTCCCAGATTGTCGTGGACCGAAAGCCGGACTCTCGCCGCACGCGGAAGAACATACCGGATCGTCGTGGAAGGGTTGAAGGGGTTCGGATAATTCTGGTCGAGTACGAACGTGCCGGGCATTTGGCCTCCGCGTTGTGCGGCGGCGGCGAGGATCAGTCGATCGGGGACGCGGGAGAGAAGGGCCTTGCCCCCGCCTTCGGAAAGGGCGATCCGGTGGTCGCCGTGCTCCAGGCTGAATTCCATACCCCGTTCCCGCACAGACCAGCTCACCCGCACGGGCGCCTTCAGCCGCTGCAGGAGGATCGTCGCGCGCCGCTCCATCCCGGCGGGGCCCGCCAGCCGTTCCACCATCCCGCCCGAAGCGAAACGGGCGTCGCCTCCGCCCGGCGGGACGGGGGGTAACTCGCCTCCCGCGCCGTCGATGGGCTCTGTCGAGGAGAAGTAGAGCTTCTGGGAAAATCCCTCGGCGTCCGCGAGGGTGACGGAGTTCATCGCTTCCGCGTCCGGTGCGGTGCGGCTGAGGGTCTGCCCGGGGAAGGGGACGGACGAGAGCACGATCGACCCGGCGGTCCCGGCTTTCACCCAGTAACCCCGGCCGGGAAGGATCGTGTCCGACGCTGAGTATCCCTTCCGGTATCCGAAGATCTGGGACGTAAGTATCCCCGGCGGGCGTTCGACGATCCCCTCCACCGGCAGGGGCGACCCGATCGAGCCGATCATGTTCCATCCCTGCGCGAGGTTGACCGAATCGGTCACGATCGAATCACCGGTCAGGTCGGTGAATTGCGGGGCCGAAAATTTCAACCAGAAGCTCCGGCCCGTCGATAGCGTTTCTCGGACCGTGTAGCCGCCCGCGTACTCGAATGCGTTCGAGATGGAACTGGGAAAGAGCGCATCCTTCTGCAGGGAAGGCGGCCTCACAGGAACCGAGATCATGTTCCAGCCGGCGAGGAGATCGGGGTCCACGATGATGGTGAACGGTGAGAGCCCCGAATCGGCGGGGGTGCCGCCGTCGAGGTTGCTGATCCTGACCACGCCCTGCGTCGTCCCGATCGCCGGGACCGTCCAGTCGTAGTAACCCGCAGCCGCCGAAACACTGTCGGCGACGAGGCTCCACGTGGCGCCGGCGTCGGCGGAGAAATCGATCCGGATCAGTGACGTGTACAGCTGGTTCCATCGGATCCGTTCCTCCTGATCGGCGACGAGAATCTCGTTGCCCACGGGGAACGCGAGGGTGAGAACGCTGAAGCGGGGGAGCGGCCGCTCGTAGACGCCGTTCCCGAAGGTGGCTGCGCGGAGCGCGTCATTCGCGCGGGAGACGACGAGGTCCAGGACCATCGCATCGGGCATGCCGTCAGCGTACGGCCCCCAGTCGGCCCCGGAGTTGCTGCTCCGGTAGACCCCCAGGTCGGTCCCGGCGTAGAGATATTCCGGATAGACGGGGTCGACGGCGACGCATTGATGCGGGATGTCCGGGAGGCCGGCGCTGATGTCGGTCCAGGATGCCCCCAGGTTCGTCGTCCTGAAGAGGTGCCCCGACCCGTATCCCGAATAGGTCAGGTAGGCGATCCTCGAATCGGACGGATCGAACTCGATGTCGGTGGGGTACCGGTCGGGGAGCGGGCCGGTCACGTTGGTCCAGGAGGCCCCGCCGGTCGTCGAGGAGAAGATCTGGAACAGCGGAGAGCCGCCGACGGCGCCCGATCCGGTTCCCGCGAGGAGGGTGTCGGGGCTGGTCCAGGAGACGCCGATGCACGCGATGTTCGTCCCGTTGAGGGAGGATGATCCGTTCGCGGAGAACCAGGAGGTGCCGTGGTTTGTGGTCTTGTAGACGTTCCGGGCGCCGGCGTAGAGCACGCCCGGACTCGACGGGGCGATCGCAAAGGGGGGAATAAAATTCCATTCGGACTGGCTCCCGGGGAGTCCCACGGTCGCCTGCGAGAAGGAGCCGCCGCCGTTGTACGACCTGACGATCCTGCCATATTGCGATTCGGCGTAGAGCGTATTCTTGTCCGTCGGATCGATCGCGCACCACCCGCCGTCCCCGCCCCAGACCGGGATCCACGAGGGGCCGCCGATGTATTTCAGGGTGCCGTTGTCCTGGAGCCCGCCGAGGGCGATGCTGGAGTCGTCGGACGCATTAGCGAAGCCCGGATAGAACTGCGTCGTGAGGAAACCCTTGTTGAGGTTGATAAAAGTCGTACCGCTGTCGGTCGTCTTGTACATTCCGCCGTCGGTCCCGATGTAGAGCGTCCGGGGATCGGCGGGGTCGAAGGCCAGGGCGTGATGGTCGACGTGGATCGAACCGGACGATATCGCCGGGAGGTTTGTCCCTCCGTTCGACGATTTGTGCAGGTCGAAGCCGGCGCAATAGACCGTCGACGGATCGGTCGGGTGGACGGCGATCACGTTGTCATACCACCCCTGGGATCCGACGTAGTTGGTCGCTGTCCGGAGGGACCAGCTGAGGCCCCCGTCGGTGGATCGGTAGAGGCCGATGATCGAGGAGCTCGAGCCGTTGGAGATTCCCGCGTAGACCACCGACGGGTCCGAGCGCGAGATGTCGAGCGACGTCCTGCCGAAATTCGAGGCGGGAAGTCCGCCTTCGAGTTTCGTCCACGCTCCCCCCCCGTCGAACGTCATGTACAACCCCGGGTTCGGGCTGGAGTTGAGGTTCCCGTGGGACGAGATCAGGATCGTGGTGTCGGACGGGTTGATGACCAGGTCCATCGCCATCAGGACCGGGTTGGAAAGGCTCCACGAACCACCCGCGTCGGTCGAACGGAAGACCCCCTCGCTCGTCGCGGCGAACACCGTGGAAGGGTTCAGCGGGTTGATGACGATCTCCTGGACGGCGGTGATGTTCTGGAAGGCCCAGCTGAGGCCGGTGGTGTCCCACGACGTCCCCCCGTCGGTCGACCTGAGGACGCCCATCCCGTACGACGCGCGGGCGCCGAGGGTGCCGACGAGCGGTCGCACGTAGCGGCTGATCTCGCCGGTGCCGATGTAGATCGTGTCGGGGTGGAGCTGGTCGATGGCGATGGCGCTCACCGAGAGCGTCGGGTACCCGGTTTCAACGCGCGTCCAGGGCGCGGCGCCGTCGCCGCCCGTCGTGGTCTTCCAGAGTCCGCCGCTCGCCGAGCCGACGAAGACCGTGCCGGTCTGCACCGGATGCACCGCGATGGCGAGAACCCGACCGCCGATGTTGTCAGGACCGAGGGATCTCCACTGGCCGGGGGCGGAGGCGAGGAGGTCGCGCTTCCCCTTCGAGCGGAGATCCGCCGATCGTTCGGCGTGGGCTTTCCGGAGGCCGCGGGGAGGAATGAAGGTGCCCGGGTAGGCCCGTTGCGCGTACCACCACTCGAACGCCTTCCACGCGCCGCCCGCGGGCGTCGACACTCCCTGCGTGAGCGAGGGGTTTCCCGTCTCGGTCTGCATCGCGATGCAAAAGATGAGCAGGGACAGGGCCCCCGATGCCAGTCCTGATTTCATTGAAGGGTGCGTGAGAAGGATAGGTTGATCTTCTGCAAATATATCTCCTGCGCCCCCCAAAGTCAAACGCCTGCCTTGCATAAAACCATTATTATTGCTAATTTTACGTCTATTTTAATTGGATTCAGCTTGTCATGAATACCGGAACACCCGATCAGGACGTCGCCTCCGGGACGCTCGATGAGGCCGATGTCGCCCTGCAACCCCCGGCGAAGGTCATCCTCTTCAATGACGAAATGCACACGTTCGACGAAGTGATCGGCCAGATCATCAAGGCTACCGGCTGCGACCTCACCAGCGCCGAGGCCCTCACCTGGGAGGTGCATCACCGGGGGAAGGCGATGGTATTCGTCGGGGAGATGCGACGGTGCGTGAAGGTGAGCTCCGTCCTCGAGGAGATTGACCTCACCACCCAAATCGAAGTGTAACCGACCACCTCACCCGCCCGATGACATCACGCGAAATCCGATCCTCGTATCTCGATTTTTTCCGGTCCCGGGGGCATACCGTCGTGCCGAGCGCCCCGGTGATACCCGCCGAAGACCCGACACTCCTCTTCACCAACGCCGGGATGAACCAGTTCAAGGACGTGTTCCTCGGAACGGGGAAACGTCCGTACGTGCGCGCCGCCGATTCCCAGAAGTGCATCCGGGTGAGCGGGAAACACAACGACCTCGAGGAGGTGGGGCGCGACACCTACCATCACACGTTCTTCGAGATGCTGGGCAACTGGTCGTTTGGCGATTACTACAAGGAGGAAGCGATCGCCTGGGCCTGGGAGCTTCTGACCGGGCAGTGGGGCCTCGACCCTTCGCGCCTCTACGCCACGGTGTTCGAGACGGACGACGAAGCGGAGGCGATCTGGAAACGACAAAAGGGGATGAGCGCCGGCCGCGTCATCCGGTTCGGGAAGAAGGACAATTTCTGGGAGATGGGAGAGACCGGCCCGTGCGGTCCCTGTTCTGAGATCCACGTGGACCTGACGCCCGACGGGAGCGGCCGGGGCCTGGTGAACGCCGGCGATCCGCGGGTGATGGAAATCTGGAACCTCGTCTTCATCCAGTACAACCGCGACGACCGGGGGGAGCTGGCGCCGCTGCCGGCGACGCACGTCGACACCGGGATGGGCTTCGAGCGGATCGCGGCGGTGCTCCAGGGCAAACGGTCCAACTACGACACCGACCTCTTCATGCCGCTGCTCGGCGGCATCGCGGACCTCTCAGGCCGGAGCTACGCCGGGACGCCCGACGCGCCGGCCGACATCGCGATGCGGGTCATCGCGGACCACGCCCGGATGCTCGCGTTTTCGATCGCCGACGGGGGAATGCCCTCCAACGAAGGGCGCGGGTACGTCATCCGGCGGATCCTGCGGCGGGCGTCCCGGTTCGGGCGGAACATCGGCCTGCGGGAACCGTTCCTCCACCGGGTTCTGCCGCTCGTGGCGGACTGCCTCGGGGGGCACTACCCGGAACTCGTCTCGAGGCTCGACCATTGCAGGGCCATCGTCAGGGGCGAAGAGGAAAATTTCAACGTCACGCTCGACCGCGGACTGGAAATATTCGACGCGGTCGCTTCTCGGACGGCCGGTTCGTCCGGGTTTCCCGCGGATGACGCGTTCAAGCTCTATGACACGTACGGGTTTCCGTTCGACCTCACAAGGCTGCTCGCCGCGGAACGGGGGCTCTCCCTCGATGAATCACGGTTTTCGGAACTGATGGAACGGCAGAAACAGCTCTCCCGGTCGGGGCGTCAGGGGCGTGACCGCGATGCCTCGGGCCCGGGAGCTTCCCTCCATACCGCCGAGAGCGCCCGGCGGATCGAACCGCCATCCGGAGGCGGCGCCTCGGAATTCACGGGATACGTGCGCTTGGAGGGCGCGGCGACGGTGACGGCCGCCGACCGCAACGCGCTGGTCGTGAGCGTGACCCCGTTCTACGCCGAGTCGGGGGGACAGGCCGGCGACAGCGGGGAGGTGATCGCGGGCGGCGCCTCGTACGCCGTGCTCGACACACAGAAGGCGGGGGACATCATCGTCCATCTCCTCGACCGTGAATGCGCACTGAAGCCGGGGGAGAGGGTCGAGTTGCGCGTCGATGCCGCCCGCCGGTCAAGCATCGCCTCGAACCATACCGCAACCCACCTCGTGCACGAGGCGCTCCGGAGGGTCCTGGGATCCGACGTCCACCAGCAGGGTTCGCTCGTGGCGCCCGAACGGCTCCGGTTCGACTTCAATCACTCCGGGACGGTGCCCCCCGGCCGGTTGCGGGCGATCGAGGAGATGGTCAACGAAAAGATCGCGGCGGGGATCGTGGTCAACGCCCTGAATGACCCGAAGGACTGGCTCACGATCGAGGAGGCGAAGCGCCGGTATCCGAACGTCAAGATGTTTTTCGGCGAAAAGTACGGACACAGGGTCCGGATCGTGGAAATCGATCCGGCATTTTCGGTGGAGCTCTGCGGCGGGACCCACGCGGCCTCCACCGCCGGGCTCGGATCGTTTCAGATCATATCGGAGACGGGGATCTCCAGCGGCGTCCGCCGGATCGAAGCGGTGACGGGTGAGGGTTTCCGGGAATTCGTCGCGGCGCGTCTCGCGGAGACGGGGGAGCTCGACCGACAGATCGAAGCACTGCTTCGCGAGCGTGAGGAGATGCTCCGCCAGCTGGGGACGATCGTGCCGCCGCCCCAGCTCCCTTCCCGACTCCCGCCGCCCGGGCGGGATCGGTTGACGATACAGACTTCGAGGCTGATCGAAGCGGGACGCGACGCCCGCAGGGAAACCATCGACCGCGTGGTCCGGGAGAACCAGGCCCTGAAGAGGGAGTTTGGCAAAAAGGCGGTCGAAAGCGCCGCTTCCGGGCTCGAGGCGCTGCTCACGAGGGCGGTCACCGTCGACGGTGTCAGGATCGTCTTCGACCGTGTCGAGACCCCCGACATGGATTCGCTGAAAACCCTCGGGGACCGGCTGCGCGGACTCCTCGGAACGGGCGTCGGCGTCCTGGGGGCCGTCCTGGACGGCAAGGTGGCGCTCGTCTGCGTCGTGACCGACGACCTCGTGGCGGGGAAGAAACTCTCCGCGGGACGGATCGTCGGCGCCATCGCGAAGATGGTCGGCGGGGGCGGCGGGGGCAGGGATCACCTCGCGACCGCCGGCGGAAAAGACCCGGGGACACTCTCGGAAGCGCTCGCGTCCACGCCCGGCGTGGTCACTTCGATGCTCAAACGCTGATCGGGCCCGACGGAAAGCAGGAACATTTCACCAGGAGGAGCGATGGATACCGGATACATCACACAACAGCTGGCCGAGAGCGCGTCGATCAAACAGCGGACCGCGCGGGAGTGCACGGGTCAAATCGGCGAAGCCGCCGGCGTCCTGCTGCGGGCCTTCCGCGAGGGACGTAAGCTCCTCATCTGCGGCAACGGGGGGAGCGCGGCGGACGCCCAGCACATCGCCGCGGAGCTGGTGGTCCGGCTCGAGATGCCCGGTCGTCCCGCGCTTCCGGCGATCGCCCTGACGGTGGACAGCTCCATCCTCACGGCGGGCGGCAACGACATCGGATTCGAAAACGTGTTCGCGCGGCAGGTGGAGGCGCTGGGCGCGGCAGGCGACGTGCTGCTTGTCATCAGCACGAGCGGCAATTCCGAAAACCTCGTGCGGGCCGCCGCGGAAGGGAGGAAGCGGAAGATGACGGTCGTCGGTTTCCTGGGGCGGGGGGGAGGGAAGCTCGGTCCGATGACGGATGCGGCGGTCGTCATCCCCTCCGACAACACGCAGCGGATCCAGGAATGCCATATCGCGGTGGCGCACATCGTCTGCGGCCTTCTCGAACGCTCGATGTTCGGCGGGGCCCCGTGATCGCGCTTTTTATTTTTTATCTTCACGCGGTGGCGGCGGCCGCCATTTTCACCGCCTACTGGCAGGAGGAGGGGCTCAAGGGGGGCTTCGTGGCGGTCGGTTTCCTGGCGCTGATATTTTCCGTCGGATGGCCGATGTCCACCATCATCCTCAATTTTTTTGTCGAGCCCGCGGGGCTCGGCGCCTGGCTCGACCGGGACGCGCTCGCCCTCGTCCTCCTCACGGGGATCGAGGCCACCGTGGCCTGGCGCTACCTCGGAAGAAAGACCGCCTGAACCCGAGCGGAGCGGGCGAGGTTCAGTCGACCCTCACGCTCCTCCAGACCCCGTCGGCGGTCCCGGCGAACACCGTCGCATTCTCGTTGACCGCGAGCGCCCGGACTTCCCTCGATCCGATTCCCCCATCCAGCTTCGTCCAGCGCAGGCCCGCGTCGGTGGAGAAGAAGATCCCCGCCCCGGTCCCCGCGAAAATCTCCCCGAACTGCGTCGTCCGCAGGGCGATCACCTCCCGGTCGATCGACCCACCGCCGCTGTTCTGCCAGAAGAGATTGTCGGGCTCGGATCGGTACGCCCCGCTCGTCCTTGTCCCGGCGAAAATGTACCCGTTCAGGCTGGAATGGAGGACGTTCACGTAGAGGTCCGCAAGCCCGGCGTTCACCGGCGCGGCGGTGGAATCCGCTTCGGCGAATCGATAGACGCCACCGCCCCACGCCGCGGCGTAGATCTCGCCCGAGGAGCGGACGAGGACCGACGTGACCGGACGGGCGAGGGAGAACGTCGTGGTCCAGTCGAGGCTCCCGCTCCCCGTGACGCTGATCCGGCCTCGTGCGCTTCCGGCGATGAGCCCGCCGGAGGGGAGGTAGGCGAGCGCGTAGATCGCCGTGTCCACGAGGCCGCCGTTGATGCGGAACCAGGTGGAGCCGCCGTCGAGCGATTCGACCACGCCGTGGATGTCGCTCGCCACGAAGATCCTGCGGAGCGGGTCGACGATGATCGCGGTGACCGCCCCCTCGGCGAACGGGAGGGGCAGGGGGGTCCAGTCATTCCCGTCGGTGACCGACCTGAAGAGCTTTCCCCCCTCCGTGCCCGCGTAGAGGATGCCGGTCTGGTCCACCCTCAGCGAAAGGACCGCCTCGCCGGACAGCCCGGTCGTCCGTTCCCAGACGATCGGCGCCTGCGATCCCGGCGGCGGGGAGTCGGTGTAGTCGACGATCTCCCTGCACGAGGGGGCGCAGCAGACCGCAATGGCGACGAGGAGGGCCGCGGCGCCGCGGCCGGGGTTCACCGTCCTTTCCACGCCGGCTTTCGTTTTTCGACGAAGGCTGCCATCCCCTCTTTCTGGTCGTCGGTCGCAAACAGCAGGTAGAAATTCTTCCGCTCGAACTCCAGCCCCCCCTCGATCGTCGTATCGAACGATTTCAGGACCGCTTCCTTGGCGAGCCGCACGGCGACGGGGGGTTTTCCCGCGATCTCGCGGGCGAGCGCGACCGCCTCACCGAGGAACGCTTCGACCGGCACGACCCGGTTGATCAGTCCCGCCGCGAGCGCTTCGCGGGCGTCGATCATCGCGCCGGTCAGGACCATTTCCATGGCCCGCGCCTTTCCCACAGCGCGCGTCAGCCGTTGGGTGCCGCCGGCGCCCGGGATCACCCCGATGCCGATCTCCGGCTGACCGAACCGCGCCGTCTCCGAAGCGACGATGATGTCGCACATCATCGCGAGTTCGCATCCGCCGCCGAGGGCGAAGCCGCTGACCGCAGCGATCAGCGGCTTCCTGATCTTCCGGATCCTGTCCCAGCGGGCGAACTGGTCCCGCAGGAGCATCTCCACCGCCGTGGCGCCCGCCATTTCCCTGATGTCGGCGCCGGCGGCGAACGACTTCGCGTCGCCGGTGACGACGATCGCCCTGACCGCGGCGTCGGCGTCGGCGGCTTCGAGGGCGTCGACGAGTTCGCGCATCAGCGCGTTGTTCAGGGCGTTGAGGACGTCGGGCCTGTTGAGCTGGATCGTCAGGACCGGCGGTTCACTCCGGAGGATGATGTGCTGGGGCATTGGCGTGGCCATGGTGGTGGATGATTATCGGATTAAGAGAATTTTCCTTGCGGCGGAAAAATCGCCGGCCGTGAGCCGGACGATGTACATCCCGGTGGGGAGTGACCCCGCGGTGAACCGGACGCTCCGTTCGCCGGCGGGGTAGCGCCCGTCGGCAACCGTCGCCGCGACGCGCCCCGCCGCGTCGGTCAGGGTGACGACGACCCGCCCGTCGGATGGAATGGCGAACGGGATCGTCACCGTTCCGTTGAAAGGGTTCGGAAAGGCGGGGTCGAGCCTGTATCCCGCGGGTGTCGCCGCAGCGCCGGGGGCCGCCGCCGTCACCGAATCGGGCACGAGGATCGTCACCGAATCGATCAGGGACGGGAGAGACCGGCCGTTGGTCTCCCACGCTTCGTGGAGCCTCTCACCCCACGCGTTCCAGTCGAACACATTGCCGGCGTTTTCATCCCGCAGGAACTCCGCGTACTCGCGTGACATCGTCTGATACCAGAGCGCCGCGTGCACCCGTGCCGTCCCGGCCGGGAGAAGGTATTCTACCTCGTCCCAGTGTTCCCCGTCCGGGTAGAAGGACCCGACGGGTGCCGCCATCCTTTCCGCGAATCCGGCGTTCGTGAATCCCCGCGGCGGGATGCGGTTGTCAAAGAGGACGGTGTCGTTCAGTGAAAAGAAGAGCGAGGGCCCCGGCGCGAGTCCGTAGACCGAGGCCGTGGAATCGGTGAGACCGTGCACCGCCTCGTAGACGGCGGGCTGAGGGTCGGGGTCGAGCGTCGCCGTCGCCGTGTCGTACCCGCCCGAGACGAAGAGCGTGTCGCCCGCCCCGCCGGTTGCGACGACGGCGAGCCACATCCTTCGTCCCTCGGGGTACCCCGTCGGGAGCTTATGGCCCGTCAGGTTCGTGATCCGGATCCGCGCCCCGACACCCGCCGGGCCGGGAAGGGCGCTGCCCTCGAGCCTTGCCGCCGACCGGAGCGTGAGTGCGGCGCGCCCCGCGGCCCTCGCGAGGGCGGCGGTATCGAGCCCCGGCCAGAATGCCCCGAGGATCTTCGGGACGAACGTGTTGCCGCCGGTCAGGTCGTGCGTGCTGATGTCGGCCCTCAGCGGGGCGGAGGGCTGCGATGCCGCGCGGCCCGCGACCCGCTTCATATGGCACCCCTGGCAGGTGGCCGCGGCCCCTTCGCCGGGGAAGGCGCTCATCAGCCACTCGCTGTACGTCCGCTCGAGCGGCGCGTAGGCGTGGGGGGGGAGGTCGACGCGTTCCTGTCCCCGCGTCTGGAACGGGTTGCTCACGTCGTGGCAGATCCCGCAGAGCGACGAGGAGGACTGGAACGGGTCGTGCAGCGTGGGGTGCGGTGCCGCGGACCCGGGTCGAGGACCTCGCCGGACATCGGATGAGGACTGCATCAGGTGCATCCCGTTGCCGTACCCGGGCACGGGAAAGACGGTCGGCGGGGCGGTGGAATCGGGATCGAGGGGGTCGACGATCCGGTGGCAATATTCGCACTGGACACCGTCCAGGTCGGTTCCCCTGAGCGACCGGCCGAGGACGTCCTCCGACCTGCCGGCGAGCCATCCTGTCGGGGAATGGCATCGGATGCAGAACTCCCCGACGTTGTCGCCGGTGATCGCCGAGTATTTGTTCGCCACCGCCAGGGCCGCGTAGAAGACCGGATCGCGGGCGGCGTGGGCCATCATCCCCCCGGCCCATTCGTCGGAGATCCGCACGTCGACCCCCCCGGCGGAGGCGTGACACGACGCGCAGAGGGAGACGCCGCCGCCGGCGACCGTGTCGACGGTGCCGGGCTGCGTCCCGGGGAGGAAGATCAGCGAACGGGTGAGCCGGTCGGTATTACCGAGCAGGAGACAGCAGGAAACGACGAGAGCGGCCTTCAGCGCCCCCGCCCGAAATGATGACCCCGTCCTGTCGGTTCTGCGCATGGGTGTGCGTCATTTGTTCCCGCGCGGCTTCGGCGGGCGGACCTTCGCCGTGCGGACGTTCGCCGGGCGGGGCT
>CAZQSM010000033.1:0-12448 GCA_964596065.1 uncultured Chlorobiaceae bacterium | reverse complement strand
CCGCGCGGCTTCGGCGGGCGGACCTTCGCCGTGCGGACGTTCGCCGGGCGGGGCTTCGCCGGGCGCGGCTCCGGAGTACGGAGTTTTGCGTAATCGATCGGGCGCTTCTCGCTGAACGCCGTGATCCCCTCGGCGACCTCCCTCGACCCCGTGTGCACGGTGAGCCAGTCCTTCACGTGGCCGATGGTCATCCCCCAGGAAAAATCCCTCCAGAAATTCAGTTGCAGTTTCGTGTAGCGGAGCGATTCGGGGAGTTTGTTGACGAGTTTCTCCGCCATCGCGTTCACGGCCCGGTCGAGCTCCTTCCTCGGGACGGCCTGGTTGATGAGGCCCCACTCCACAGCCTTGCGAGCCGGGACCTCCTCGCACAGGAAAAGGATCTCTCTCGCCCGCCGGTCGCCGACGATGATCGGCAGCCACTGGGTGGCGCCGGCCGATGGGACACTCCCCCGCGATACGCCCACATGCCTGATCAGGGTGTCATCGGCGGCGATGGCCAGGTCGCACGACATCTGCAGTTCATTCCCGCCGCCCACCGCCATGCCGTTGATCCGCGCGATGGTGGGTTTCCCGATGTTGCGCAGCCGCTCGAACGTTTCGACGAAGACCCCCATCCACTTGTAAAAATCGCGGGGGCGGGGGAGGAAATCGTCCTTCCATTCCCTGATGTCGGCGCCGGTGCAGAACGCCTTCGTCCCGGCGCCGGTCACGATGACGACCGCGACGTCGTCGTCCCAGGAGGCGTTCTGAAAGGCCCTCCCCAGCTCGCGGAGGGTTTCAAGGTTCAGCGCGTTGTGGACCGCCGGACGGTTGACGGTGATCGTCACCCGGTGTCCCGCCTTCTTATAGAGGATGTTCCGGAAGCGGAGGGCGGCGGCCTGTTTCCCTGCGTATTTTGTCATTATTGCACGTCTCCGGAAATAAGGGTGATGATGTCGGGGGCGAACGCCAGCATGTCGCGCGCTGCCGCCACCCCCTCGGGGGAGGCGTTCGCGGCGTCCATCGCGTCCTCCGAAGGGTAATACAATTCGGCCATGAGGTGGTATTTCTGATCGCCGATGTGGGTGGCCGTGATGCGCGTGACTTCCACCTTCCTGATCCCCGGAATCGCCCGGAGGCGCGGGAGGTGGACGTCGAAGTAATGACGGTCGAACGCCCCGGGGTCGGCCGGCGGCCTGAAGAGCGCGATGAGTTTCACCATTGCGGGGTCGGGATGGATGTCCGGGTGGTGAAATATAGACACGGTAGGCCTGAGAATCAAGCAGGAGGGACGCGGGAGTGGCATCTTCGGAACAAAATCGCTATTTTCAGGCGCATCATCATCCCGACAATGACCCCCATTCTGTCACAACGCGTCCTCCCGGCTGCCGGAGTCGGGGCGGGCGTCGCGCTCCTCTACGCGCTCACCGCCGCCCGCACCGTCGTCTTCATCGACAGCGGGGAACTCGCCACCGTTTCCTGGACGCTGGGGATCGCGCATCCCACCGGGTACCCGCTCTTCACGCTCGTTTCCTGGATCGCGGCGCACTTCCCCGCCGGGCCCTCTCCCATCGTCCGGTTGAACCTCCTCTCGGCGCTCTTCTCGGCCGCGGGAGCGACCGCTTTTTTCCTCCTCTCGTGCCGGATGCTCGGGGGTCCGGCGGGTCGGGGAGGGAAAGCCGCAGATCCCGCGGGAAAGGGGGCGTCCGCCCGTCCCGGTGACCCGACGCTCGGCGCGGCGCTCTTCGGCACGCTGACGCTCGCCTTCTCCGTGACCTACTGGTCGCAATCTGCGTCGGTGGAGGTCTATCCGCTGCACGCCTTCCTGCTGATCGCGCTCATCTGGCTCTTCCTGGAGGCGTTCCCGGAGGGTGGTGCCGCGGGCCGCCGGGAGCCCCCCCGCGCCTCGGCCGGCAGGGCGGCGCATCTCTTCGCGTACGTCCTGGGACTCTCGTTCGCCAACCATATGAGCACCGTCTACCTCGCGCCGGCCTTCCTCGTCCTCTATTTCAGGAGACGGGGGGGCAAAGGCGCGTCGTGGACGTCGCTCTTCCGGCTGGCGCCCGCATTCCTCCTCGGCCTCTCGGTCTACCTCTTCCTCCCGATCCGGGCTTCGTCCGGCCCCCTGATGAACTGGGGGGACCCCACGGGCGTCGGAGCGTTCCTGCGCCACCTGGGCGGGAAACAGTACAGCGTCTGGATATTCTCGTCGGCCGAAACGGCCGGACGCCAACTGGCCTACTTCTTCGGCTCGCTCGGCGCCGAATTCTCCTACGCTCCTCCCATCCTGGCCCTGGGGGGCCTCGCGTTCCTCTACCGGCGGAACCGCGACCTCTTCCTGCTCATCCTCCTGCTCTTCGCCGGGTGCCTGGCGTTCGCCGTGAACTATGACATCAACGATATCGCCTCCTACTTTCTCCTGGCGTACATCGCGACGGCGTTCGCGGCGGCGGCGGGGCTCTTCGCGCTTCTCACGGCGCTCAGGGGCCGGACGCGCGCCGGGCTCCTGGTCGTGTCGGCGCTCTTCCTCGGCTGGCAGGGCGTCAGGACGCATCCCGGCGTCGACCAGAGCGGCCTCCGGCTGGTGGACCAGTACGCACGGTCGATCCTCACGGCCGCGGATCCGGGGGGGATCGTGATCAGTTACCAGTGGGACTACTTCGTGTCCGCATCGTACTACCTCCAGGTGGTGGAAGGTGTCCGGCCGGACGTGGTGGTCGTCGACAAGGAACTGATCCGCCGGACGTGGTACATCGGGTATCTGCGGCGGCGCTATCCGCGGCTCCTCGACGGCCTCGACGCCGAGGTGGAGTCGTACCTCCGCGAGCTCCGCAAGTTCGAGCGGGGGGAGCCGTACGATCCGCGGACGCTCGAGCTCCGGTACGCCGGAGTGATCGGCGGCCTCATCTCCAGGCATTACCCCGCGACCGCGGTCTACGTCACGCCGGAAATCGAGGCCCGGTACACCGCGGGATACGCCCGCGTACCGCACGGGCTGGCGCTGAGGCTCAGGAGGGAGGGTGACCCGCCGCTCTGGCGGGAAGTTCCGCTCACCATCGATCCACCGTCCCGGACCGACCCCTACTCGGCGGGAATCACGATGCTCGCGGCGCGGGCCGAACTCGCTTCGGCCCAATATCTCGAGGGACTCGGCAGGGTCCCGGAGGCGGCCCGGGCGGCGGCTCGTGCCGCCGCGATCAGGCCCGATTTGGCCGAGGTCAGGGCGGCCCTCCAGCGGCTCACCCCCTGACGGGGGTCTGCCCCCCCGGAGGAGGTGGAAAATCCTCGATTTCAACACCCAATACCCAGCTTTTCACGGAAGGCGGATTGCGGTCCGGGAAAGGTCGAATTAGTGGTGAAAATCTTTGACATTTTGTCAAATAATATTATATTGATAGGCTTGATTGGAAAAAAAACCCCCTCTGGCGCCGAACAATCATCGCTCTTCTGACATGGAGAACCGGCGAATGACGGGGGTGAGTACGCCATTTTTCCGGTTGAACTGCCGGCTGCGGCCGATTGATGCGCGAGATGTGCGGTCCTCGCCGGACGCCGATGTAGCTCAATGGTAGAGCAGCTGATTTGTAATCAGCTGGTTGGAGGTTCAAGTCCTCTCATCGGCTCGTCATCGCTGACGCCCGTCGCCTGACCGCGGCGGAGCGATGTCCGCCGCGACGGAGGCCGAACATTGCGGGCAGGTAGCGAAGCGGTCAAACGCAACAGACTGTAAATCTGTCGGCTTCGGCCTTCGGAGGTTCGAATCCTTCCCTGCCCACACACCGGAGCGAACCGGTCGGAACCGGGAGGCGAAGGGCCGGACGGTATTGCGGGAGTAACTCAGTTGGTAGAGTCACAGCCTTCCAAGCTGTTGGTCGCGGGTTCGAGTCCCGTCTCCCGCTCGCGCCTTCGCTTGCGTAGCTCAGTTGGTAGAGCACATCCTTGGTAAGGATGAGGTCATCGGTTCAATCCCGATCGCAAGCTCGACACATTGTTCACTACAACCCTGATCAGGTATGAGAGACATTATCACCCTCGAGTGCACGGAATGCAAGCGCCGGAACTACACCACCACGAAGAACAAGAAGAAGCAGTCGGGGCGCGTGGAGTACAAGAAGTTCTGCCCCTGGTGCAGCAAGCATACCCAGCACAAAGAAACCAAGTAGGATCCACACGTCAGTAGCTCAATTGGCTAGAGCAGCGGTCTCCAAAACCGCAGGTTGGGGGTTCAAGTCCCTCCTGACGTGCTCGACTGACGGTTCCTTTATTTGACAGACCGGAGATGAAAGAAAAAATAATCGGCTTTTTTACCGACGTCACGAAGGAGATGAAGAAGGTCACCTGGCCCCGGCGGGAGGAGCTCCAGGAATCGACCCTCGTCGTCCTGATCGTCTGCGGGGTGATCGCCCTTTTCGTCTACGGAGTCGACATCCTGGTGAGCAACGTGCTGAAAGTCGTCCAGTAAGCGTGCCATGACGACCCCGAACGGAAAACGCTGGTACGCCATCCGGACCTACTCCGGGCACGAGAACAAGGTGAAGGCGCACCTCGAAAACGAAATCAAGCTGGCGAGCCTCGAGGAGCGGATCAGCGCCGTGCTGGTGCCCTCCGAGAAGATCATCGAGATGAAGGAGGGGAAGAAGAAGAGCAAGACGAAGACCTTCTTTCCCGGCTACATCCTCGTCGAGGCCGTCCTCGACAAGGAAACGAAGCACCTGATCCTGAACGCCCCCGGCGTGATCAGCTTCGTCGGTCCCCGCGGCGAGCCCGGCCCCCTGCAGCTCGACGAGGTGCACAGGCTGCTCGGCAGGATGGAGGAACGGAAGGACGTCGAACTGATGGAGATCCCGTTCCACGTCGGCGAGGCGGTCAAGGTGATCGACGGGCCGTTCAACAACTTTACGGGCTTCGTCCAGGACATCAACGAGGAGAGGATGAAGCTCAAGGTGATGGTGAGCATCTTCGGCCGCCGCACCCCCGTCGAGCTGGACTTCAGCCAGGTGGAATTGGAAAAATAACTGACAGGGTCGAACCCGGAACACGATGAAAAAAATTACCGGTTACATCAAGCTGCAGATCCCCGCGGGCGCGGCGAACCCCGCCCCCCCCATCGGTCCCGCGCTCGGACAGAAGGGCGTGAACATCATGGAGTTCTGCAAGCAGTTCAACGCCAAGACGCAGGACAAGCAGGGCCTGATCATCCCGGTGGTGATCACGGTCTTCTCCGACAAATCGTTCACGTTCATCACCAAGACGCCGCCGGCCGCCATCCTCCTGGCGAGGGCGGCGAAGGTGGAAAAGGGGTCGGGCGAGCCGAACAGGAACAAGGTCGGGACGGTCACCAGGGCGCAGGTCCGGGAGATCGCCGAATTGAAGATGCCCGACCTGAACGCCAACGACGTCGACGCGGCGATGAACATGGTCGCCGGCACCGCCCGCAGCATGGGCATCACCGTCGTCGAGTAATTCAACCGTGGGAGCCGCGGCGCCGTCCGGCGCGGCGGCGATCGCACCACAATTGAGAGGATATCATGATACACCACAGCAAGCGTTTCAAGGCCCTCGAGCCGAAGGTCGACAGGTCGAAGACGTACACGATTGAAGCGGCCGTCGAGCTGGTGAAGCAGACGGCGAACGCGAAGTTCCGGGAATCGGTGGACATCGCGGTCCGCCTCGGGGTCGACCCGAAGAAGGCCGACCAGGCGATCCGCGGCACCGTGGTCCTCCCGCACGGCATCGGCAGGGCCGTCCGCGTCCTGGTGATGACCAGGCCCCCGAAGGACGCCGAGGCGCTCGCGGCGGGCGCCGATTATGCCGGCCTGCAGGAATACGTCGAAAAAATCCAGGGCGGCTGGGCGGAGATCGACGTCATCATCGCCTCACCCGACGTGATGGGCGAAGTCGGGAAGCTGGGCAAGGTGCTCGGACCCCGCGGCCTGATGCCCAACCCGAAGAGCGGCACGGTCACCGCCGACGTGGCGAAGGCGGTCACCGAAGTGAAGGCCGGCAAAATCGAATTCCGCGTCGACAAGACCGGCATCGTCCATGCGTCGGTCGGCAAGGCCGATTTCGACTCCCCCAAGCTTGTCGAAAACATCAACCGGTTCCTGGACACCATCGTCAAGGCGAAGCCGTCGTCCTCCAAGGGGCAATACGTCCGGAGCGTCACGCTCTCGTCGACGATGGGCCCGGGCATCCCGGTCGACCGCTCGCTGCTCGCGGCGCACTAGGCCGGGTTCCGCACAGACATTACGCACTCAACACCAAACACGGTTTCCTGACCGCCGGCGGCGGAGCTTCGCAGGGGATCAGCTTCACGAAAACAGAGGGAAACATGAAACGGGCAGAAAAAGAACAGATCATCGCCGAGGTCAAACAGCGGGCTGAGCGTGCGAAGAGCATGTTCTTCGCGGACTTCACGGGGATTACGGTCGAGCAGGTCAGCGAGCTCCGCCGGGAATTCCGGAAGTCGAACGTCGAATACCAGGTCGTCAAGAACACGCTCGCCCGGAAGGCCCTCGCGGAAATGGCGGGGTACGACACGGTGGCGGGGCACCTGAAACAGCCCACCGCCATCGCGTTCGGTTTCGACGACCCTGTCGCGCCGGCGAGGATCATCAAGAAGTTCCGGGAAAAGAACGACAAGCTTCGCGTGAAGGTCTGCGTGCTGGAGAACCGCGTCTACGACGGCGCCCAGCTCGACGAGATCGCGAAACTTCCGACGCGGAAGGAGATCATCGCGGGCGTCCTGGGCTGCATTCAGGCCCCGGTGACCGGCGTGGTCGGCGCGATCAGCGCCGTCATGCGCGACCTCGTCAGCGTGATCGATGCCATTGAAAAGAAAAAGGCGGCCTGAGGCACTACGCCGGCGGGCAATCCCCATAATCTGAAAACACAAAGGAGAAGGTATCATGTCAGCAGTTCTGGAAATCGTCGAAAAAATTGAAAAGCTCACGCTCCTGGAAGCCTCGGAACTCAAGAAGGCGCTCGAGGACAAGTTCGGCGTCACCGCCGCCGCCCCGATGATGATGGGCGGTGGGATGATGCCCGGCGCGGCCGCGGCGGCCCCCGCTGCCGAGGCGCAGACGGAGTTCACCGTCGTGCTGAAGGCCGCCGGAGCGCAGAAGATCAACGTGATCAAGGTCGTCCGCGCGGCCACGGGCCTCGGCCTCAAGGAGGCGAAGGACCTGGTGGACGGCGCCCCGAAGAACGTGAAGGAAGGGGTCACGAAGGACGAGTCCGACAAGCTCCGGAAGGAGCTCGAAGAGGCCGGGGCCACGGTCGAAGTGAAATAGCGTCTTCCGGCCCCGCGCTCACGGCGGGGCGGACCGAACAGGCACCATCTGTACTCCCGATTCGGCGGCAGGTAACCGGTAGCCGGTCGCAAGACCGGTTATCGGTTTCCTGTTTTCTCCTGCGCGTCCCAGCCGGCGGCCGGTCGGCACGCGGGACGGACGCGAACAGTACCAACAACCCGAGGGTATGTCATTGAAAGTCGCTGAAAAAAACTCCAACGGCAGAATTTCGTTCGGGATCATCGATTCCGTCATCCAGTATCCGGACCTGCTGAACGTGCAGACCGAATCGTGGGACAGCTTCCTGCAGGCCGGCGTCCCGCCCGAGAAGCGGCAGAACAAGGGCCTCCAGCAGATTTTCAAGATGAATTTCCCGCTCACCGACGCGCGGGAGAACTACCTGCTGGAATTCGTCGAGTACTACGTCGAGAAGCCGAAGTACTCCGTCATCGAATGCCAGGAGCGCGGCCTGAGCTACGCCGTCCCCCTGAAGGCGAAGCTGCGCCTCTCCACCAGGAGCGAGGACGGCAAGAGCTTCGTCGACACGGTCGAACAGGAGGTCTACCTCGGCAACCTCCCGATGATGACCCACCGCGGCACCTACATCATCAACGGCGCCGAGCGCGTCGTGGTGAGCCAGCTCCACCGGTCGCCCGGCGTCTTCTTCGACGAATCGATCCACCCCAACGGGATGTCGATCTACTCGGCGCGCGTGATTCCGTTCCGCGGGTCGTGGGTCGAATTCACGACCGACATCAGCAACGTGATGTACGTGTACATCGACCGGAAGAAGAAGTTCCCGGTGACCACGCTCCTGCGGGCGCTCGGGTATTCCAGCGACGATGAGATCCTGAAACTCTTCAACCTCGTCGACGAGGTGGACGCCCAGAAGGCCAACCTGAAGGACTTCATCGGGCGGCGCGTCTGCGGCGACGTCTTCGACAAGAAGACCGGCGAAATTTTCATCAGCAAGGACCAGGAGTTCACCGAGGACCTCCTCAAGAAGGTGAAGAAGACCGACGTCCGGAAGATCCGGTTCCTGAAGTCGGAGGGTTCCGGTGAGAATTCGGTCATCGCCAACACGATCCAGAAGGACACCTCCCGTTCCGACGAGGAGGCGCTCAACGCCATCTACCAGCAGCTCCGCTCCGGCGAGGCCCCCGACCTCGAGACCGCGCGGAACCTGCTCGAACGGCTCTTTTTCAACGAGAAGCGCTACGACCTCGGCGACGTGGGCCGGTACCGGATGAACGCGAAGCTCAGCCTCACGGTCCCCGGCACCGTCACGACCCTCACCAAGGAAGACATCATCGCCATCATCAACTACCTGCTTGACCTGCAGGAGGGGCGCAAGACGGTCGACGACATCGACCATCTCGGCAACCGCCGGGTCCGCACGGTGGGCGAGCAGATCGGCCAGCAGTTCAACATCGGCCTCGCCAGGATGGCGAGGACCATCCGCGAGCGCCTCGGGCTCCGGGACCAGGAGAAGGTGACGCCGCAGGACCTGGTGAACGCCAGGACCATCACGAGCGTGATCAACGCCTTCTTCGGTACGAACCAGCTCTCCCAGTTCATGGACCAGACCAACCCGCTGGCGGAAATCACGCACAAACGGAGGATGTCCGCCCTCGGACCGGGCGGCCTGACGCGCGAACGCGCCGGCTTCGAGGTCCGCGACGTGCACTACACGCACTACGGCCGGCTCTGCCCGATCGAGACGCCGGAAGGCCCCAACATCGGCCTGATTTCCTCGTTGTGCATCCACGCGAGGGTGAACGAGTTCGGGTTCATCGAGACGCCCTACCGCACGGCGAAGAGCGGCAAGGTGTCCCCCGACATCGAATACCTCACCGCCGAGAAGGAGGACGTCTACACCATCGCGCAGGCGAACGCCGTGCTCGACGACAAGGGTCGGTTCTCGGCCGAAAAGATCAAGGCCCGCCAGAAGGCGGAATACGCGCTGGTCAGGCCGGACGAAATCCAGTACATGGACGTGGCGCCGAACCAGATCGTCTCGGCCGCGGCCGCGCTGATCCCGTTCCTCGAGCACGACGACGCGAACCGCGCGCTGATGGGCTCGAACATGCAGCGCCAGGCGGTCCCCCTGCTCCGGCCCGAGGCGCCGATCGTGGGCACCGGGATGGAGGAGAAGATCGCCCGCGACGCGCGGACGATGGTCGTCGCCGAGCGCAACGGCTCGGTGGAATACGTGGACGCGACCACCATCATCGTCAACTACGACCTCGACGACATGAGCGCCGAGGCGCTCGCGAGTTTCGAGGACAAGAAGCGCGTGTCATACCAGCTCGTGAAGTTTTTCCGGACGAACCAGGACACCGCCATCAACCAGCGCGCCATCGTCAAGCCGGGGCAGCGGTTCCGGAAGGGCGACATCCTCGCCGACGGCTGCGCGACGAACAACGGCGAGCTCGCCCTCGGGCGGAACGTGCTCGTGGCGTTCATGCCGTGGCGCGGTTATAATTTCGAGGACGCGATCGTCATCAACGAGACGGCCGTGGCGGAGGACACGTTCACGTCGCTCCACATCGAGGAATTCGACCTCCAGGTCCGCGACACCAAGCGCGGCGAGGAGGAGCTGACGCGCGAGATCCCGAACGTGAGCGAGGAGGCGGTAAAGGACCTCGACGAAAACGGCGTCATCAGGGTCGGGGCGGACGTCCTGGAGGGGGACATCCTGATCGGCAAGATCACGCCGAAGGGGGAGACCGAATCCACGCCCGAGGAGAAGCTGCTGAAGGCGATTTTCGGCGAAAAGGCCGGCGACGTCAAGGACGCTTCGCTCAAGGCGCCCCCGGGAATGAAGGGCATCGTGATCGCGACGAAACTCTTCAGCCGCAAGCGGAAGGACGCCGAATCGAAGAAGGAGGACAAGCGCCTCACCGACGCGCTCGAGAAGGCCCAGAAGAAGGCGCTGAAGGACGCGCACGAACGCCTCGGCCTCAAGCTCGGAATGCTGCTCGACGGGGAGAAGTCCGCCGGCATCAGGAACGCCGACGGCGAGATGGTCCTGCGGTCCGGGACCCAGATCAAGGCGGACACCTTCTCCACCATGAGCGACGTCGAGAAACTCGACCCCTCCAGGGATTGGGTGGAGGACAAGAAGAAGAACTCGCTCGTCTCCAGGATCTACGAGAACTACTTCCAGTTCATCACGAACATCGAGGAATACTACAAGCACGAGAAGACCAAGATCCTGATCGGCGACGAGCTCCCCTCGGGGATCGTCCAGATGGCCAAGGTCTACGTCGCGAAAAAGCGCAAGCTCGCGGTGGGCGACAAGATGGCGGGCCGGCACGGGAACAAGGGCGTCGTCGCGAAGATCGTTCCCCAGGAGGACATGCCGTTCATGCCCGACGGGACGCCGATCGACATCGTCCTCAACCCGCTGGGGGTCCCGTCGCGGATGAACCTCGGACAGCTCTTCGAGACGGCCCTCGGGTGGGCCGGAAAGCGGCTCGGAAAAAAATATTCCTCCCCGATCTTCGACGGCGCGACGTGGGAGGAGGTCTCCGCGGAGCTGGTCAAGGCCGGCATCGGCGGCAAGGCGAAAGCCAGGCTCATCGACGGCCGGAGCGGCGAGGAGCTCGACCACGAGGTGTCGGTCGGCTACATCTACATGATGAAGCTCTCGCACCTGGTCGACGACAAGATCCACGCGCGGTCGATCGGACCCTACTCCCTCATCACCCAGCAGCCGCTCGGCGGCAAGGCCCAGTTCGGCGGCCAGCGCTTCGGGGAGATGGAAGTGTGGGCGCTCGAGGCGTACGGCGCGGCCAACATCCTCCAGGAAATCCTCACGGTGAAGAGCGACGACGTCTACGGCAGGGCGAAGCTCTACGAGGCGATCGTCAAGGGGGACAACCTCCCGGAACCGAACGTGCCGGAATCGTTCAACGTGCTCGTCAGGGAACTGATGGGGCTCGGACTCGACATTAAAATCGAATAACAGGAGAACGATCGCATGATGTTATCGTCCCACGATACCACGATCAGGAAGAATTTTTCGAAGATCACGATCACGCTCGCGTCCTCGGACCTGATCCTCTCCCGTTCGCACGGCGAGGTCACCAAGCCCGAGACGATCAATTACCGTTCGTTCCGGCCCGAGAAGGACGGTCTGTTCTGCGAGAAGATCTTCGGCCCGATCAGGGATTGGGAATGTCACTGCGGCAAATACAAGCGGATCCGGTACAAGGGGATCGTCTGCGACCGCTGCGGCGTCGAGGTCACCCAGAAGAGCGTCCGCCGCGAAAGGATGGGACACATCGCGCTCGCCGTGCCGATCGTGCATATCTGGTATTTCAAGTCGGCACCCTCGAAGATCGCCAACATCCTCGGCCTCACGGGGAAGGACCTCGAGCGGATCATCTATTACGAGTCGTACGTCGTCGTGCAGCCGGGCCCGACCGGGCTCCAGCGCCTCAACCTCCTCTCGGAAGAACAGTATTACGAAATTCTGGCCAGCCTGCCGGAAAAAAACCAGCACCTGGACGACACCGACGAGAAGAAATTCATCGCCAAGATCGGCGGCGACGCCATCAAGGACCTGCTCAAGCGCGTGGCCATCGAGGAGCTCGCGGTCGAACTCCGCACGAACGTGAAGATCGAGACGTCGGTCCAGAAAAAGCAGGAACTCCTCAAGCGCCTGAAGGTCGTCGAGGCGTTCCGCGAGCGCGAGGACGGCGTGCCGAACAAGCCCGACTGGATGGTCCTCGACGTGGTCCCGGTGATTCCCCCGGAACTCCGGCCGCTGGTGCCGCTCGAGGGGGGCCGCTTCGCCACGTCCGACCTGAACGACCTCTACCGGAGGGTCATCATCCGGAACAACCGCCTCAAGCGGCTGATCGAGATCAAGGCCCCCGAGGTCATCCTCCGCAACGAAAAACGGATGCTCCAGGAGGCGGTCGATTCGCTTTTCGACAACTCGCGCCGCGTCAACGCGGTGCGCTCCGACAACAACCGCGCCCTCAAGTCGCTCTCCGACATGCTCAAGGGGAAACAGGGCCGGTTCCGCCAGAACCTGCTCGGCAAGCGCGTGGACTACTCCGGCCGTTCGGTGATCGTCGTCGGCCCCGAGCTGAAGCTGCACCAGTGCGGTCTGCCGAAGAAGATGGCGCTCGAGCTGTTCAAGCCGTTCATCTACAACAAGCTCG
>CAZQSM010000032.1:0-25439 GCA_964596065.1 uncultured Chlorobiaceae bacterium | reverse complement strand
GGGTGAACCGGGGGAACGAACCGGGATACATCGGGGCGGCGGGAAGCGGACGCTATTTCAGGAGGAGCATCTTGCGGATTTCTCCCACCGTGGCATCGGGGACCGCGCCCGCCGATGAGGGGGTCGCGGTCAGGCGCAGGTAGTAGGTCCCGCTCGGCATCGGGGCGCCGTGCGAGTTCCGTCCGTCCCACGTCACCGTGTAGATGCCCGGGGAAAAGACGTCGTCGGCGAGCACGATCACCTCGCGGCCGAGGACGTCATAGACGGTCACGGTCAACCGGGAATCATATTCGGCGGAGAATGTCACCCTGGTCGCCGGGTTGAACGGGTTCGGGTAGTTCTGCGAGAGCGAATACCCGGTGGGCGTCCTCGGCGCGGGGGGCCGGACGTCGTTGATCAGCGGGAACGCCCCGTGCTTGATGAAGAGCAGGCTCGTGACGCTGGAATTGGCCACCGACACGCTCCCGACCTGGTCCATCCGGGCGAACACCGTGGACCCGCCGAATTCGTCCTTGACGATCATGCTGTCACAGACGCTCGAGATGAAATTCCTGTCCCAGGAGAGCGTGATGGGGTAGGATCCGGTGCCGGGCTGGAACCTGACCCGGTAGGTGTCGACCTGCGTGTAGGTCCTGAAGGGGAGCAGGTTGACCCGGAGGCCCTCCCCCAGGCTGCACGACGGGTTCCCCGCCGACACGAACCTGGCGTCGAACGTCCCGGGAAACGGCGGCGGCGGCAGCTCGTACTCTCCGAGCCACGCTTCGATGCCGCAGGAGGCGTCGGGATGGAGGCCGAGGTAGATCGTGTCCCGCGCCTGGCCGGTTTCGCGGATGGCCAGGGGCATCAGCCAGTTGGCGACGCCGATGAAGGTCGTGCGGAAATTGAACACCGGAGACCAGGGGCCGGTCCCGACCGAGTTTTTCGCCTGCACGCGCCAGAAGTAGCGCGTGTGGCTCTGGAGGGGGCCGGTCTGCCAGCTGGTGATCACAAGGTTCGAATCGTCGCTGAAGACGCTCGTGAAGAGCGAATCCCTCGCCACCTGAAGCCGGTACGAGAGCGCGTTCTGCGGCACGCTCCAGGTGAAGAGCGGGGCCGCGGTCACCCCGTCGGCGTTGTTCCCGGGGAAAACCAGCGTCGGGGCGGCCGGGGGAGACAGCGTGGTGAAATTGTAGCGGCCCGAATACGCGCTGGTGCCGGCCGCGTTGGTCGAACGCACCCTCCAGTAATACGTGGTGTTGTTCAGGAGCACCGGGAACGTCCGGCAGCGCACCTGCCCGGTTGAGGTATCGTTGTACGTCAGCGTGGTAAAATTGGAGTCGAACGCGACCTGGAGCCGGTACGACGTCGCCCTCGGAGCCGAATCCCAGCAGAGCGTCACCGGGAGCGGGACGCTGCCGCTGCCGTTCGCCGGCGAAAGCAGGCCGGGAGGAGGCGGCGTGGTGAGCGCGGTCGTCCGGAAGCGGAAGAACGGCGACGGGGTCCCCTGCCCGAGGTTGTTGACGCCCGTGACACGCCAGAAATGGTCGAGGTTGCCGGCGAGCGGTCCGACACCGAGCGAAAGCGCGGAAACGGTCTGGTCGGTGACGATCTGCGTGAAGAGCGAATCGGTCGCCAGCTCGACGCGGTACTGGAAGGCGCACGCCTCGGCCTGCCAGCTCAGGGTCGTGACCTCGTCGACGCCTGCGGCGCCGTTGGCCGGCAGGAGGAGCGACGGCGCCGCCGGGAGCGCCCGGGCCACGCGGAAATTCCGGGACGCGTACGGGCCGGTGCCGGCCCCGTTTTTCGCCCGAACCCGCCAGTAGAACGTCCTGCAGTTCTCCAGGCTGATCGTCTGGTACGCCGTGTCGGTGACGCTGACGTCGCTGACGATCGAGGAGTAGGCCGCGTCAGTCGCCACCTGCACCTGGTAGGAATCGACGTGGATCGAGCTGGACCAGCGCAACATCGCGTTCAGCGGAACCGTGGTATCGCCGTTGGCCGGAGAGAGGATCGACGGGGCCGCGGGGGGGTTCAGGAGCGTGGTGAACCGCCGGACCGGTCCGAACGATCCGGTGTCCGTCCCCTGGTTTTTCGCCCTGACCCTCCAGAAGTATCTGGTCAGTTCCCCGAGGGGGCCGACCGCGCGGGAGGTGGCGGCCACATTGTCGAAGACGAGCGGCGAGGCAAAGAGCGAATCGGTCGAGAGCTCCAGCCTGTACGTTTTGGAACAGCTGTCGGCGCCCGACCAGGAAAGCATGAGTGATGTCGGCTGTCCCGTCGCGTTGTCGGCCGGGGAGAGCGGGGCCGGAGCGCCCGGCGCGGCGAGCGCGACCGTGAAGCTCCGGACGACCGACCAGGGGCTCACGCCCGTGGCGTTCCTCGCCCGGACCCGCCAGTATCTGGTGACGCAGTTGAGGAGAGGGCCGACCGGACTGGACGTGCCGGTGATCGTGGAGTCGACGAAGTCGAGGACGGTGAAAGTCTGGTTCGGCGATACTTCCAGCCTGTAACTCGTCGCAGTCGCCGCCGTGCTCCAGGAGAGGGTCGGCGACACGGCCACGTTCGTGGCGGCGTTCGCCGGCAGCAGGAGGGCCGGTGCCGGCGGCCCCGTGGTCAATGTCCGGAACGAGGAGGTCGGCGAGAAGCAGCCGTTCAGGTAGGGGTGGACCGCGCTCACCCTCCAGTAGAAGGTATCGTTCGGGGCGAGCTGGAGCGACCGGCTCGTGAGCGTCAGCGTATCGCGCAGGACGTACGAGGCAAATGTCGGGACGGTGGAGACCTGCAGGATGTAGGCGGCAGCCCCTGGGGAGGCGGACCAGGTCAAGGTGGCATTGGTGTCGACCTCGACGGCGTTGTCGAGGGGGCTGGTCAGCGCGGGCACCCCAGGATAGGTCTGGGCCTTCGGGTGATAGACGAAAATGTAGAGGGCGTTGATCAGGGTGTTCGTGACGGTGGCGGAATCGACGGTGAGCATGTTCACGCTCACGCCGCCGAACTGGGGGGGGAGTCCGAGCGGATCGCGCAACCTGATGCTGTCGGCGAACGCCGAGAGGCCCTGGGGCCAGCGGAACTTGAAGGGATATCCGCCCGCTCCCGGCTGGAATTTGACCTGGAACGTGTCCACGTCCGAGCCGGACGTGAAGCTCGTGATGTTCTCCCCCATCCCGACACCGAGGCACGCGCCGGGCCCGCTCCTGACGTCAACGAACCGGGCGTCGAACACCCCGGCGGGCGGCGTCGGGGGAAGTTCCGCCTCCTTGATGGTGTCGCAGTCGCCGAACTTCAGCGTCACGTCGTCGATGCAATACGACGCCTGCGGGTGGACGCCGAACAAGAGCGTGTCCCGCCTGACGGTGTTGTCGCTGACGTACAACGGGATCCTGAACTGGGTCTGCGCGGTGACCACACCGGTCGAGGCGAGAATGGTGAAGAGAAGCGAGAACGCCGCCCGATATGTGGTGTTCCGAGGTCGCATAGAGAAGAATAAGGAAATGCGGAAGCTCCCGGTCAGGAGAACTTCCGCATTTCGGGTAATCCGAATAGTATGAGTATTACTTCAGCAGGAGCAGTTTCCGCAGGGCGGTGAATTCCGCGTTGTCGCCGATCGCCGACATCCGGACGAAATAGACGCCGGTCGTGACGCTCTGGCCGTTGTCGTCGGTACCGTTCCAGGTCGTCGTATAGAATCCGGGGGTCAGGATTTCGGCAGCAAGGGTCTTGACCTTCTGCCCGATCACATTATAGACCGCCACGTCGGCGAACGCGGTCTTTTCAACCGCGAACTTGATGGTGGTCGACGGGTTGAAGGGGTTCGGATAATTCTGCTGGAGGTCGAACCGCTGCGGCGTGAGGTTGCCGTCGCGATCGACGTCGAGCGTTCCCGCGGCGTTCGACGTCCCGATGATGTTGAGTACCGTGACGGCGCTGTTCGTGACGACCAGCTGTGTGTCCACCATCATGTCGACGTTATGCAAAAACCCGCCGAAGGCGTCCTGGATCCGGAGCGTCACCCAGTCGGTGGCGATCCAGGCGCTCGCGGAGCCCCAGGAAAAGGTGAAGGGATATCCGCCGTCGCTCGGCTGGAACTCGATCTTGAACGTGTCGAGCTTGGCCGGTTCCTGGAGGCTGACGCGCTGACCGACTCCAAGGCAGGTGCTGCCGGCGCGGAATTCCGTGAAGCGGAAATCGAAGACGCCCGTGGGCGGTTTCGGCGGAAGTTCCTCTTCGACGAACCCACCGGAGAGCGTTCCATCATTGCAATATGTCGCGTCGACGTGTACTCCGAACGTCACCGTACCAACCCCGGTGCCGGCATCACGCGCGGTGAGAGGAACAATGCCATAGTCGTTCTGACCATACGAAACCGATGCCGACAAGGCCAGAACCGCCATCGTGACGACAAGTGCGAGCCGAAGCGTCTTAAAGTTCATCTGTTGTAGCCTTCCTGTGATGTGGTTGTGATAAAATATGGTTTAGGGTGACCCCGCCTGGACTCCATCCCCAACAGGAGGAATATACGAACCGATTATTTCTAATTCAACAGGTAAAACAGGTAAAAATAGTTCCCCCGCGTCCCGTTGGGGACGCGGGGGAAAGGAGCCTGTTACTTCACCAACACCATCTTCTTCACCTGCGTGAACGTCTCCGCCTCGATGCCGGCATCAACATCGGCAATCGTTTCGGCGACGATCCTGTACATATACACGCCCGAAGGCAGCGAGCTGGCGTCGAATTCGACGGTCTCGCCGAACTCGATGGCTTCACGGTCGAACAGCGTCGCGACTTCCTGGCCGAGGAGGTTGTACACCTTCAGGGTCACGATCGACGCTTCCGGAAGATCGAATTCGATGGTGGTCGTCGGATTGAACGGGTTCGGATAGTTCTGTTCCAGCGCGAAGGCGGTCGGAACAGCATCCGGCGGCGTCGTCCGACGGTTGACGGGCGCGGCACCCGGATTCGGCTTCAGGTAGGGAACTTCCGAGACCGACGTGTAAGCAGCCCACATCAGTTTCGGAGCCGCCCAGCCGGCGGAGGTGTCGTCCGTGGCCGGGTAGTCGAACGCCTCGTTGATATCCGTGACGGCGCTGAAGAGTTCGGCATACACGCTGAGCGGCACGAACTCGAACTGAGTCATCACAGAATCGGCGAGATAGGCGATATCATCTATCGTCATGCCGTTCACGAGCGGTCGACCCGGATCGGAGAAGAGCAACGTCCCGAGGTTGGGAGGAGTCTTCGCTCCGCTTGCCGCGAGGTTCACCTGGAGCGCGACGAGTTGCGCAAAGAGCTCGTTGTTGATCTTCTTGTTGGGTGGCATGCTCTTCTGCCGTTTCAGGATCGGCTTGCCCTTGAGATCCTGATCGAAGCCGCGGGGGATGAATCCTCCCGTCGTGTCGTGGTAGACGTCCTTGTTATTGAGCGACTTCCAGACGTCTCCCTGCTTCGCCGGCTGCCAGTAGGCCTTCGGCTTGCCGGCGGCGTTCGTCTTGTTGTTTAACCCGACCTTGAGGGTGAAACCCTGACCGGTCTTCGGATTGATCAGGTCGTCAATCAGGTTCGCGGTGTTGGGTTTGTTCTTGATCGGATCGTACGCCTTGCCCGGCTTCGGACGCTTGCCCGGCTTCTTCTGATCGGCGGTACGGAGCTGTTCCACCGTGAACGTGCGGAACTTGGCCGCGCTGTCAGAAACCTGGAAGAGGCCGAAATGCAGGTTCGCCGCATTCTGACCGCTCAGGAGCGCCAGCGGATATTCGCCCACGGGGCTCGGTTCGGTCAGGACATATCCCGCGGGGACGACGGAGAGACGGACGGTATCGACCGCGACCACCCCTGTGAAGGAATAGCCCGATCCATCCGACACATCGCTTCCACCACCCGCGAGGATGACGGTGTGACCCGAGAGCGCCACGTCTTCCGGATCCTTCACGCCGTTGCCATTGTAGTCACGGTAGACAATACCGCTGACAACGTTGTTCGAGAAGTTGCCGAAATCCATCCCGGTCGTGGTGACCAGGCCCTGGCTCCGGCTCAGGAAGGTGTTCGGCGCCCCGCCAGCCGGGAGCGTCTGCGACCAGCCGGCCACGGCGACTTCCGAGACCGAATGCGTCGCATCAGCCACGCCGGGGAGACTGGTTCCACCGACGCTGTCGATGGAGTAGTTTCCGCTGCCGTCGGTGACTGCCGAGGTTGCGCCATAATAGATCGTATTGGCGCCGCCGATGTTGATCGTCCAGCCCGCAAGTCCGGGTTCCCCGCCGTCCTTCACGCCGTTGCCGTTCAGGTCATTGAATTTCTGGCCCGAAACGGTCACCAGCTGGAAGTCCAGATAGAACGCGGTGTCCTTCTGGGAACTGGTGTTGATGATCTTGACGATGGTGCCTCCAAGCGTCCGCTTCCAGCCCGGTATCGTCGCAACCTGCTCGACGGAATACGTGCCGGTGTCCACCGTGAAGGTCGCGGCGAGAACCGCGTTTCCAAGGCTGATATTTCCGCCTGGAATCGCCACGCCGTTTTTCTTCACGACGAACGTGCCAGTGGCTCCGGCAGGCACTACGAGGATGTCGGAGGTGTTCCGCACGCCGTTGCCGTTGTTATCAACGTTCAACTGGACCCGCAGCGTGCCGAAGAGGAAGTTGCCGAAGTCCCTGTTCACGGATGTGGGTGAACCGATGGTGGTCGTCACGGTATAGGCGCTCGCGACCGGGAGTGTCCTGCGCGAATTCGCCTGCGCGACCTCGGTGACGTACCAGGTCCCCGGAGGGGTGTAGATGAGGTAGTCACCGGTACCGTTCGTCACCGCCGAACCGTAGACCGGTCCGGTCGCGGAATCGGAATGCACCTGGATCGTCCAGCCCGCGAGGCCCGGTTCAGGACCGTCCTTGACCCCGTCGTTGTCCGTATCCTCGAACTTCTTGCCGCTGATGGAGCCGGCGAATGTGCCGAAGTCCTGACCCGTGAGGGTGGCGCTGCCGTCGTGGCTGACCTCGAGGACGCCGCCGTAGGGCGTGGTGAACGCCTTCGGCAGGTCGACGATGGCCGTGTAGTCACCCGGCAGGAGGCTGGTGAACGAGTAGGTGCCGCCGCCTCCCGTGGTGAACGTGTCGACCGGGACGCCGAAATAGCTCAGGATGACCTTGGCGCCGGATTCCTTCACCTCGGCGTCGTCGGTTCCGTTTGCGTTGGCGTCCTGGAACACCGTTCCGGCGATGCTGCCGCCGAAGCTCGGAAGCGCCGTGCCCAGCTCGAAGCAGTCGAACGCCCAGCCGTCATCGGCCGTGGAAGCGTCAGAGAACGCGGCGTACCGGAAGCGGACCATCGGCTTTCCATTGAGGACGGCCGGCAGCTTCACGGCGACGAACACCCACCCCTCGGGAGCGGGATACTCGCCGTTTCCGACCGGGAGCGTGTTACACTCGCCGTTCGTCGTGAAGGCAGGTCCGAAGTTGAATCCCGTCGGGAGGATATTCGTGCTATCGATGCAATAGCTCGATGTACCCGCGCCGCCCGGGAACACAACCGCATTCTGGTAGAGTGACGTGTTGTACCAGTTGACGCCGTCGGGATCGTTGGCGATGCCGATGTTGACCCACGTCTTGCCGGTGTCAATCGAGTACTGGAGCTGGCTGCGATCCCACGCCGGCTCGGTCTTGATGCTGTGGAAGAACGAGGCGTAGATCGGAACAGCGATGCTGGTGAAATTGTAATACGGGGAGAGCACGCCCGAGACGAGTCCGCCCGTGGTGTAGAGACCCGTTTCCTTCGAGACCCACGATTTTCCCGAGCCGCCGTAGGGGCCGGTCAGTTTCGTGAAGCTGCTCGAAAGGACGAAGTCGTTCGTTCCCACCCATCCGAAATCGTCACCGATGCCGTCAAAACAGGTGGAATATGTTCCGGCAAACGCCAGCACGGGCGTCACCGGCTGGCCGCGGGTGTAGACGTTGTTATCGCTTTCGTCATCCCCCGAAGCCGTCGCCGTGATGGTGTGGAGGTCGTCCGTCGTCGGCGTCCACGTCGCCATCGTGATCACGGAGTCCTTGAACGCCGGGAGCGTGATCGCCAGCTTCGTGTTGCTGTAGGGTGTCCCGCCGACGATATCGACGGTAAGGTCGAATGTCACCGGGGTGGGCCGCGTGTTCACGACGGCCACCTTCACCGGGGAGACCAGGCCCTGCGTGGCCCCGGTCGCGCTCGGCTCGCTGATGCTCGTGACCGCGACATCCTCGAGGAACGGACTCGCGAGCGTGAATTCATACGCTCCCGCGTCGCGGGATCCGGCGGCGCTCGTGTCGCGCGGGCTGCCCGCTTTGTCGGTCGTGACGTTGAAACCTGACCCGCCGATGCCATCCGCCGCGGAGAAGAGCGCGGTGTTGATCGTCAGGTCGGTGGTGCTCAGGTACCGGGGATTGCCCGAGACGCTGTTGGCGTCGCGGCCGCTCGCGCCGGCCTTGTACGACACGATGTCGAAACCGACCGCGTCGATGACGTTGTTATTCCTCGTCCCGGTCGTGGGGCCGGCGGAGAGGAAATAATAACTGACGGGACCGTCGGTGATGTCTGAATAAAAGATGTTGTTATGGACGGTGTTCAGAGTCCCGGCGCCGGCACCGATTTCAATCAACATACCCGGGCTGCCTGCGCCGCCCGTCGTCCCGGTGAAATAGAACGAGTTGTGGAGGAGAATCGTGTTCTGCGCACGGGTCCCCCACAGGGTAAGGTGGATATCGTCGGAATTGACGGTCGAGAAGGTGTTGTTGCGGACCATCGGGCGCGAGGCCGCACTCCGGCCGGTGACGCGGAACGCGTACGTCACGAAACCGGAGGCAACGTCCTCGTCGCCGTAGATCAGGTTCCAGTCGTGAACGGTGTTCTTCTCGATTTTGCTCGCGCCATTCGCGCTGGCGATAACGAGCGGGTAGACGAAATATGCACCCGACACGTTGGTGAGACTGCTGTATGTGTAATAAATGATCTCGTTGTACAACAAACCGTCAAGCGTGTTTCCGCTTATGGTCGCGGAGTCGACACGGTTGGCCGCAATACCCTCGGCGACGTATCCGCCGAACGCGTTGCCGATGTTGTTGTCCATGATCTTCAGGTTGTAGGGAGCCGTCGCCGCGCCCGCGTTGAACGAATAGATGGCGTTGTGCGCATTGATGATCGTGTTGCCGCTGATCGTCAGATGGTTGACGCCGCCGGCGAGGTTGTTGATGTAGATCGCCGACCGAAGATCCTCGGCGAGCATATAGGACGCATTGTCCAGACGCCCGTTGATGGTCATGTTCTTGACCGTCAGGTTCGAGGTCCCGCCAGCCGAACCGGCGATGTACACCGTCGCACCATAGGGATCGTCGTACGGGAACGCTGACGCCGCGCGCCAGTCGAGCGTGAGGCTCGCGCCGCCGGTGTTCACGCCGTCGAAGGTCACCCACTTCGCGCCGTCAAGGGTGAGGCCTTTGCCGTTGTACGAGGCGCCCTCGAAGTAGATCGTGACCGCGGTCGCCGCCGCGGGCCTGAACGTCACGGTGTTGACCGCGCTCGCTCCGGTGATCGCGCCGATGACGACGGGGCTGCTGTAGTTCGTCGCGTCCAGGAAATTGAACGTCACCGCGCCACTGACGCCAAGGGCGTTCAACGCCCCGACGGCAGTCGTCAGGTTAATAAAATCTCCCGCGACGCCGATCGTATAACTGCCGGAGAGTGGAGCGGCAAACGGCAGCGGTTCGGTTGGCATGGTCGGTTCATTGACCACGGCCGCCGTGAGCGTCCGCGATTTCTGAACCGCTTTGACCATGGGTCCTTCCGCCTGATCGAGCAGGTCGATCCGCTCGACCCTTTGGCTCGTCGACTTCGTGACGTCGCCGGCCGCGGCCAGCGATGTCAGAAGGACACCAAAGAGAAGGACTGTGACAACCAGTCGTAGATTTCTCATACATCCTCCTACAAGGATAAATGTGGATTGATGTGGATTAGTGAATTGAGTGGATTTTGGTTTTAATTTTCGGGAATTGAATGTGCGGCCATCATGCGCTGCAAACAGGGAGAAGCACGACCCGGGATGGATCGCGCGGCTGGTATCGACGGGGTGGATGTGAGAAACCTTCATCACAAGGACTATAGTGAAAGACTCCTGCCGATGTTTATTCTCGATGTGAGTGAAGGCGCGATCATAAAAAACCACGGCGCCGCACCCCGGCGAGATGAAAAATTAAAAACGTCGATAGCAGGATGCCGGGAAAAAAAATTATGCAAACCTGTTTTGGAAAAAAATTAGATGAAAACTTTGTAAAAGGTATGGAGTGGAGGGACGCGCACGGTCCCATATTCCATTGAAGTGTAGCAAAACTTCGTTTCAGTGTCAAGTACTTTGTGAAAAAAAGTGGCCTCCGCGGCCATATTTCTCACAACATCACCCGGGAACGAATTTCCCGTTCGGCGGGGAGACCAAAACCGGTCCGCTGAAATTCGAACCCTTTCGATCGGAAACGGGAGCATCCATCGGAATTTCACTTCCTGGGTCCGCCGGTCATTCCCAACCCGGGAGGCTTGTTGCGATGAATATTGGTGGATTTTAGCGGGTGTTACAGTAATCGTCTATTGTATATTGCCTGTCGTTCTTTTCCCTTTTTCAGTCGTTCCAGCCCGGAACGCCACCACGGGGGAGGTACGACATTCCGGGTACTTTGGATCGGGCCGATAAAATAAGAAAACCCGCCGTTTGGCGGGTTTTCTTTCCGGGCGGGGCCGACGGGACTCGAACCCGCGACCTCCTGCGTGACAGGCAGGCGTTCTAACCAAACTGAACTACGACCCCGGGGGTGAAACTGGTGGACAGACAGGGATTGGCTGTACGGCTGTTAATATAGTGAAACGGGGTTTACTTTCCAACAGCTTTTCCCCCCTGCCGGGCTGGCGGGGAATGCAGTTCCGATCCGACAAGCCGCGCGGCCGCCCCCATCACCCACTCCACGAAACGCTGCCGCTCATCCTCGCTCCGGAGCGTGAAAAAATAGGCCCGCTGGGTCCTGATGAAGCGCTCCAGTTCAGGGGACGGCTTCCCGAGTTGGGTCGTGAGGTACCACTCGAATGTGTCGCGGGCCGACATCGGGGGGCCGGCCTCAGGCTTCTGCCAGCCTGATGAGCGCGGTCGGATTGATCACCCGGACCGTCAGGTGGTATTCATCGTAGGTGTCGTAGATGCTGTTGATCCCCTCGCAGAATTTTTTCCGCTTGTCCTTCTGCACCGTGTACCGGCAGACGAGGATCGATTTCCAGTCGGTCATGAACGCGCTGTCGAGCCGGATCATGTGGTCGAGCTTCCCGCGCTGGGCGTAATAGAGCAGGTTGCTGTGGATCTCCTGCGCGATCGTCTTCTCGCGGAAGATGAGCCGTTCGACGTGCTTCACGTCCCTCCCCTTCGACTGGACGTGCCTCGATTCACGCTCCGACGTCCGCACCTTCCCTTCCTGCGTGATCGTCGGGAGCTTGATGATGTGGTCGTCGTTGCCGAACACCTCGACCTCCCACTCGGTGGCGTCGTGGGCGTCGATGAGGGTGCGGAGCAGGTCCACGTAGCGGTCCTCGATCATCCTCGTCACCTCCCCGAGGCCGCGGAAGATCGACCAGGCGTTGAGGGGCACGATGACCTCCGTCGTCCGGAGGAGGTTGATGATCTTTTCGTGGTCGTAGCGGTACCAGACTGACTTCTGCGGGTCGAGCGTCGGCTTGCCCCCCTTGTCGGCGGTATAATCGGACGCGGTGATGCGGCTGACGAAAAACCTGATGTCGCCGTAGTCGAGCAGGAAAATGTCGTTCTTCCGGTCGAATCCCCTGATGGCGAGTTTCTTCACGGGGACCCCCTTCCCCGACGTCTCGGGCGCGTAACAGAACCCGTAGAGGTAGAGCCAGTCGTCGGCCCCGGGCTCGAAATCGATCGGCTCGGTGGGAAGTGCCTCCCGGGTACCGAAATGTTCCATGATCGACGCCGCGGGTTTGACCGACGAGGGTACCTCGTAGACGGACGGGACTTCGGGTGGAGTGTGGACGCGCGACGGCTTCCCGGTCCCGGGGGCCGGCGGAGCCGCCTTCCTCCCGGACTCGTCGGCCTTCCGGACCTCCGCCGCCCTGCGGCTTTCTTCGGCCAGTCTCGCCTCCTCCTTCCTCCGGGCCTCCGCCGCCTCCTTCGCCTCGCGGGCCTGTTTCTGCCGCTGGGCGGCGCGGGCCTCCTGCTCCTTCATGGCGGCCGCGATCTCCTTTTCGGCGTTGATGTCCTGCTGGATGAGATTGATGAGGAGGTCGCGCATCTGCGCGGAAAGGGAGTTTTCGAACTGCTTCACCAGGCGCTCGGCGACCCTGCCCGCGGGGAGGCCGGAAAATGCCTCAAGCTGCCCCTTGAATCCCTCGTTGGCGCCGAGGCGCTCGAGGATTTCGAGGAGGAGGGTTTCAGAATATTTTTTCCGTTCGTCGACTGTCATTGGATGCTCCCGTTGCGGAGGGTGAGGGACTTGAACCCCCATGTCCCGAAGGACGGCAGTTTTCAAGACTGCTGCCATACCATTAGGCGAACCCTCCGGGTCTCCCCACGCCGGGGATCTGCCGGAAAAACCGTAACCGGATGGATAATATAGAGAAAAGGGGGTGTGAAATCAATCGAACCGTGCCGCGTGGCCCGATCAGCCGATTTCGGTCAGGACGACACCGGCGAGCGTCACGCCCGCCCCGAGGAGGAACCGGGGGGTCAAAATATCCCCCAGGAGCATCCAGGCGAGGAGCATCGTCAGGAGCGGCTGGAAATTCGCGAAAACGGCGACTTTGCTCGGGGCGAGCTTTCCCAGGGCGTAATACCAGATCAGGTAGGCGACGATCGACGTGGCTATCGCCAGGTAGGCGATTCCACCGAAATCGGCGGTGGTAAGCGTGGAATAATCGAACGTTGCCGCGTCGGGGAGGCCGATCGGGAGGAACATCGCCGAACCCCAGACGAGGGTCACCGATGTGGCGTGGAGCGCGCCATATTTTTGGATCATCTCCTTCCCCAGGACCGTGTAGAGCGCCCACGCCACCACGGCCGCGAGCAGCATCGCGTCGCCGGCGATGGTCCCCAGCCCGATCTCCACCCCCCGCTCGAAGACCACCAGGAGGATCCCGGCGAACGCCACGAGAACGCCGGTGAGCCTGAGCGCCGATGGTCCTTCCTTCCTCATCAGCACCGCGAGCAGCAGCACCAGCGCCGGGGTGGTCCCGTAGAAGAGCGCGGCGTTCGTAGCCTTCGACGCCTGGAGACCGGACAGGAAAAGGAACTGGTTCAGCGGCACCCCGAGCGCGCTCAGGAGGAGGAAGCGGTTCCGGTCGGCGCGGTCGACGCCGAGGGGGGCCCTCCGGATGAGGGCGATGCCGAGCAGGATGAGCGCGGCGAAGGTCGACCGGAGCAGCGTAAGCGTCAGGGGGTTGACGTCGGTGACCGTCGCCTTCGCGACGATGTGGGTGCCGCTCGCCAGGAGCGACTGGAACAGCATGATCAGGTAGATGGTCATCGTCGGGCGCGACAAGATAAAGAGAATCGGCGTGAGAACAAAAATCTCCTGACGGTTTTTGAAATGAATCACGATTTGGGTATGTTTTCCGACCCGAATGCAATACTGGAAGAAAAACCTCTACGTCCTCTGGGGCACGCAATTCCTGGCCATGGTGGGCGTCAACCTGATCGTCCCCTTCCTCCCCTTCTACATCCGGGACCTCGGCGTCACGAATGACCAGGAGCTGGCGCGCTGGTCGGGATTGATCTTCGCCGCCCCGTTCCTCACCGCCTTCGTCGCCACACCGGTCTGGGGGACGCTCGGCGACCGGTACGGCCGCAAACTGATGGTCGTGCGGGCCATCTTCGGCCTCGCCCTCTCCCAGATCCTGATCGGGATGTCGGGGGACGTCTACCAGCTCCTCGCCTTCAGGCTGCTGCAGGGCCTCATCAGCGGGTACATCGCCGCCTCGCTCGCCCTCGTGTCGATCACCACCCCCTCGAATCATATCGGATACGCGCTGGGGCTGCTGCAGACTGCGACGGCCGGCGGCACGGTCCTCGGGCCGGCGATCGGCGGCGTCCTGGCGGACGTGATGTCATACCACGACATCTTCTTCATCACCGCGGGGGCCTGCGGCCTGGGCGGGATCATCATCATCCGGATGGTCCGCGAGGAGGCGCACGCCGCCCCGCCGGGTCCGCAACCGACGGTCCTCGAAAACATCCGGTACGTCGCGTCCGACCGGAGGCTCCGCACGATCGGGCTCCTGATCCTCTCGGCCCAGGCGGGCGCACTGATGATCGAACCGATCTTCGCGCTCTTCGTCGAGCAGTTCAGGACCTCGACCAGGTACATCACCACGATCGTGGGGGTCATCTTCTCCATCGCGGGGATCGCGATGGTGGTCTCCGCCCCCTGGTGGGGGAGGCGAAACGACCGGATCGGATACCGGACCAACCTCGCCATCGCCGCCACCGGCACCGGCGTCGCCTACGCGGCGCACATGGTCGTTCCGGGACTCGTCTCCCTCGGTTTCCTCCGCGCGGGACTCGGTTTTTTCCGCGGGGGGATCCTCCACTCGCTTTTTTCCCTGACCAACCACCATGTCCCGCCCGCGCGCCGCGGGGGAATCATCGGGATCGCCTCGAGCCTCGCCATCCTGGGCAATTCGCTCGGCCCCCTCGCGGGCGGGTTCATCGCCGAACACTTCGGGATCATTTCGGTGTTCAGCGTGAACAGCGTCATCTTCCTCCTGATCGCCCTCACGGTCTGGCGGTCCGACATCGACCGGAAGGCGCCGGAGGCCGGGGCGTCGCCGTCGCCGACGGCGCCGGTACCACCCATCGCCCGGGACGCCGACGGCCCGGCCTGACCCCGGTTCCGGGGTTGCCCCCCTGAGGGAAAATTCCTATACTGGAACACTCACATCCCCGATCGGACCGCAGCAGCATGCCAGCGAAACAATCCAACCGCTCGTCCCCGGAAAAGCTGTTCCTCCTCGACGGGATGGCACTCGCCTATCGCGCCTATTTTTCGTTCATCGGCAGGCCCCTGATCAATTCCCGGGGGGAGAACACCAGCGCGATCTTCGGCTTCGTCAACACGCTGATGAAGATCCTCAACGAGGACAAGCCGGACCATATCGCCGTCGTGTTCGACACGAAGGAGCCGACGTTCCGGCACAGGATGTACGGGGAGTACAAGGCCACCAGGGAAAAAATGCCGGAGGACATGTCGGGGCAGCTCGACAAGCTCAAGGAGGTCGTGAACGCCTTCAGCGTGCCCGGGCTGGAGCTTCCGGGTTTCGAGGCGGACGACGTGATGGGCACCCTCGCCCGGATGGCAGAACGGGCGGGGATCGAAACATACCTGGTCACCGGCGACAAGGATTTCATGCAGCTCATCTCCCCCCTGATCAGGATGTACAGGCCGGGAACGCGGGGCGACGAGTGGGAACTGCTCGACGAGCGGGCCGTCACGGCGAAGTTCGGCGTGCGTCCCGCGCTCGTCACCGAGGTGCTGGCGATCGTCGGCGACAAATCGGACAACGTGCCCGGGGTGCGGGGCATCGGCGACAAAACGGCCATCCCGCTCATCAGGGAATTCGAGACGCTCGAAAACCTCTACCGAAACCTGGAACGGATCCCCCAGAAGGGCGTGCGCCGGAAGCTCGAGGAATTCAGGGAGACCGCCTTCCTCTCGCGGCGACTGGTCACGATCGACACCTCGGCGCCGGTCTCCGCGGCGATCTCCGACCTCGTGGCGCGCCCGCCCGATCGCCCGCGGCTCCGGCGCCTCTTCGCGGAGCTCGAATTCCGGGCGCTCCTGAAGAAATTCGAGCGGGAGGATGCGGAGGGAGAGTCCGGGGACGATGGCCCCGGCGGGCCCGGGAGCGGAGATGACGCCGCGACCGGTCCCGGGGCGCCGCGGGCGGCGGCCGGCGCGTCGCCGATCCGATCGTCGGCCCTCGCCGACCTCTCCTCCACCCCCCATGACTATGTCACCGTTTCGACGCTGAAGGACCTGCGCGCGATCTCACCGCGGCTCCGGAAGGCCGGACTCCTCGTGGTGGATACCGAGACCACATCGACCGACGCACTGCGGGCCGAGCTCGTGGGGATCTCGCTGGCGGTCGAACCCGGGAGCGCCTGGTTCATCCCGATCCTGGATGACCGGATCCCGGCGGGCGCTCCGGACGGGCCGCCGGGGGAAGCCGCGGCGGCGCGGAAACGGACCGGCCTCCCCTGGAGCTCCGTTGCGGAGATCCTCGGCCCCCTCCTGGCCGACCCCGCGCTGAAGAAGGGGGGGCAGAACATCAAATTCGACATGCTGGTCTTCGCCGCGCACGGCGTCGATCTCGCCGGCGTCCATTTCGACACGATGGTGGCCAGCTACATCCTGAGGCCCGACGGGACGCACAACATGGACGCACTCGCCGCCGAACACCTGGGATACCGCACGATCACCTTCGACGACCTCACGGGGACCGGGCGGGCCCGGAAGGACATCCGCGACGTGGAGCCGGGGCAGCTGGCGGCGTACGCCGCCGAGGACGCCGACGTCACGCTCAGGCTCTGCGGGGCCATCGGGGAGAAGCTCGACGCCGGGATGCGGGAGATCTGCGCGGGCGTCGAGTTCCCGCTGATCGAAGTGCTGGCGGGGATGGAACGGACCGGCATCACCCTCGACATCCCCTACCTCGCCGACCTCTCGAAGGAACTCGAGGCGACCATCGACACCCTCACGCGGGGGATCCACGGCCACGCGGGGTGCGAGTTCAACGTGAATTCCACGCAACAGCTCGGGAAGGTTCTCTTCGAGACCCTCTCCCTCCCCACGGTCCGTAAGACGAAAACGGGCTTCTCGACCGACGTCGGCGTGCTGGAAGCGCTGAAGCACCGGCACCCGATCGTCGGGCAGCTCCTCGAATACCGCCAGGTCCAGAAGCTGAAATCGACCTACGTCGACGCACTGCCGGCACTCGTCAACCCGGCGACGGGACGGGTGCACACGTCGTACAACCAGACCGTCGCGCTCACCGGCCGCCTCTCGAGCAGCGACCCGAACCTCCAGAACATCCCGATCCGCACGGAGCTGGGCGGGAGCATTCGCCGGGCGTTCGTCCCGGGGCAGAAGGGATGGCGGATCCTCTCCGCCGATTATTCGCAGATCGAGCTGAGGATCATGGCGCACGTCTGCGCCGACGCGGGCCTCACCGACGCGTTCCGGAACGGCGAGGACATCCACACGACCACGGCGGCGTCCGTGTTCGGGGTGGCCGCCGCCGGGGTGACGAGGGAGATGCGCCGCAGGGCGAAAGAGGTCAATTTCGGGATCATGTACGGCATCGGGCCCTTCGGCCTCGCCACGCGGCTGGGGATCCCGCAGGCCGAGGCGAAGGAGATCATTGCCACCTACTTTGAGCGGTTTCCGGGAGTCAGGGGGTACATCGGGGGAACGATCGAGGCCGCCCGGCGGGACGGTTTCGTTTCGACGCTGATCGGGCGGAAACGCTATTTTCCCGAGATCAACAGCAGGAATTTCCCGGTGCGGAGCAACGCCGAGCGGCAGGCGATCAACATGCCGATCCAGGGGACCGCGGCCGACATGATCAAGGTGGCGATGATCCGGATCCACGCCGCGATCCCGAAGGCGAAACTCCGCGCGAAGATGCTCCTCCAGGTGCACGACGAGCTGGTGTTCGAGGCGCCGGCCGGAGAGATCGAGGGGCTCACGGCGATTGTTCGGGAGGCGATGGAAGGGGCGATCACACTCTCGGTGCCCGTGGTCGCCGACGTGGGGGTGGGCGACAACTGGCTGGAGGCCCACTGATCCCGGAGAGGGGGAGGGGCGAGCTCAGGCCGGACGGTGATCTTCCGGGGCGGAGGCGGTAACGGGGGGATCCCCCGGGGTTGAGCGGTTCCTCCTGCTGAGCAGCATCCCGCCTCCCATCAGCACCAGCGCGAGCGGCCACCAGGTCTTCACCATCTCGCGGATTTCCCACCCGTACCAGTACCCGTATTCGGTCAGCATCATCGACGCGCCGACGAGCAGCAGGAGGAGCCCCGGCACGAGGTAGTACCACTCGGCCGTCCGGTTGACGAAGAGCATCACGAACACGATGCCGAAAATGATGAACGTCGCCGGGAAGATCGTCCCGACCGGGATGTCATAACTCCCGGACGAGCGGAGGAGGAAGAAGAGGCTGTACAGGAAGAGGAGCGTGCCGCCGAAGATCTTTCCCCTCCTCCCCTCCGCCAGCCCCCGACCCGCGAGGAAGAGCCCGAGCAGCGACAGGGACGGCCAGAGGATCTCCCTGGCGTGGAGGTCGATCACGCCGAATTTCTTCAGAAGCAGGAGCGATCCCACGGCGATGAGGAAGATCCCGAGGACCGATACGCGCGTCGCGGTGCGTGCCATTGCCCCCCCGTTCACGAGATGGCGGGCAGTTTTTCCTCGGGCATCAGGATCCCGAGGGCGATGTAGATGAGCAGGGCCCATCCGAAGGACGCGAACACGAGCACGACGAAGATCAGCCTGACGATCGTCGGGTCGACCGAGAAATAGTCACCGAGCCCCCCGCAGACGCCGAAGAGCTTCCTGTTACGGATCGACCTGCGCAGTTCCTTCACCGGTTCCTGTGCCATGGCGTGTTCTCCCGCGGTTGTGGTTGATGGATCCCCCGCCGCGGCCTGCCGGCCGCGGAGGCTGAAGACGATGAAGAGCCCCACCCCGATCATCAGGACGGGCAGGACGACCGTGCCGGAAAAGGACCACCACGAGTAGCCGGTGAGCCATCCCAGGTTGACGAACAGCGCCGTCGCCCCGATGAGGATGAGCACGATCCCCCAGAACCTGAGGCCGTTCCCCTGCTGGCGCTGCGGTTCGGGGGCCGCCATGAAATCCGGGTTCGTCGGCATGATGATCATCGCGGTGATGTAGACCAGCAGGCCGGTCCCCCCCATCAGCCCGAGGAGGACGAAGAGCAGGCGGATGATGGTGACGTCCACGCTGAAATACTCCGCGATCCCCCCGCAGACGCCGTCGATCATCCGGACGCGCCGCGACTTGTAGAGCCGCCGCAATCCGTTCTGTTCCGTGTTGAGGGTCATGGTCTCCGGTTGTGCCATTCTACGGTTGTATACGGGGCGGGCCCGCGGTTGTTGCGCCATCCGCGGGGCCTGAAACGGGGACGGGCCGGGGGAATGGCTCCTCCCGGCCCGCGTCATCGTGCACGGCAGCCGGCCGCGCCGGAGGTCAGACCTCCATGATTTCCTTCTCCTTGAGGCCGACGAGCGCGTCGATGTCCCTGATGTGCCTGTCCGTCATCTTCTGCACCTCGGCCTCGCCCCGTTTCCGTTCGTCCTCCGAAAAATGCTCCGCCTTTTCCGATTTCTTCAGGTGCTCGATGGCGTCGCGGCGGATGTTCCGGACGGCGATTTTCCCCTCCTCGGCGAATTTCTTGATCAGCTTGACGAGGTCGCGGCGTCGTTCCTCGTTCAGCGGGGGGATCGGCACCCGGATGACGCCGCCGTCCGCCACGGGGTTGAGGCCGAGGTTCGCACTCTGGATCGCCTTGTCGATCGGACCGATCATGTTCTTGTCCCACGGCTGGATCGAAATGGTGTGGACGTCGGGGATGCTCAGGTTGGCGACCTGGTTGAGGGTCATCGGGGAACCGTACGCGTCGACCTTGACGCCGTCGAGGAGCGCGGTGGTGGCCTTCCCCGTCCGGATCTTGGCGAACTCGCTCCGGACGACCTCCACGGCCTTGTTCATCTTGTCGTCGGTCTGCTTGAGGATGTCTTTCACCATATCGGGCCTCTGGTTGTGTGGGATGTCATTCCAGTCCGGAGACGACCGTGCCGACCCTGCCCTTCGTGACGAGGCGCTCGAGGTTCCCCGGCTTGTTCATGTTGAAGACGATGATCGGCATGTTGTTCTCCTTGCAGAGGGTGATCGCGGTCAGGTCCATCACCTTCAGGTCCTTCCGCATCACGTCGCTGTAGGAGATTTTCGGGAAGAGCGAGGCGCCGGGGTGTTTTTCGGGGTCGGCGCTGTAGACGCCGTCGACGCGCGTGCCCTTGAGGAGCACGTCGGCCTTGATCTCCACCGCCCGCAGGACGGCGGCGGTGTCGGTGGTGAAGTAGGGGTTCCCGGTGCCCGCGCCGAAGATGACCACGCGGTTCTTCTCGAGGTGGCGGATCGCCCGCCTCAGGATGAACGGCTCGGCGATCTCGTCCATTGTGATGGAGCTCTGGAGGCGGGTGAAGATGCCGCGGTGTTCGAGGGCGCCCTGCAGGGCGAGGCCGTTGATGATCGTGGCGAGCATCCCCATCTGGTCGCCGACCACCCGTTCGACGCCGTCGGAGGAATTCTCCACCCCCCGGTAGATGTTGCCGCCGCCGATGACGATGCCGACCTGCACGCCCCGCTCCTGGACGCTGCCGATCTCGTCGGCATACCGGCCGAGGACTTCGGGATCGATGCCGAACCGCTTCCGGCCCATCAGGGCCTCGCCGCTCAGCTTGAGGAGTATTCGGCGGTATCTGGCTTTGCTTTTCATGACATCGATGAAACGCGGCGCAGTCCGGGCGTCGGTTGGATCGCCGTCAGCTGTTTTCCCCGAGGTGGAACCGCTTGAATCGCCGGATGGTCACCTTCTCGCCGGTCTTCGCCGTGAGTTCGAGGACGAGGTCCTTGATCGTCTTGGACGAATCCTTGATGAAGGTCTGCTCCGTGAGGCAGGTGTCCTGGAAGAATTTCTCGAGCTTGCCCGTCGCGACGCGCTCGATGATGTTGTCGGGCTTCTTCTCGTTGCGGGCCTGCGTCCGGTAGATGTCCATTTCGCGGTCGAGCGTCTCCTGGGTGACGTCCTCGCGCTGGATGAAGAGCGGGTTCATCGCCGCGATCTGCATCGCGACGTCCCTGGCGAGTGCCCGGAAGTCGTCGGTCTTCGCCACGAAATCGGTCTCGCAGTTGACTTCGACGATGGAGCCGATCCGCCCCCCGGCGTGGATGTAGGCCTCGACGACGCCCTGGTTCGTCGCGCGGTCCGCGCGTTTCTCCGCGGTCGCGGCGCCCTTCTTCCGGAGGATGTCGATCGCCTTTTCGAGGTCGCCGCCCGCCTCGGACAGCGCCTTCTTGCAGTCCATCATTCCGGCGCCGGTCCTGTCGCGCAGGGTCTTGACGCGCTCGGGTGAAATGTCGGTTGTTGCCGTGCTCATTGATCGTTCTCCGCTTGCGTTTGGGTTATTGCTGTTTTTCGGCCTGCTCCTCGGCGGCGTCGGCCTTCGCCAGCTCGGCGAGTTCCGCGCCCTCGGCCTTCCGCTGCATCCCCTCGATGATCGCCTCGCTGATGTAGCGGGTGATGGTCTGGATCGACTTGATCGCGTCGTCGTTCGCCGGGATCGGGTAATCGACGATGCGCGGATCGCAGTTCGTGTCCACGATCGCGAAAACGGGAATGCCGAGGCGGGTGGCCTCCTTGACGGAAATGTCTTCCTTCTTCATGTCGACGACGAACAACGCCCCGGGCAGGCGGGTCATCTCGACCACCCCCGAGAGGACGCGGGCGAGCTTCTCCTTCTCGCGGTCGAGCACGAGCGTCTCCTTCTTCGTCAGCTTGTCGTAGGTGCCGTCGGTCTCCATCTTCTCGATGTTCGTCAGCCGCTTGACGCTCTTGCGGATGGTGGAAAAGTTGGTCAGCATGCCTCCGAGCCACCGCTCCGACACGTAAAACTGCTGGCAGCGCTTCGCCTCCTCCTCGATGATCATCTTCGCCTGCTTCTTGGTGCCCACGAAGAGGATCCGGCGCCCCTCGGAGGCGATGTTCCCGATGGCGTTGCAGGCGATTTCCAGGAGTTCCTGTGTTTTCTTGAGGTCGATGATGTGGATGCCGTTCCGTTCCATGAAGATGAACGGCTTCATCCGGGGGTTCCAGCGGCGCGTCAGGTGCCCGAAATGGGCGCCCGCGTTCAGCAGGTCGGCGAGTTCGACACGTGGCATTGGGTGTTTCTCCTATGTGTGTTGTTCTTCTACGACCGTCATCTCCCGCCCGGGATTCCCACCGTCGATTGACGCGGTGAAAACACCCCCGGGGGGATCGGGCCGTATGTATGATGGACGATGGAGCCGGTGTTGCGCCGCGGCGATCGCGCCGCGGGATGGATCGTGTGGATCAGCGCTTGGAGAACTGGAACCGCTTGCGGGCCTTCCGCATGCCGTATTTTTTCCGCTCGACCATCCTGGGGTCGCGCGTCAGGAAGCCGTTCTGGCGGAGCGTGCCCCGCAGGTCGCCGTGGAGGTCCACCAGCGCACGCGCGATCCCCAGCTTGATCGCCCCGACCTGCCCGCTCAATCCCCCGCCGCGCACCTTGATGATCGCGTCGTACTTGCCCGCGGTCTCGGTCGTGACGAACGGCAGCAACACCTCCGTGCGCTGCGTCTCAAGCGAAAAATATTCCTCGATCGGGCAGTCGTTGACGCTGATCTTCCCGGACCCGGGTTTCATCGTGATCCTCGCGACCGACGTCTTGCGGCGGCCGGTGGCGAATACGGAATGGGGGTTGCTCGACATAGAAGCTCCTTAAAAGGTGATCGGCTCCGGCTGCTGCGCCGTGTGGGGATGGACGGAACCGTTGTAAATCTTGAGTTTCTTCACGACGCGGGCCCCGAGCCGGTTGTGGGGGATCATCCCCTTCACCGCCATGTAGACGACCTCGGAGGGGTTCTTCCGCATCACGTCGCGGAACGACCGGACGGTGGCGCCGCCGGGATACCCGGTGTAGTGGAAATAGGTTTTGAGTTCTTCCCGCTTCCCGGTGAGCCTCACCTTGTCCGCGTTGATGACCACCACGAAATCTCCGCAGTCGGTGTGGGGGGTGAACGTCGGTTTGTGCTTGCCCCGGAGGAGGCGCGCTGTGTGGCTGGCGATGCGGCCGAGCGTCTGGCCGGATGCGTCCACGATGTACCATTTCTTGCTTACTTCAGATTCCTTGAAGGAATGGGTAAGCTTTTGCCCCATCGCCACTGGCGTAATCCTTAGAATTTGGTGAAATTTGAGGGGTATTTTAGGTGAAGCAGATTAATTTACACAATATTATGCTGAGAGGCAAGGCCCTTCGGCCCCATGATCGCGATCCGGACCTGGTTCAGCGGGACCGCGCTGCCGCCCGGCCGGAACCGGACTGTCCCTCGGCGTGGTAGGAGCTGCGCACGAGCGCCCCCGATTCCACGTGGCGGAAGCCGATTGCGAGCCCCGCCGAGCGGTGGGACGCGAATTCGTCCGGGTCGACGTACCGGTCGACCGGAAGGTGGTCCTTCGACGGGCGAAGGTACTGGCCGAGGGTCAGGATGTCGCAGCCGACCCCCCGGAGGTCGCGCATGACCGGCATGACCTCGTCGGGCCGCTCCCCGATCCCGAGCATCATCCCGGTCTTGGTGGTAAAGCCCCGCCGCTTCGCGCGGGCGAGGAGTTCGAGGCTCCGCTCGTATTTCGCCTGGGGCCGGACCGTCCCGTAGAGGCGCGGCACGGTTTCGACGTTGTGGTTGAGGATGTCGGGGAAGGAACCGAGGACGATGTCGAGGGCGAATTCGTCCCCCCGGAAATCCGGGATGAGTACCTCGATCGTCGTCGCGGGGTTCAGCTCGCGCGTCAGCCTGATGGTTTCGGCGAACAGCTGCGCGCCCCCGTCGTAGAGCTCGTCGCGGTTCACCGACGTGATGACGGCGTGCCGGAGCCCCATGATCCTGACCGCCTCCGCCACCCGGCGGGGTTCCCCCGCGTCGAGCCCTTCCGGCTTCCCCGTCTTGACCGCGCAGAAGCCGCAGCTCCTGGTGCAGACGTCGCCCAGGATCATGAAGGTCGCCGTGCCGTTGTGCCAGCACTCCCCCATGTTCGGGCAGCGCGCCTCCTCGCAGACCGTGTGGAGCCGGTGCCGGTCGATGAGCCCCTTGAGCCGCGCGTAATTCTCGCCCGAGGGGACCTTCACCTTGAGCCACTCGGGCCTCCTGGCCGGGCCGGCGCCCGGCCCTCCCCCCGGACCCGGCCCGCTTCCGGGAGGGACCCCGACGGGCGCCCCCGGTATTTCCTGGATGAGGAGGTCCATCAGATGACCAGCCGCTCGTCGTAGCCCTCGAGCTGACGCGCGATCGCCTCGAGGAAGGATCCGCCGAGTGCCCCGTCGAGGATGCGGTGGTCGAACGCCAGGGTGAAGTACGCCATCGACCGGATGGCGATGGCGTCGTTGATGACCACCGCGCGCTTTTCGATCGAGCCCGTGCCCAGGATGGCGACCTGCGGCTGGTTGATGATCGGGACCCCGATCATCGTCCCGAACACCCCGTAATTCGTCATCGTGAACGTCCCGCCCTCGATATCGGGGAGCGTGAGGCGTTTGGAGCGGGCCCGCGTCGCCAGGTCGTTGATGGCCCGCGCGAGGCCGATGAAGTTCTTCTCCTCCGCGTTCTTGATGACCGGAACGATGAGGCCGTTCTCGGAGGCCACCGCCATCCCGAGGTTGACGAACTTCTTCAGGACGATCTTGTCCCCCTCGATCAGCGAATTGATCAGCGGGTACTCCTTGATCGCCCTGACGATGGCGTCGCAGATGAACGGGGTGTAGGTGAGCTTGAACCCTTCGCGCTTCAGGAACGAATCGGCGTTCCGGCGGCGGACCTTGTCGACGTTCGTCATGTCGCATTCGTGGACGGCGTAGACGTGGGGCGAGGTGTGCACGCTCCGGACCATGTGCTCCGACATCTTGATCAGGATGTTGCTCATCTGCCGGATCTCGTGGCCGGGCGGCGGATATTTCTTCGCCAGCTCCCCGCCGTCGACCGGCTTGAGCAGGCTCTCGATCCTCGGCGCGGCCGGGGGCGGAGTGTGGGCCGGCTGGGGCGCCGGGGCGCCGCCGAAGGCCGGTCCCGGATCTCCCGACGGCGCGCCCGCCTTCCGGGCGGCGGCGTACGCGAGCAGGTCCTTCTTGGTGACCCTCCCCCCCTCGCCGGTACCCGGGACGGTTTCGAGTTCCTGCATCGGGATGTTTTCCTCACGGGCGATGTTCAGCACCAGCGGGGAATAAAACCTTCCTGGGATCGGCGCCGCGGAGGGCACCCGGGTCGCGGACCCGGCCGCCGGGGCCTGGGGCGCGGCCGGTTTCGGGACCGGCGCCGGAGCCGGAGGTTGGGGTGCGGCGACTTGTGGGGCGCCGGCTTCCTTCCCGGCCGGCGCCGCGGAGGGCGTCCTGGTCGCCGGGGGATCCTTGCTCACGGCCGCTGAGGCGTCGGTGTCGATTTCGGCGATCACCTCGCGCACGGCCACGGTCGTCTGTTCGGCGTAGAGGAGCCGGGTGACGACGCCGGAGGCCGGCGACGGGATCTCGGAATCGACCTTGTCGGTGCTGATCTCGAGCAGGGTTTCGTCCTTCCGGACCTTGTCGCCCG
>CAZQSM010000031.1:0-25643 GCA_964596065.1 uncultured Chlorobiaceae bacterium | reverse complement strand
GCTATCAACTGTAAAATCAGGCTGGACTCGCTCGTTGCCGGGCACTCGCACTACGGCTGCAGGCGAGGACCAAACCACCGGCGTATTTGTTTCCCCGATGACGCAGCCCGATGATGGCCGCTCCGTGCTTCGCCGCCAGAGTGAGACACTACGTTGCGTTATTTTGCGGCTGCATTGCCCTGAGCTCCGTTTCCGGTTGTTTCGCGGGGAGCGATGAGCTGGTTGTAACGTCGCCGGGCAGTTGGACGAATCGGGATTGTATCACTGTCCTCATATCCGGAATGGCTCATAATCTCTATGATCAACGGAATAATATTAAGGTGATTGTGACTCCTTATGTGCCGCGGGTACTTGCGGCCATCGCGCGGATGAATCAATTGAGAGACACGACAATGATCGACTCGATCAAGTTCGGGAAGGAGTATGACGCGCTACTCAAGGCGAGTACCGGACTGCTCTACGACTGGAAAAAGGGATTACGTTTCAGCGCCTCGCATCAACGATATTATTGAAATATTACCGATGTAGATTCCCTCCTCTTTTTAATAACCCTCAACAACACCAGCTGGCCTTGTCAGGCACCCGTCCTCATCACTCCCTCCGGCATCAAACCGTTGATCGTCGATAGTGACTGGCCTTGTTATACACCCGATATCGATAGCATCGATTCTCAGATCATTCTGATCAATGACCACCTGGATACATTGCGGCCAAAGTTTGTGTGGGGGGGTGAAGAATAAACGGTTGACGACAGAGGAAAGTCTGTTTGTGATGTTTCAGTTTACTTCGGGTGGGAAACATTTCCTTGAAGGCTCCTCTGACATGACACTTATATTCCAATCATTCTCACCAACCATCGGATACAAGTTTGCCATATCATCGCTCATGAACTGAAGGCTTCCTATGGCTGCCATCGGCGTGACGTCGGCTATCCGGGAGTGGTAATATCACGATACGCAACATCCCACAACCTCCCCGCGGAGCACCGGTGGGGATGGGATGTCGGTCTTTTCGGGGGGTTATTGAATACGCCCGTCGTGAGCGTCCTCGGCGAGACGCACTACATCCAGAAAGGACACAGCCTCACGCTCGCCGTCACCACTGGGGCTCGCGTTCTAGGCGCGCGAACAACCGCCGGGGACGCGGCACCGGAGTCTCCGCGGGCGGAAACGCCGGGTTGAGCGCTTCCGGACCAGCGCTTATTCGGTCAGCACCTCGACGCCCGCTTCGGCGGGGAGCGCCTTGCCGTTCTTCTTCGGCGCCTTCACCTTCCGCTTGTAATTCTTCTCCACCGGCGGAGAGTGGTCGGCGGGGTTCTCCTCCACGTCGGGGTAGGTGAAGATCTCGTACTTGTAATTGCGCAGGATGATGTTCTTCCCCGCCCTCCCGATGACGTACTGCGGCAGGATCGGGATCTTTCCCCCCCCGCCGGGCGCGTCGATCACGTACGCCGGGATCGCCAGCCCTGAGGTGTGTCCGCGCAGCTTGTCCATGATCTCGAGCCCCTTGCTCACCGGCGTCCTGAAGTAGTCGGTTCCCTTCGTCATATCCGCCTGGTAGAGGTAATAGGGCCTGACGCGCATCGTGAGGAGCTTGCGCATCAGCTCGAGCATCACGTCCGGATCGTCGTTGACCCCCTTCATCAGCACCGCCTGGTTCCCCACCGGGATCCCGGCGTCGGCGAGCATCTCGCAGGCGCGCTTCGCCTCCGGGGTGCACTCCCAGGGGTGGTTGAAGTGGGTGTTGACATAGATCGGGTGGTATTTCTTCAGCATCTTGCAGAGCTTCGGCGTGATCCGCTGCGGAAGGACGCACGGCATCTTCGTCCCGAGCCGGATGATCTCCACGTGGGGGATCTCCCGGAGCCCTTTGATGACGCGTTCGAGGAGGAAATCGGTCAGCATCAGCGGGTCGCCGCCCGAGAGGATGACGTCCCGGATCTGCGGGTTCTTTGCGATGTAGTCGATCCCGTCCTGGATGAACTTCATGTTGATCTTCGACGAGTCGCCCACCTTCCGCTTCCGGGTGCAGAAGCGGCAGTACATCGAGCACTGGCTCGTGGTCAGGAACAGGACGCGGTCGGGATAGCGGTGGACGATGCTCGGGACCGGGCTGTGCGAGTCCTCGGCCAGCGGGTCTTCCAGCATCCCGTCGTCTTCGAGCTCCCTCGCGTCGGGCATGCACTGCAGCCAGATCGGGTCCCCCGGGTGCCGGATGAGGCTCAGGTAGTAGGGGTTGATCCGGGTGTGGAAGAGGGAATTGAGCTCGTCGGCGAGCTCGGGCTTGAAATCGAAACGTTCAACCAGGTCCTTGCCGCTGTCGACGCTCTGCCGGAGCATTTCCTGCCAGAGTTCCATGAAGTGCTATCCTTCGGTTGTTGATGAAAAATATTTCCCGTACACGACGAGATCGTCCCCCGGCCGGTAATAATGCCTGATCCGGGCGACCTCGGCATATCCGTTGCGCAGATAAAACCTGTTCGTGCCGTCGTACGACGGCTTCGAGGAGGTTTCCGCGACCATCAGCGTCCCCCCCCGCCCCGCCGCGAACGCCTCCGCGTGCGAGAGCAGGGTCTTTCCGATTTCCATCCCGTGGTGCCCGGGATCGACCGCGATCCAGTAGAGGTCCCAGGTCCCCGCCGTCATTGGCGTCGGGCCGATGCAGTAGTAGCCGAGCACCTCGTCCTCCGCGCCGGCGGCGGTGTAAATGATGTAGTCGCGCTGGTCCGGTTTGGTGAGTACCGCGTCGATCAGTTCCATCGCCACGCCGACCTCCTCGCCGGAGAAAACCCCCGTCCGGCGGAGGATCCCCTCGAGGGGTCCCCTGTCGGCCGCTGCGAGGGGCCGGACGCTGCTCAGGAGATCCGTTCCAGCGCGCATTCGACGATCTTGCCGATAAGTTGTTCGAACGTGAGGCCGGTCGCCTTGCCCGCCCTCGCGAACCCGGCGTCGTCTGAGAGATCGGGGTTGGGGTTCACTTCGAGGATATACGGCGCGTTCTCCTGGTTCAGGCGGAAGTCCACGCGCGCGTAGTCGCGGCAACCGACGAGCTTGTACGCCGCGAGCGCCAGTTCCCGGACCTGGGCCGCCACCTCGGCGGGAAGGTCGGCCGGGCAGACACCCTTCGTATGCTCGTATTCGTCCGACCCCTTGAGCCACTTCGCGTTGTAGCTGATGATTTTCGGGTACTGCTTCGGGAGCGTGGACATGTCGATTTCGGAGATCGGGAAGACCACCGGCTTCTTGTTCCCCAGGATGCCGACGTTCAGCTCCCGGCCGTCGATGTACTCCTCCACCAGCGACGCCTGGTCGAACCGTTCGTGGATGTGCCGCACGCGGCGCCTGAGTTCGGCGATCGACCGGACGATCGACTTGGAGTCGATCCCGATGCTGGCGTCTTCGTGGGCCGGCTTGACGATCAGCGGGAAGGTGAGGGCCGGGTCGACGGTGAATTTGAGCGGGTTCTCGATCAGCTGGTAGCGGGGGGTGGGGAGGCCGTGGTAAAGCAGCGACTCCTTCACCCGCACCTTGTTGAGCGCGGTTCCGAGGACCAGGGGCGACGACCCCGTGTACGGTATCTCCATCAGTTCGAAGATCCCGACGGCGTGCATCTCGTGGATCGATTCGTTCCCCACGCTCTCGCAGAGGTTGAAGATCACGTCGGGCCTCGACTCGTCGAGGTGTTTCACGAACCGGACGATGTCGGCGTTGACGTTGAATATCGACGCCTTGAACCCCTGGCTCTGGAGCGCCCTGGAGATGTCCTCCATCTCCCCGAGCACCCCGACCTCCGAGAGATCGATCACTTCGGCCGGCTCCCCGTTCTCCGCCCCGCCGCCGATCTGGAGGATACCGTGTTCGGACACGTACTGGCGTTTGATGCCCCATCCGTTGACCGGTTCGTTATACACCACACACACGTGCACTTTCTTGCTCATGCGTTCGTCCTATCGGGTTGTGAGTTGGGGAACGGAGGCGGAGGCCAGTCCGTGGCGGATGGCCGCATATCCGAGTGCTGACTGAATGAGGGCGTTGTAGGAAATCCCGGCCGCGCGCGCCGCCTTCGGCAGGCATGAATTGTCCTCCGGGTTCGGGAGGATGCCGGGCAGGGGGTTGACTTCTATAATATGGGGACGCCCCCGGCCGTCGAGACGGACGTCAATCCGGCTCCAGTCCCGGCAGCGGAGCAGCCGGTAGGCACGGGAGCAGATCGCCCCGATCTCGTCGAGGAGGGCCGGTTCGATCCGCGCGGGGCATTCAAAAATGTCGAGGGGATTGTCGGACCGGTCCCAGATCCACTTCGCCTCGTAGGAATAGATATGGTTGACGCCCTTCGGAAGGGAGTCGAAACGGATCTCCACCGGGGGGAGCACCCTCAGGTCGGGGGCGTTGCCGAGGATCCCGACGGTGAATTCCCGGCCGGAGAGGAATTCCTCGACCAGGGCCGGCTGGCGGTACTCAAAAATGATTTTTTCGACGGCGGCGGTCAGCTCCCTCCGGTCGGCGACGAGGGAGGAATTGAAGATCCCCTTGCTCGAACCCTCGTGGAGCGGCTTGACCATCATCGGGTAGGAGAGGTCGTCGGTCGCCGGGAGCTCCGTGATCGACTCGACCAGCCGGAACCTGGCGGTCGGGACGCCGTAATGGCTCAGGATCTCCTTCGTGCGCGACTTGTCCAGGCAGAGGGCGAGGGTCAGCGGATCGGCGCCGCTGTAGGGGATCCGGAGCATATCGAGCATCGCCGGCACCTGCGCCTCGCGGGAGACGCCGTTGAGCCCCTCGGCGATGTTGAACACAATGTCGGGTCGGACGCGGCGGACGGTCTCGTAAAAGTCCTCGTCGGCTTCAATCAGCGTCACGCGGTGGATTTCGGCGAGCGCGGCCCTCACGGCTTCGATGGTTTCTGGCGTGTCCCACTCGGCGTAGCGGTCATCCGAGGGTTCAGGGGAGAGCGATGGGCTGTCGAAAGATTCCGGGAGGGATGTTGCCGCGTCTGGTGCGGCCGGAGGCTCAGCGAATTCGGTGGTGATCGTATTTTGTGACGCGCCTTCCTTCTTCTGGTTGTATGTTAACGCGACGTGAAGCGGTGTGATGCTCGAAGGAAGATCTAACAAGTAACTCGTGAAGACCTCTCAAATAGTTGGACAAGGTCGTGTTGCAAAGAACATGATGCAACGTTGACACGTTAATATAATGAATTTAAAATGTTTGTCAAGAAAAAAATGCAATTTTGGCGGTCGATCGGGGGCGGACGGACGATGATGCCGGCGGGTGTGATGGTCGGTGGAGCGGCGGTCGCGACCGCCGACGGGTCGGAAGCGCCGGTCAACCGCTGTGCGTCAGCGGCAGGAGCTCCCTCATCTCCCTGCCGATCACTTCCCGGAGGATCCGGTGTTCGGCGAGGCGAAGGTGCGGATCGCGGTCGAGCGTCGCGAGCGCGTCGGCCCTCGCCAGTTCGAGGATCTCCTGGTCGGTGAGGAGGTCGGCGATTTTGAGTCGGGGCAATCCGCTCTGGCGCGTTCCGAAAAATTCCCCCGGACCCCTTATTTTCAGGTCATTTTCGGCTATTTCGAAACCGTCGTCACTCTCCCGCATGATCTGCAGGCGGCGTACCGCGACGAGCCGCTCATCGGGTTCCCCAGCGTCGGAGAGGAGGCCGGGCCCCTGCGCGAGCTTCGTCCGCATCCAGTCTGGCGCCATCAGTATCGCGTGGGACTGGGCGCTCCCCCTTCCCACGCGGCCGCGCAGCTGGTGGAGCTGCGACAGGCCGAAGCGTTCGGCGTGTTCGATCACCATCACCGAGGCGTTCGGCACGTCGATCCCGACTTCGATGACCGTTGTCGCCACCAGGATCCTGATCGTTCCCGCCTTGAACGCCGCCATCACCTCGTCCCGCCGCTCCGCCGGCATCTGTCCGTGCACGAGACCGGTAGAAATTTCCGGAAAATGCTCCGTACGCAGCCGCTCGAACGACTCCGTGGCCGCTTTGAGGTCGAGTTTCTCCGACTCCTCGACGAGGGGGTAGACCACGTAGACCTGGCGCCCGGCCGCCAGCTCCTCCCGGAGGAAGGCGTAGACCGCGCTCCTCTCCCTCTCGAACCTTATCGCCGTCCGGATCGCCTTCCTCCCGGGGGGCAGCTCCCTGATCACCGAGACGTCCAGGTCCCCGTAAAGCGTCATCGAAAGGGTCCGGGGAATGGGGGTGGCGGTCATCACGAGGAGGTCGCACTGCGCCCCCCCGGCGGAGACTCCCCCCTGCCGGAGCGCCAGCCGCTGGGAAACGCCGAACCGGTGCTGTTCGTCGATGACGGCGAGGCCCATCCTCCCGAAACGGACCCCCCCCTGGATCAGCGCGTGTGTGCCGGTGTAGATGCCCGGCTCCCCCGACTCGATCATCCCCACGATCTCCTCCCGCTCCTTCGACCTGGTCCCGCCGGTCAGGATGCGGACCGGCACTCCGATCGGCCCGCAGTACCCCGAGATCGTCCGGTAATGCTGCTCCGCCAGGATCTCCGTCGGGGCCATGAAGACGGCCTGATACCCGTTGTCGACGGCGACCAGCGCCGCCGCCAGCGCGACGACCGTTTTGCCGCTCCCGACGTCCCCCTGGAGGAGGCGGTTCATCGGGCGGGGTTCGCGCATGTCGCGCGTGATTTCATTGATGACCGAAATCTGTCCCCCGGTGAGCCTGAACGGCAGGGCGTCCACGAACGAGCGCGCGAGCCTGCTTTCGACCCTGAACCCGATTCCGGGGGGGCCCGACCGGACCGAATCGCGGCGCAGGAGGAGGAGCATCTGCAGGAGGAAGAGTTCCTCATACTTGAGCCGCTTCCGGGCGGCGTCAAGGGCCGCGGCCGACTCCGGGAAGTGGATCGACTCGAGCGCTTCCGTGACGCCGATGAGCCGGCGCGTGGCGGTCAATGACGCCGGGAGCGGTTCTGGAACGTGGGAAAGGTATTGGTCGAGCACCTCGCGCATGATCGTCCGGAGGCCCCTCACGTGGAGCTGGACCTCCCGGAGGTCGCGGCTCGAGCCGTACTTCGGAATGATCCCGCCGGTGTGAAGGAGCCCCGCCGGGGCCTCCCCCTCCTCCGGTCCGGAAGCGAGCCGGTCGATCATCGGGTGGACGACCTGAAGCTTGTTCCGGAAGCGCGTCACCCTCCCGGAAACCGCGAGCGTGTCCCCCGGGGCGAACGCCCGCTTCAGGAAGTTGATCCCCTCGAAGAAGACGAGCTGGAGCGACCCGGTGGCGTCCTCCAGGACGATCACCAGCCGCTGTCGCGGCGGGCGGCCGAGGAGGTCGACCGTGCGCACCCTGCCGAGCGTCGAGCGGAGCGCGCCCCCCCCGGCTCCGGGCCGCAGCGAGGCGATCGTCTCGACGCTGCCGAGGTCGAGGTACCCGAACGGATAGTACGAGAGGAGGTCGCGGACGGTGGCGAGGCCGTGTCCGGAGAGGACTTCGGCGCGTTTCGGCCCGATCCCCTTCAGGAACCGGACGGGCGTTTCGAGCGGATCGGGAGGTTTCACCTGGGGCGGGAAGCGGTCGGCCGGATCAGCGCTCTTCCTTGGCGTCGCGCGTCATCAGTTCTGTCGTGGCGCGGATCGGGTCCTTGTCCTCGAAGATGACGCGGAAGACCTCATTGACGATCGGCAATTCCACGCCCATTTTCCTGCCGAGGTCGTGGACCGACCGGGTCGTGGCGACCCCCTCCGCGACCATCACCATCTCGTTGAGGATGTCGGGGAGTTTCCTCCCCCTTCCGATCTGTTCGCCCACGTGGCGGTTCCGGGAATGACGGCTCAGGCAGGTCGCGATCAGGTCTCCGATGCCCGAGAGCCCGGCGAATGTCCCGGGGAGCGCCCCCACCTTGATGCCCAGCCTCGAAATTTCGGCGGTAGCCCTGGTGAGGATCGCCGCCTTGGTGTTGTCCCCGAAACCGGCGCCGTCGGCGATGCCGGCGCCGATGGCGATGACGTTCTTCATCGACCCCGCGAGTTCGACGCCGCGGATGTCCTCGCTGGTATAGATCCTGAACCAGGGCGCGAGGAAGGTCCGCTGTACCGAGAGAGCCGCGTCGCGGCCGGCCGAGGCCGCCACCACCGCCGTGGGGACCTTGCGGCTCACTTCCTCGGCGAAACTCGGCCCTGACAGCGTGACGATATTGGCGGCGGGGAGCTGCGGGAGGGTGTCGCGGAGCACCTCCGAGACGGTCATCAGCGTGTCGTTTTCGATCCCCTTGGCGACGTTGACGAAGATTGTGCGGCTGAAATCGATCTCCCGGAGGCGTACGGCGGTGGCGCGCAGGAACTGGGACGGGATCGCGGCGACGATCATTCCGGCGCCGTCGACGGCGCCGTCGAGCTCGGAGGTGACGACGATCCGACCGGGAATTTGGATGCCCGGGAGGAGGCGCCGGTTTTCACGAGCGGCGGCGATCTCCAGGGCGTGCGGCGGGCGGTGGGCCCAGAGCGTGACGTCGTGCTTGTTGTGGGAGAGGAGGACGGCCAGCGTGGTGCCCCAGCTGCCCGCTCCGAGAACCGTAATGCGCATTGGGGTCCCTGATCAGCGCGAGGACCCGCGACCGGAGGTCAGGCCCGATGGCGGGTGAATTTACCGAGCAACGACTGGGCCGTGAGCCTGTTCTCCGTGCCCGCCCTCAACCGCCTGATGTTCTCGCGGTGGGTGTAGACCAGCAGGAGCGCTATGCCGATCGTGAAAAATATCAGCGTGTGGTATCCCTGGAGTTCGGCGTGGAAAACGTTGTGGCGCAGGAGCATCGCCACCGGGAGCGAGAGCGCGGCGCTCACCGAGCCGAGCGAGACGTAACGCCAGGCCGCGAAGACGACGATGAAGACCCCGACGGCCACGAGCAGTTCGATGGTCGCGAGGCTCGCGAGGACCCCTCCGGCGGTGGCGATCCCCTTCCCGCCCCTGAACCCCCCGAAGGCGGTCCAGATATGGCCCAGGATGGCGGCGCATCCGGCGATGATCTGGATGACGGTGAAATCCTCGAACGGGGTGAGGTTCTGGAACGGTATCGGTCCGTACATCAGCTTCGGGATCAGCTGGGTCGCGGCAAAACCCTTCAGGGTGTCGACGAGGATGACGGCCACGCCGGCCCTCCATCCGAGCACCCTGGCGACGTTTGTGCCCCCCGCGTTCCCGCTGCCGTGGTTGCGGATGTCGATGCCGTGGGTCATCCTGGATAGAAGGATGCTGGTCGGGATCGACCCGACGGCATAGCTGAGAAGAACGATGATACCGAGTGAAATCATGAAGATTTCCCAGTTTTAATTATCAATACAACATTAAAGATAGAAATTTCAATGGGAATAATCAAGACGGGGTGTGACCGCCCTCCCCCCGTTTCAGCACGAATTCGGCGAAATCGAGATCGTCCGGGGTCGTGATCTTGATGTTCCCGTAGGAACCTTCTATTATATCGACCTGCCCGCCGAGCCGCTCCACGAGGCTGACGTCGTCCGTTCCCCGGAAACCGTCCCCGACCGCCCGTTCCATCGCTTCGACGAGGATTTCGGTCCTGAATGCCTGCGGCGTCTGGGCGAGCCAGCACCGGTCCCGGTCGGGGGTCGTGATCGTGCCCCGCTCCCCGCCTTCCGTCTTCACGGTGTCCTTGGGCCGGACTGCGGCGACGGCCGATCCCGACGCGAAGGCCGCCTCCGCGACCCGGGAAATGAGGTCCCCGGTGACGAACGGCCGGGCACCGTCGTGGACGATGACCACCCCCGTCCCGAGGCCCACCGCGGCCGCGAGAGCGAGCCTGACCGAATCCTGGCGCTCCTCCCCCCCGGGGACGATCCTCCGGACCTTCCGGAGCCCGTCCCCGGCGGCCATCTCCTCCACCGCGGCCTGGTCGCCGGGACGCAGCGCGATGACGATGTCGTCGACCAGCGCGCACGCCTCGAATTTCCGGAGCGTACGGAGCAGGACGGGGACGCCGCCGAGGCTCGCCAGGACCTTGGAGCCCGGTGTCCCCATCCTCGTCCCGCCTCCGGCGGCGGGGATGATCGCGCAGACCCTCTTGCCTCCGGTCATGGCCGGTCAGAGGATGAGCATCCCATCGCCGTAACTGTAGAACCTCCACTTTTCCTTGATCGCGCGCTTGTACGATTTCATCAGGAAGTCGCGGCCGCCGAACGCCGCCGCGAGCATCAGGAGCGTCGATTCCGGCATGTGGAAATTCGTGATCAGGGCGTCGGCAATCTTGAACTCGTACGGGGGAAAGATGAACTTGTCGGTCCACCCCTTGTTCACCTTCAGGTGACCGGTCGTGGTTACGCTCGACTCCACGGCCCGCGCGGTGCTGGTGCCGACGACGAAGACCTTCCCCTTGTGGTCGATCGTCCGGTTCACGATGTCGACCGTGGATTGCGCGATCTCGTAATACTCAGAGTCCATCTTGTGCTTCGAAAGGTCCTCCACCTCGACCGGCCGGAACGACCCGAGCCCCAGGTGGAGGGTGACGGGCGCGAACTTCACGCCCTTCGCCTCGATCGAGGAAACGAGCCGTTTCGTGAAGTGGAGCGACGCCGTGGGGGCCGCCACCGAGCCGATGTTCTTCGCGAAGATGGTCTGGTACGATTCCTTGTCCTCCTCGACCGCCGCCCGCTTGATGTAGTAGGGCAGCGGGGTCATCCCGATCCGCTCGATGATCTTGAAGAGGTCCGTCTTCGTGTTGAACCGCACGGTCCTCCCCCGGGAGGTGGTGTTGTCGATCACCTCGCACCAGATCTTGCCGTCGTCGAAGTAGATCTTGTTCCCGATCCTGACCTTCCGGGCAGGGTCGACGATCACGTCCCAGATCCCTTCCTCCTTGTTCAGCTCCCGCAGGAGGAAGACCTCGATCTTGGCGTTTGTCTTCTCCTTCTTGCCGAAGAGCCGCGCCGAGAACACCCTCGTCTCGTTGATGACGACGCAGTCCCCCTTCTTCATGTAGGACCCGAGGTCGGAGAATTTTTTCACCTCGACCGATTCATCCGCCCTGTTGAGCACCATCATTCTGGCGCTGTCGCGGGGCTTCGCGGGGAAGCTCGCGATCAGGTTGCGCGGCAGTGGGTATTTAAAGTCCGATAATTTCATTTCTGCTCCGTTGCTGGTGAGGTGGTGTCATCCCCCTTCGGGGGCCGTGACGTTATTTTTTCCGTCCGCGCTTCGCGGGTTTCGCCGGCTTCGCGGATTTCTCCGCCTCCCGCGCGAGGAGGCCGGCCTGGGCCGCGGCGAGCCGCGCGATCGGGATCCGGAACGGTGAACAGCTGACGTACTCCAGGTCGAGGCCGTCGCAGAATTTCACCGACCTCGGCTCCCCGCCGTGTTCCCCGCAGATGCCGATCTTCAGCCCGGGGTTCACCGACCGGCCCCTGTCGACCGCGAAGCGCATCAACGCGCCGACGCCCTCCTGGTCGATCGTCTGGAAGGGGTCGTCCTCCAGGATCCCCCGTTCGACGTACTCGGGGAGGAACGTCCCAGCGTCGTCCCGCGAGAGTCCGAGGGTGGTCTGGGTCAGGTCGTTGGTGCCGAACGAGAAAAATTCGGCGACCCCGGCGATTTCATCCGCGGTGATCGCGGCGCGCGGGAGCTCGATCATCGTCCCGACGAGGTACCGGACCTTCATCCCCTGCTCGCGGAACACGGTCGCGGCGACGCTCCGCACGATCTCCTCCTGCTTCTTCAGTTCCGTCACGAACCCCACGAGCGGGATCATCACCTCGGGGCTCACCCTGATCCCCTCCCGCTTCGCTTCGCAGGCCGCTTCGAAGATCGCCCGGCTCTGCATCTCGGTGATTTCCGGGAAGATGATGCCGAGCCGGCAGCCGCGGTTGCCGAGCATCGGGTTGAACTCCCGGAGCTGTCCGATCCGCTTCGCGACCTTCCCGGGGTCGACGCCGAGCTTGCCGGCGACGGCCGCGATCCCCTTCTCGTCGTGGGGGAGGAATTCGTGGAGCGGGGGGTCGAGGGTCCGGATCGTCACCGGCCGGTCACCCATCACCCGGAATATCCCGAGGAAGTCGTTCCGCTGCATCGGCAGGAGCTTCGCGAGCGCCTTCCTGCGCCCCGCCTCGTCGTCCGAGAGGATCATCTCCCTCACCGCGTCGATCCGGTCGCCGCCGAAGAACATGTGCTCGGTCCGGCAGAGCCCGATCCCCTCCGCCCCGAACGCGATCGCCGTTTCGCACTGGTCGGGCTGGTCTGCGTTCGTCCTGATCTTCATCCGGCGGAATCGGTCCGACCACTGCATCAGCCGGGTGTAGGTCGCGTACCCCTCCGAGGAACGCGCCGAGGCGTCCTTCTCCACGAGGACGCGGACGATGTCGGACGGCCTCGTGGTGAGCTCGCCGGTGATCACCTCGCCGGTCGATCCGTCGAGCGAGATGTAGTCGCCCTCGCGCACAACCGCCCCGTTCGCCCGCATCTCACGCTTCGGGTAGTCGATGTCGAGGTCGCCGCAGCCGGCCACGCAGACCTTCCCCATCTGCCGGGCAACGAGCGCGGCGTGCGAGGTCATCCCCCCGCGCGCCGTGAGGATCCCCTCGGACGCGTCCATCCCCCTGATGTCTTCCGGGGAGGTCTCCACGCGCACCAGGATGACCCGCTCCCCGTTCGCCTTCCACTGTTCGGCCTTCGGCGCCGAGAAGACCACCTTGCCGGTCGCCGCCCCCGGACCCGCGTTGAGCCCCTTCGCGAGGAACCGGCCGCCCTTGAGGGCCGCCGCCTTCTCCGCCGGGTCGAACACCGGCCGCAGGAGCTGGTTGAGCTGTTCCGGCTCGATGCGCATCAGCGCCTCCGCCGGGGTGATCAGCTTCTCCTTCACCATGTCGACGGCGATCTTCACGGCCGCGAAGCCTGTCCGCTTCCCGTTCCTCGTCTGGAGCATGTAGAGCTTTCCCTGCTCGATGGTGAACTCCACGTCCTGCATGTCGCGGTACCGGCGCTCGAGGATCTTCCGGATCTTCAGGAGCCCCGCGTGGATCTTCGGGTATTTCTTCGCCAGGTCGGAGATCGGGAGCGGGGTCCTGGTGCCGGCCACCACGTCCTCGCCCTGCGCGTTGTAGAGGAACTCCCCGTAAAATTCGTTCTTCCCCGTCGAGGGGTCGCGGGTGAACGCCACGCCGGTCCCCGACTCCTCGCCCAGGTTGCCGAACACCATCGCCTGGATGTTGACGGCGGTCCCCCAGTGGGCCGGGATGTCGTTGAGCCTCCGGTACGCGATGGCCCGGTCGTTCATCCACGAACCGAAGACGGCGCCGATCGCCCCCTTGAGCTGTTCGCGGGGGTCCTGCGGGAAGGGGACGCCGAGCGAATCGACGAGCAGCTTCTTGAAACGGCCCACGAGCTCCCGCAGGTCCTCCGCGGTCAGGTCGGTGTCGGCGACCGCCCCGCGGCGCTCCTTCATCTCCTCGATGATCAGCTCGAAGGGATCGCGCGCGTGGTCGTCCTCCGGCCGGAGGCCCATCACCACGTCGCCGTACATCTGGACGAGCCTGCGGTACGAATCCCACGCGAAACGCGCGTTGCCGGTTTTCCTGATGACCCCCTCGACGGTGGCGTCGTTCATCCCCAGGTTCAGGATGGTGTCCATCATGCCGGGCATCGACGCCCTCGCCCCGGAACGGACCGAGACGAGCAGCGGGTTCGACGGCTCGCCGAATTTTTTCCCCGTCAGCTTCTCGACACCCTTCATCGCGCGGTCGATCTCGCCGGCGAGGACCGGGGGGTATTGCTTCCGGTTGGCGTAGTAGTAGGTGCAGACTTCCGTCGAGATGGTGAACCCCGGCGGGACCGGCAGTCCGATGTTCGTCATTTCCGCGAGGTTGGCGCCCTTGCCGCCGAGGAGGGCCTTCATCGCCGCGCTCCCGTCGGCCCTGGCCCCCCCGAATGTGTACACGTATTGTGGTTTCATATCATGGTCCGTCGATCGTTTATTTCGATGTGAGTGAATTAAAGTAATGGTCGCGCAATCCTTCCGAGAGGGGCGTCCCGCTCATCCGCTCCGGGTGCCACTGCACCAGGAGGGCCCGGGTCCGGCCGTCGGGATCGGTGAGCTCCAGCGCCTCGACGACCCCGTCTTCGGACCGCGCGGCCACCGTGAGGCCGGCCCCGATCCGCCCGGCCGCCTGGTGGTGGCTCGACGCCACCCGTCCCGATTCCACCCCGACGCGGGCGGCGAGCCGGCTGCCGCGTTCGAGGCGCACGAGGTGCGTGCATTTTACGCCGTCGACCGTCCGGTGCGGGGGATGGCCCGCCTCCTCGAGGTCCGTGATCAGCGTTCCGCCCAGGACGACGTTGACGAGCTGCAGGCCCCGGCAGATCCCCAGGACCGGCACTCCCGATTCGAACGCGGCCTTCACGAGCGCCGCCTCGAAGGCGTCGCGCTCGGGGGAAATCCCATACAGCGTGCCGTGCGCCGGGCTCTCCCCGTACATCCGGGGGTCCAGGTCTCCGCCCCCCGTCAGGACGAGGGCGTCGCATTCGAGGAGGGCCCGACCGTTCCCCTCCCGCGGCGTGAGCCGGAGGATCTCCGCGTCGGGATCGCCCGCGCGGAGCCACGCGTCGTAGAGGAGATATTTCTCCTCGTTGACGCGGTCGTCGGTGACCCCGATGATCAAGCTCCCCTCCTGCCGGCGACGCCGGCGACGGCCCGGTCGAGCGCGTCTGCGCCTTCGGTCATCACCGCGGCGATCGGCGCGACCACGAGTCTCCCTCCGAACGGCGGCGCGGGAGCGTGGCCTCCATCGAGGCGGACGGCGTCCTTTTCAGTGGTGACGACGAAGCGCGCTCCGCTCCTCCGCATCGTGCGGTCGATTTCCCCCGTCTCGCGCGGCCCGTACGGGTGATGGTCCGGGTAGATGAGCCACTCCTCGGGTTTGAGGCCGAGCTCTCCGAGCGTCGAGGCGAACGAGTCCGGGTTTCCGATGCCGCAAAACGCCACGAAGCGGCCGGAACGGAGATCCCCGGCGGTCACCGGTTCCCCCGACGCGTGGAGATGGAACCCTCCGATCTCGTACCGCATTCTGACCAGCGGCTTCCCCGCCGGACCCCGGTACGGGGCTCCGCCCGGCCGGTTCACGACGATGATGTCGGCGCGCCGGAGCGACCGGAGCGGTTCGCGGCCGTTTCCCGCAGGCAAAAGGCGGTGTCCGCCGCCCGGGCCGTCGTCACCGAGGACGACGATGTCGAGGTCCCGGCGCAGGGCCCGGTGCTGGAACGCGTCGTCGCACACGATGACGTCGGGGCGGAAGCCAGACTCCAGGTACCGGGCGCCCCGCGCCCGGTCCTCGTCCACCACGACGGCGCAGCCCGGAAATTTCCGCGCCATCTGCGCGGGCTCGTCCCCGGCGCGGTCGGCGCCGGCGAGGAGGGCCCTGCCGTCGGAAACGGTGACCGTCCCCGTCGTCGCGCGGCCGTAACCCCTCGACAGGATCGCGGGCCTCGAGCCGGCCGCGAGGAGCCTGCCGACGATGTACTCGACCAGCGGGGTTTTTCCCGTCCCTCCCGTGGTGATGTTGCCGACGGAGATCACGGGCGTTTCGACCCCGGCGACCGGAAATATTCCCGCGTCATAACACGTGTTCCTGATTGCGATCGCCGCCCCGTAGACCCAGGAAAACGGGACCAGCAGTATCCTGAGCGGGTGCACCGTTCCGGCCCTCAACCGGGTCCGAGGATCGCGTCGGCCACCCGCTTCGACGCGCCGGGCGTCCCGAGCCGCTCGCGGACGACCTCCAGCCCGGCGGAGATCGCCTTTCGCGACTCCGGGTCCGAGAGGAGCCGCTCCGCCGCGGCGGCGATCCGGGCCGGCGTGGCCCGGTGCTGGATCAGTTCCGGCACGACGGCGCGGCCCGCGACGATGTTCACCAGGCCGATGTTCTTCACCCTGACCAGCATCCGCCCGATCAGGTACGTCGGCCAGGAGGTCTTGTAGACAACGATCATCGGCGTCCCGAAATACCCCGTCTCGAGCGTCGCCGTCCCCGACGTCACCACCGCCAGGTCCGAATTCCGCATCACGTCGTGCGTGGCGTTCCGGAGGAGCCGCACCGGGGAGTCGTCCCGGATGAATCCCTTCACGTATTCGTAGTCGAGGAGCGACGACACGCCCACGACCGGTTGGACGCCCAGCGCAGCGTGGAGGATCCTCGCCGCCCCGAGCATCGCGGGAAAGATCCTTTCGATTTCCTGCTTCCGGCTCCCGGGGAAGAGCCCCAGGATCGGCCTGTCCGGGTCGAGGTCGTACCGCCGGCAGAATCCCTTCCGGTCCTGCGGCTCGGCGACCGTCTCGAGGATCGGGTGGCCCACGAATTCCGCGTCGATGCCGGCGCGCGTGTAGATCTCCCGCTCGAACTCGAAGATGACCAGCATCTTGTCTACGATCGACCGCATTTTTTTCACCCGGCCGGGGTTCCACGCCCAGACCTGGGGGCTGATGTAATACACGATCCTCATTCCCGGCCGCCTGACCTTCGCGGCGAAGCGGAGGTTGAAGCCGGGGTAATCGATGAGCAGCAGCACGTCGGGCCGCTTTCCCGCCGCCACGGCCGTGAGCGTCCGCTCCACCGCCTTGAGGACCGGGAGGTGCCTGAGCACCTCGAGGAACCCCATCACGGCCAGCTCGCGGACGTGGAAAATGTTCTCCATCCCCGCCGCGGCCATCCTGTCCCCGCCGACGCCGAAGATCTCGAGGTCCGGCCGCCGGGCCTTCAGGGCCCTGACCACGCCCGCCCCGTGCAGGTCGCCTGATGCCTCGCCGGCGATCACCAGTACCTTGCGTACCATTCAGACCAGCCCGCGGACGATGATCGCCGCCGTGAGCAGCGCGATCGCCTGGAGCGTCCGCCGTTCCGAGCGGAGCCCCCTCGACCAGCTCAGGAGCGGCTGCGCGGCGCCCGGCTCGCGGTACGGCCTGAGGCCCGGGATGAACCGGGGAACCGCCTCGGCGTACCGGCGGTACCGCCCGCCGAATTTTTCAAGGAGGAATTCCTCCTCCAGCGACACGATCGCCGAATACTGGAACGCGAACCAGAGCCCCGCCCCGGCCTGCAGCCAGGGGAAGAGGGCGTACGACGCCACGCCCAGCCCCAGGTAAAGCAGGATGTTCCCTGCGTAGAGCGGGTTCCGCACCCAGGCGAACGGACCCGAGGTCACGAGCTGCGACGCGCCGACGCCCCCGGTCACCCGCGTTTCGGAGCCGGCGATCGAGACGCCCCAGAGCCTCAGCAGCTCCCCGGCGAACGCGACCGGAAGCCCCCAGAGGAAGCTCGACGCCGTCGGCGCCGCGAACAGGAGCATCAGCGCGACCAGCGGAAGCGGGGTGTAACTCCGGTAGCGGAAGAGCGTCTCGCGGATGTCACGGGTCGGCGTCATCCTCCGAGGTAGACGTCCTTCCTCGCGAGCGCCGCGCGATGGCGGCGGGGGAAGCCCGCCGACCCCGGGCCGGCGCCGCCGGGTGAAATTTTTTCGAGGCGGTCCCGGACGTCGGCGAACGACGCGTACGGGTAATAGGGAATCGACTCATCCTCGCAGTGGCGCAGCAGTTCGTCCTTGGCGAACACCACGTCGGCGAACCGCACCGGGCAGCGGTCGGAATATCCCTCCCCGGCGTAGACGATCGCGTCCTCCTCCCCGGCCGCGGTCAGCATGTGGTTCCGCTTGCAGCTCGCGCAGCGGTCGCAGACCTCGTCGGTGTGCGGAAAGGACGGCCTGAACTCCACGCGGCCGGGCGTCCCCGCCGGGACGACGTCGAGCACGTTCGCCCTGAAGGGGACCCACCCCAGGCCGTGCTGTTCCAGGATCGCGCGTATGTAATAATCCATTCCGTCGCTGAGTATGGTGAGGTTGAACGATCGTTCGCGGCACCAGGCCGCGAACGCGGCGAAGGTCGGGTCGATCTCGCGGGTGCGGAGGAACTCCCGGAGCTCGCCGGCCGGGACGCTGCCGCACGCGAGGCACTCCTCGACGAAGCATTCCACCGCGGAGCGTTCGCCCCGCCTGTACGCCTCGACGGCCCGGAGGCTGCGTTCCCCCCCGAACCGCGCGAACAGCGCGTCACCGACGTCTTCCCTGGTGATGGTTCCGTCGAAGTCGACGAAGATGTGGACCATGCGTCGGCAGTGATGAAAACGGTGACCGGGCCGGACGCGTTCAGCCCGTGACGGCGGCCGAACGGACCCGGGAATCCTCGTTGAAGCGCACCGTGACGATCTTGGAGATCCCGACCTCCTCCATCGTCACCCCGTACATCGCGGTGGCGGACTCCATCGTCCGCTTGTTGTGGGTCACCACGATGAACTGCGTGTCCTTCGAGAACTTCGAGAGGATGCGCGTGTAGCGGTCGATGTTCGAGTCGTCGAGCGGCGCGTCGACTTCGTCCAGGATGCAGAACGGGCTCGGCTTCACGAGGTAGATCGCGAACAGCAGGGCGATGGCCGTCAGGGTTTTCTCTCCGCCGGAGAGCAGGTCGATCGACGTCGGCCGCTTGCCGCGGGGCTTCGCGATGATTTCGATCGCCGCCTCCAGGGGATCCACGCCCTCCTCCATCCGGAGGTCGCATTCGTCCCCCTCCATGAAGAGGTCCTTGAAGATGGCGATGAAGTTTTCCCTGATCTTGGCGAACGTCTCGGAGAACATCCGCTGGGCGGTCGCGTTGATCTCGTCGATCGTGCTCATGAGGGTCTTCTCCCCCTCGATCAGGTCGTCCCGCTGCTGCGTCAGGAAGTTCAGCCGCTCGCTCTCGGTGGTATACTCGTCGAACGCGGCGAAGTTGATGGCCCCGAGGATCTTGAGCCGGCTCTTGAGCGCCGCCACCTCGTCGCGCAGGAGGGCGATGCCGCCGAGCTCTTCGTCGGTGAACGCCTTCAGTTCCAGTTCGATGCCGAATTCCTCGTTCGTCCGCTTCCGGAGGTGCTCGATGTCCGACCGGAACTCGGCGATCTTCATCTCGAGGCCGTGCGCGTTTGCGACCGCGTCCTCGTGGCGCCGGCGCTCGTCCTTGATGTGCAGTTCGTTCCGGTGGAGCTCCGCCCGCCGGGCGCCGTATCCCTCCTCGACCCCGTGCTTCTCCGCTTCGAGGCGGGAGAGCGTCTCGCGAAGCGCGGAGAGCTGTTCCTGGTACGCGGCGATGTCGTTGGAGAGCCGGCCGAGCTCGGCGGTCGAGCGGACGATCTCTTCCTCCCGGCGTCCCAGCGTGATCCGGATGTCGTCGAGCCTCGCCCCGGCCCGGTCGTGGTCCCGCTCGAGGTTGGTCAGTGCGCCCTGGTGCGTGACGACCTGGATCTCGCTTTCACCCACCGCCTGCGTCGCCTCCGCCCATTCCGATTCCAGCAGGGAGAACTGGTGTGATTCCCCGAGGTTCAGAGCGTCGAGCGCCTTTTTCCGCTCCTCCGTGGCCGCGAGGTCTGCCTCCCCGGACTTCACCTGCTCCTCGAGCTTGCGGATCTCCACCTCCACCGAGGTGATGTCGGCCTGGTAGCGCGTGATGGTGTCGTTCGCGCGCTTTTTCTCGAACTCGAGCTGGGCGATCCTCATTTCGATCCCCGTCATCTCCTTCTCGGTCGCCTTGACCGCGTCGACGAACGGCTGGAGATCCACCGCCGCGATCTCCCGCTCGCGCTCCTTCTTCCGCTTCACGGCGTCCTCGATCCGAGTCCCGACGAGGCGGTTGGCCTCCTCGAGTTCGGCGATGTGGACCGCCTTCCCGATCGTGGCCCCCTCGTCGAGCCGGGCGGCGCCGCCGCGCATGTACCCGCCGCTGGTGACGATCTGGCCGTCGAGCGTGACACATCGGAGGCTGTTGTGCCGCCGCAGGAGCGCCGACGCGGTTTCGACGGAATCCACGACCGCGATGTCCTGCAGCAGGTACCGGAAGAGTTTGCGGTGGCGGGCGTCGCAGCGGACGATTTCCGAGGCCCAGAGGATCGCCTCGGAACCCTCGTTCCTGGCCCGGCGCCGCATGTCGGGCACCCATTCGAGGCAGAGGATCGAAGCCTTTCCCTTGCTGAGGCGGCGGAGTTCGGCGAACGCCTCCTCGCCGTCGGAGGGTTTCTCCACGATCAGGTAATAGGCGGCCTCGCCGAGCGCCGCCTCGATCGCCACGCGGTACTTCTGGTCCATCGAAACGGCCTCGGCGACCGTCCCGATCTGCTTCTCCTTCCAGCGCGCGTCGTGCAGGAGGTGCTTCACCCCGTCGGTGAAGCCCTCGTGCTGCTCGAGCATCCGCTTCAGGAAGTCTATTTTCGAGACGTTCTTCTCAGCTTCGTTCCGGAGGGCCAGGATCTCCCGCTGGCAGGCGTCGATGTCGTCCTGGATGCTTCTGCGCTCGAGCTCCTTCTCGTGGAGCTTCAATTCGGCGTTGGCGAACGTGATGCGGAGCTCACGGTCCTGGGCGGTGAGCTTCGCGATCAGCTCCGTGTTCTCCGCGATGTCCGATTCGTAGTGCCGGACCTCCTCCACGGAATGGTCGATGCGGCCCCCGAGGTTTTCGATCCTCGATTTCACGCGCTCCTGCTCCCCCCGCCTGGCGATGAGGGCGTGGGCGACCGCGAGCACCGATTCGTTGAGGGAATGCAGTTCAGCCTTCTTCCCCTCCAGCCGCGCGGTGGTCCCGGCCTGCCGCTCCTTGAGGGCCGCGAGGCGCCGGGACGACTCCTCCAGGGCCGCGATGAGCGTTTCCCTGCCGGAGCCGAGGGTCTCGCGTTCCGCGCCGACGGAGACCTCCTGTCCGAGCAGGTCGGATTTTTCCGCGGCCAGGCGGCCGAGGTTTTCCCTCAGCGCGTTGGCGCGCTCGTTGGCCACGAGCAGCTTTTCCTCGATGGCGCGGACCGACTCGACCTGGGCGTTCACGCCCTCCTGCGACCGCGCGAGGTCCCGCTCGATGGCCAGCAGTTCGTCGCGGAGCTTCTCGATCACCTCCTCCTGGAGGCGGAGCTTGTCGTCCACCTCGTTGCGGTTTTTCCGGGCCAGCTCAAACTGCTCCTCGATCGGCCTCAGCGAGGCGTTGAGCGCCGCGAATTCACGCTCGTGCAGCTCGACGTCCATCGTCCTGAGTCGGCCCGAGATGTCGTTGTACTGCTCCGCCTTCTTCGACTGGCGCTCGAGCGATCCGACCGTCTTCTGGACCTCCTTGACGATGTCGTTGACGCGCGCGAGGTCCTGCTGGACCTCGTCGAGCTTGCGCATGGCGGCCTTCCGGCGGACCTTGTACTTCGTCACGCCCGCGGCCTCCTCGAAGAGCTTCCGGCGCTCGTCGTTGCTGTCGCTCAGGATGGTTTCGATCATCTTGAGCTCGATGACCGAGTAGGCGTCGCTCCCCATCCCGGTGTCCATGAAGAGGTTCTGGATGTCCTTGAGCCGGCATCCGACCTTGTTGAGGAGGTATTCGCTCTCGCCCGACCTGAAGACGCGCCTGGTGATGGTCACCTCCGAGTATTCGCTCGGCAGAATCCCCTTGGTGTTTTCGATGGTCAGCGAGACCTCCGCGAGGCCCAGCGGGCGGCGGTTCTTGGTCCCGTTGAAGATGACGTCCTCCATCTTGTCCGACCGGAGGGTGCTGTAGCGTTGCTCCCCGAGCGCCCACCGGATCGCGTCGACGATGTTGGTCTTGCCGCACCCGTTCGGGCCGACGATCGCGGTCAGCCCCGCGTCGAAGTTCAGGTTCGTCCGCTGGGCGAACGACTTGAAGCCGATGATTTCGATTTTTGACAGATACATCGCGCTGGCCTCAGGTTGTTCTGTTGACGAGGTGCATCACGTGGCGGAGATACTGCGACGTCGAATGGGCATAATCCAGGTAACCGAACATCGCGGCGCCCGCCCCGACCATCACCAGGAGGCCGACGGCGTAGACCTTGAAGGGGAAGACGTCGAAGATGATCGCGACCCCCTTGAAGAACCGCATCACCACCCAGACGGTCACCCCGCCGACGAGGACGAGGACCGGCATCCTGTAGAACTCCGTCTCCAGCAGCCGGTAGAGCACCATGGCGACGGGGATGAAGGCGACGTAGGGCAGCATCGACCACATCGTAACGGAGAACGCGTGGTAGTAGTGGACCGGGGTGCGCACCAGCATCGCGCACGCCTTCACGGCGACGGAGATCACGAGGAGCTTCAGGAAGATGAGCCCCGACGCGGCCATGATGAACGCCGGGGGGTTCCAGACCAGCCGGACGAACTGCTCCTTCACCCCGTCGGACATCACGAAACTGAGGAGGTTGTCGAGCAGGAGGCTGTCGCGGTAGAAGGCGAGCGCGCTCGCGAGCAGGGTGGCCCAGGTGATCGACACGATGAGCGCCACGAAGAGCGAGTGGCCGTAGGTGACGATCCGCTGGTCCCGCACGTCGGCGAAAAAATTGTAGGTCCGGGCCAGCGACCGGTTGACCGCGTCCCTGAACCGCCGGTTGCCGTTGTAGATGAACGCGAAGGCGATCAGGATGATGAGCCCCGCGACGACGAAGACCACGGGGGTCCCGGGGGAATAATTCCCGACCGGGAGGGCGTACACCTTGTCCCCGCTGAAGAGCGAACGGACGACGTCGAAGGAGATCCGGCGTTCCCGCAGCCCGTCGACGATCCCGAGGGACTGCAGGTAGGGGTCGAGGGAATGCGAGCTGAGGGCTGGCCGGTCCGACTGCCAGTCGTTGTACGACCAGAGCACGCTCCCGGCCACCGGCGCGTCCCTGATCGTCTCGAACATCTGCATCGCGAACCGCGCCTGGGCCTCCAGGGAGAGCGGGTCGCTGTAGCCGTTCCTGTTCCCGGGTTCGACCTCCCTGCCGTACCGGACCAGGATGAACGGTTTTTCCTTCGCGAGCGCCTTCCAGCTCCTGATCGAATCGCGCAGCACGGCAGGCGTCTCGTTGAGGAGCGACGTCGCGGTCAGGTCGGTGAACTCGGCGCAGCGGTCCCGGGGGCTCCGCGAGGCGTAGTAGACCGGCCGGGGGTCGATCGACCGGACGACGTTGCGCATCGAGGTGATCACGTCGCAGGTGAGCGGCGCGTCAGTCTCGAATTCGCTGCCGAGGCCCCAGGCGAGCAGCGAGGGATGTCCCCGGTCGCGGGAAACCATCTCGCGCAGGTACGATGTCGTCAGTTCCTGGTAAAAATCCTGGGCGAGGATCTCGGTCGGGACGCCGGTGAGCGGAATCTCCTCGATCACCAGGAGGCCGTACCGGTCGCAGAGCGTGATGACGTACGGGTGGGGCGGGTAGAGGAACCGGACCAGGTTCGCGCCGAGTGTCTTGATCGACGATATGTCCTTTTCGAGCATCTCGTACGGGAGCGCGGACCCGTAGAGGTCGTGCTGTTCCTGCCAGAGGATCCCCCTCAGCGGCGTCACGACGCCGTTGACGTGGAGCATCCCCGATTTCCAGTCGAGGTCCCGGAGCCCCGTCTCCACCGAATGCTCGTCGACGGGCCGTTCGGCGTCACCCGACCTCCTCACGACGCGGCAGCGGACGGCGTAGAGGTCCGGGAGGTCCGGCGACCAGAGTTTCGGCGCGGGGATCGTGAGCGACAGGGCGGCGCTGATCGTCCGGTTCGGCTCCGGGGCGATTTTCACGAAACCGGACGCGGCGACCGGTTCGCCGGTGAGCCGGTCGACCACCTCGGCGACGATGAACGGGGGGCCCGCGGAATCGGCGATCACGGCGTCGGGGCCCGCGATGACGGCGGCGGTGACGGTGAGTTTCGCCGATTTATACCCGGGCGCGAATTCGTGGGCGACCGATATCTCGCCGATCGCCATGTCGGGCGTGGCGAGGAGGTAGACGTCCCGGAAGATCCCCGCGTAGGTTTTCCACCCGCCCACCTGCTGCCGGAGCGGGACGGTGGTCCGGGGCGAGAGCGTATTGTCGACCGATACCGTAATGACGTTCTTCGGTCCCGCCTGCAGGACATTGGCCGGAACCGGGATGACCTGGGAGGTGTACCCCCCGGTGTGCCTTCCGACGAAGATGCCGTTGATCGACACCTCGCTCTGGTAATTCACGCCGTAGAGGACGAGCGAGAAGAGCGTCCGGTCGAGGAGTGGTCGCGGTACGTCGAATTCCCTCCGGAGGAAGAGCGCGCCGGTGTAATCGAAGGCCCCCGGTACCTGCACGTCCCTCCAGATCGTCCCGTCGAACGAATATTGCCAGGTGCCGGCCAGGTCGAGCTTTCTCCTGGTGGGTGATTCCGGGAACATCCCCACGTCGCGGCCGGTCGGCGTCGCGCTGCCGTGCTGAAAGATCCGGAGGTTCGAGGATGCGTTCTGGGTGTATCCCGAGGGGGGAAGGGTGAGGAGGAAGCATAGCATGCCGGGAAAAAACGTCCAGTATCGCAGTGGCTTACGGGCTCCCGTGATGGTCAAGGTCGTTTATGATCTGAATGAAACACTCCCCCGGGTCAGGGTACGGGGGATCCGGCGCTATTACCAGCGCAGATTGACGCCTGCATTAAACTTAAGCGGTACAATATAATAAAACCATTGAGCGAAAGCAATGAAATTATTAGGTTTTGGAGGGGTTCGGGGGGGGAACCAGGGCGGGCGCGGTGACCGTCGACAGGGAGGTCAGCCCGCCGCCAGGCAGATTTTTTGAAACGATTCGGGCTTGAGACTCGCCCCGCCGATCAGCCCGCCGTCGATATCGGGCATCGAGAAGAGTTCAGCGGCGTTGGCGTCATTGACGCTCCCGCCATACAAAATTCTGACGTTTTGAGCGGTTTTTTGGTCAAACTGGACCGTCAGGAGCGTTCGGATATGTCGGTGGATCGCATCGGCCTGTGCCGGCGTGGCGGTCTTGCCGGTGCCGATCGCCCAGACGGGCTCGTAGGCGATGACTGTCTCCCCGAGTCGTGCGGGTGTGAACCCGGCGAGCGACCCGGTCACCTGGGCGGCGATCCTCGATTCGGTCAGCCCCGCCTCCCTCTCGGCAAGCGTTTCACCGACGCAGACGATCGGGACAAGCCCGGCGGTGAGGGCCGCGCCGGCCTTCGCATTCACCAGGGCGTCGCTCTCGAGGAAATACTGGCGCCGTTCGGAATGGCCGACGATGACGTACCGGCAGCCGATCGAGGCGAGCATGCGGGCGGAGACCTCCCCGGTGAAGGCGCCCTCCGCGTTCCGGGAAACGTCCTGGGCGCCGAGGGCGATGTGCGATCCTTCGAGCGCCTTCGCCGCGCCGGCAAGCGACGTGAACGGCGGGCAGACCGCGATCCCGACGTTGCTCCGCGCTGCCGGGAGGAGTTCCCGTATCGAGCCGATCAGCGCCCCGGTCTCCCGGGCGTCCTTGTTCATCTTCCAGTTTCCCGCGACGAATTTCTTCCGTGCCATCGTGCCGTTCTCCGTCATTGTCCGAGGATCTCCCTGAGGAGCGTGTTGAGCAGTCCGGGATTCGCCTTCCCCTTCATCTCCTTCATCACCTCCCCGACGAAATATCCGAGCACGCTCTCGTTGCCCGCCTTGAATTTTTCCACCTGGGCCGGGCTCCGGGCGACCACCCGTTCGGCGACCGCCCTGATCGCCGTTTCGTCGGAGATCTGGAGCAGCCCCTTCCGCTTCACGACCGACGCTGGGTCCTCGCCGGTCTCCATCATTTCAGCGAAGACTTCCTTCGCGATCTTCGAGGAGATGGTCCCGTCCCTGATCAGCCCGA
>CAZQSM010000030.1:0-25773 GCA_964596065.1 uncultured Chlorobiaceae bacterium | reverse complement strand
GGCCATTTTGTGTCCTGGAACGTGACCCATCCGAACACGATCTTCCCGGCTGCCGCGACGGGGGATGACTGGATGAACATCATGGTGGTGAGCAGGAGCAGGGTGCGAAACACGGGGTAGAGACGTCGCATGATCGAATTCCTCGAATGTGGCACAATGTCGTGGGCTATCCCCGGCTGGCGGGACGTTTGCCGCACTGAACTGCACCATTAGTATCGAGAATGGGGTTGATCCACAATACGTTCTGTGACCCGAATCACTGATCCGGAGTCGGGGCGCGTCCGGGCGTAGCGCACACCGGGTGCGCTGCGTCACGGAGGTTTTCGAGGGGGGAGGGGAGGAGGGGGGTGTCGTCAGACCCGGTCTGATCGCCGACGCCGGACGTATTCGCGGACGATCATACCGAGAAACGCGATGGTGTCGACGAAAATGACCCGGAACCGTTTCCTCGGTTCGAGGGCGAGCCGCCATAACCATTCGATTCCGAGCTTCCGCATCCAGACGGGCGAGCGTCGGATCGTCCCGCTCAAGACGTCGAAGCTGCCTCCGACGGACATCGTCACCGCCGCGCCGGTCGCGGGGCCGTTCGCGTGGCACCAGATCTCGGCCTCCGGTTGTCCGAACGCGACGAAGAGGAGATGGGGGGAGCTCCGTTTCACGAGGGCGACGATCTCCCCGGTGCAGGCGCGGTCGAAGTATCCGTCGTGGTATCCGGCGACCTCGAGGCCCGGATAACGCCCGGCGAGCGTCGAGCACAACTTCGCGACGACATCCTCCCGGGCGCCGAGAAAGTAACATCGGAGGCGCTCCTTCCCGGCGATTTCCAGCAGCCGGGTCATCAGGTCGATGCCCGGTACCCGGCCCGGCATCGGCACGCCGAGTATCCTGGCTGCGATCGAGATCGACACGCCGTCCGCGACGCTGAGGGCCGCCCCGAGCACGGAGGCCCTCAGGGCCGGGTTGCCGGACATCGCGACGAGCGTCTTCGCGTTCAGGGTCACGACATTGTGCGTTCCCGAGCCGGCGGCGACCCACCGCCGGCAGCGGGACGCGGCCTCGTCGATGGTGACGCAGTCCAGCGGTGCCGAGAGCAGCGTGAACCTTCCGGCCGTGGGTGGGCGCTCGGGGACCTGATCAGACGAGATGGGTCCCCCCCGGAGGTTTGGTGTCGAGACTGCCGAAATAGATGCACCATCCCCATTCGTAGGGGCGGGTTTCATGGTTGACCTCGAGCGGGCCTGCCGGCCCCGCGCCGGTTTCGCGGAATCCCGCAATCATTCCCGCCTGACGCGCCAACCTTCCCACGCGGCCGACGCGAGGCTCGATGTCCCTCCAGATCGTGCCCCCGTCCAGGTCGATCATCCCGACTCCAAGTTCGTTCCCGGAGAGCCAGCCGAAACTTTTTTCAATCGTCGCGGAGTGGTCCCTGCCGTTGGCGCGGGATACGGCGGTCAACGCGATCGGTGCCATGCCATGCTGGTGGACGGAATACACGGGAAAGCGTCCCGCGACGTCGCCGGATGACGGATCGTAATGCCACCACCATTGTCCGAGCGGGCCCTGGAGTTCTATCAGCCTGTCCATGCAGGCGGACGCGAGGTCCCCGGACGCCCTGACGCCGCCCGCGAGGCGGTCGAAAGAAAATGCCATGACGGAATAAACCTGGTCTGCAAAGTTGGCCACGTTTTTCCGGAGCCAGTCTTTCGGTGGGAAAAAAGCGGCAGAATGCCTGAACAGGCGGTTCCGCTCGTGGAAACGGGTGAGTATCTCCGACCGGACTTCGTCGACCAGCGCCGTGACCGCGGGTTCGGGGGACCTGGCCTGCTCGTGGAGTAGCCCGCACAGCATCCAGGAGGCTTCCATCGTGGTCATGGAGTGAACGGCGAGCGAGTCCGCCCTCGCGGACAGACCCCGTGCGCGGAGGATGGCGGTCAGGGAGTCTCCGTCCCAGGCGGCGTTCATCCAGATCGCGAGCCCGAGGCCCCCGGGATACCGGGACGCGCATTGATCGAACACGGTCCGGATCGTTGGCGCGACATCGATCCCGATCTGCGCGGCGTCCACGCCCGCGCGGCTGGCCGCGATGAGGCAGATCGCCGTGCTGGTGATCTCCTCGGTGCCCTCGGTCCGTTCCCATCGACGGTTCCTCAGCTGCCTCGAAAACATCCCGGAACCCGGGTCGTAGGCCTCCCGCATCCGGTCGATGCAGAGATTTCTGAGTTCGGGGGTGATCAGGTGGCTCATCGGGGTCTCGGTTCTGATACGATTACTGACGGGGAATGAAACGGCCGCGGCCGTGTTCTCACAAACTGACGGAGTGAACGATCCCGTGGGGAGGCAGGATCCGGTTCAAAGCGGATGTTCGAACCCCGTCAGTTTGTTGTGGAGAGTTTTCCTGCTTACCCCGAGGATCCTGGCGGCCTTGGCCTTGTTGTATCCCGCCGAGGCGAGGGTCTCGAGAATCAGCAGCCGTTCCGCTTCCTGGGTCGACGATCCGACGGGGATCTGGACGTGGGTCCGCGCCGGGCCCCCCGCGCTCAGCCGTTCGGGGAGGTACTGCGGGCCGATGACGAGATGGGGGCAAACGACGATGGCGCGTTCGACGACGTTCCGTATTTCGCGCACGTTGCCGGGCCATTCATACGCGTTCAGGATGTCGAGCGCGGCGTGGGAGAAACGCTGCCGGGGTTTGTCGTACCGTTCGGAAAATACCGAGAAGAAATACTCGATCAGATCCGGGATGTCTTCCTTCCGCTCCCGTACGGGTGGAAGGCGAAGCTCGATGACACTCAGCCGGTAGTAGAGATCTTCCCGAAGTTCGCCTGATTTCAGGGCCTGGTCGACGGGTTTGTTGGTCGCGGCCACGACCCGGACGTCGACGTTGATCTCCTCCTTGCCGCCCAGGCGGCGGAATTTCTGGGTTTCGATGGCGCGGAGGAGTTTCGCCTGCGTGTCCAGGCTCATCTCGGCGATTTCGTCGAGGAGAATGGTGCCGCCGTTGGCCATTTCGAAGCAACCTGCCTTCTTCTGAAGTGCGCCCGTGAAGGCCCCCTTTTCGTGTCCGAACATTTCATTCTCGATCACGTCCCTCGGGATCGCCGCGCAATTGATGGTCACATAGGGGGCCGTGTTCCGAGGACTCTGGTTGTGAAGGAGCCTGGCGACGACTTCCTTGCCGGTGCCGCTCTCCCCGGTGATCAGCACGGTCGATTGGGATTTTGCGATCAGGCTCACGGCGGATCGTATTTCGCAGATCTCCGGGCTGTGGCCGACGAGCATCAGGTCCGACTCGGCGGCGGGGGGGAGGGCTCCCGCGTCTTTCGGCTGCCTGCCGGGTCGCCGGTAATTTGTCGCCAGCCGGAGGATTGACTCGATGAGCCGGGCCTCTCCGCCGCTGACTCCGTTGAGAAAATCGTAAGCGCCGGCTTTCATATGCGCGACAGCGTCCTCGACGCTGCCGTTTTCCACCGATATGATCACTTCAGTGTCGAGTTTCCTCTCCGCAATGAATCCGAGAATTTTCAAAAAATCCGGCGAGGGTGACTCGGCCACGAGTACGCAGATGCCGGGGCTCCTGGAGGAAAGCATGTCGAATGCATCTTGTCGGGTCGCCGCGATTTTGTGCGTGAAACCACCGGCGGACAATTTCGACCAGAAATCCGCGCCTGGCGGACGGTCGGGCGTGAAAAAGATGATGGCATTCGTTGACACGATGTGACCCCCAACGATGAATACTGATGAATGAGAAAGACAGACGGACGAATATCCCGTGCCCCTTGCCGGGTTAGTCGTAATGCAGCGTCAGCTGATCCCTACAACCGACGTGGTGTTTGGGCTGGTATTCGTTACGGTGAAAAACTCCCCGTGAGGCCTCTATCGGGGGGTAATATCCCTTTTTCAGCCCAGACTGTCAAGTTAAATTTACGACAACTTCGAATGCGGGCCGTGATGGGCATCACTCCGGAAAAAATAAACCAGTTTCCCTGGGCGTCGGGAGGGCCGGGTAGATTGACCGATTGAAAACAATCGGCACGGCGGGTGTCGTCTGAGACGATGGATGAATGTCGGGCGTTAAGCGGTTCAGAATGTTAATGTTGCGGTCTTGGCGCGGATCAAGTCGGCGAGCGACGGTTCGCGGGTCCCGATTGTTTCGTGGAACGCTTCGACAGGAAAAATTCCCGTCGATGAAAGGAGCGCCGAAACCGCCCCCAGCGCGGCGCGAGGGGGTGAAAACGTGGCCCGCAGCGGGAGACTGATCACCCCGCCGGTCGTCCCGGGTATCTGGACGCCGGAGTCTCGGATGATGAGCGTCCGTTCGCCGCACTTCCCGAAGATGCCCCTGGCCGCGAGTTCCCGCGCACCCTCCGGGGAGGAGGCGATCACCGCGTCGGGTGAATCGATGCCGGTGTAGTCGATCCGTCCGGGGCCCAGGCAGACCTCCGCGAGCGAGAATCCCGAACCCTGCGTCACGGGATTGTCGTTCTTCTGCGTCGAGTGGAGGCCGCTGAGCGCCGCCGCCTCGCAGAGGGCGCTCGCCGCCGATTGCACTTTTTCCCCCGCGCTGCCCGCGATGACGACGCCGAATTTCCGGTCGAGATCGTTGGGGTGTTTCACCGGGATGAATTCCCCCTCCGCGATGCCCGCCCTCCGGCCGTCGCGCGGGAATTTGTCGGCATAGACCCTGCCAAACTCCGCGCGCTGCCCCCCGCCCCGGAGGACGCCGAGCTGCTGGCCGTGCGACTCCACGATCCCCTTGAGCGCGTTTCCGGAGAGCTGGTTCCGCCGGGCCCCGAACTCGGTGCACAACTCGACGATCTCGACCATCGAAAAGCCGGGGAAGGCGATCGCGTCGGCGATGGTGCCGGCCAGGTCCTGGTCGGTTGCGAGCTTCCTCGCGACGAAATCCGCGTGGGAGTCGAGCATCAGGCGGCAGACGTCGAGCGGCGGGATCAGGTTTCCCTTCGGCGTCGTCGTCGTGACGAAGTCGAGGGGGGAGAAGGCGGAGTTCTGTCCGCCGGTCATTCCGAAGAGATAGTTGTTGCAGAGGAGGACGGTCACGTCGGCGTTGAGGAGCGCGGCGTTGACCAGGTGGAGCAGGCCGATCATCGCCCCGCCGTCGCCGATCAGCACGATGGTCTTCACGCCGGAATCGGCGAGCACGCCGTCCGCCAGCTCGATCCCGGTGGCGAAGGCGGTCGACCGGCCGTGCGTGGTATGGACGGTGTGGGGGAGCGCGAAGAGCGAGTCGGCGAGCCCGATGCAACCGATGTCGGTGACGAGGCAGACCCTGGCCGGGTCGACCTGGAGCCTCACGAGGGCGTCGTTGAGCTTGCGAAGCACGTGGGAGTGCCCGCATCCCTTGCAGAAGGGGATGCTGCACGGCTCGGTCATGTATGACTGGACCTGTCCCATCGGTCAGCCGATCGCGGCGAGAATTTCGGCGGGCGTGATCATTGAACCGATCCTGTTGACCCCCGTGACCTCCCGGTCGCCGAAGAGGTGCCGGATCACGCCGCGGTACTGCCCGTGGAGGTTTTCCTCCACGACGATGATCCTGGAGCAGCCCGCGGCCGCCGTCCGGAGTTCCGCGGCCGGTACGGGGAAGAGGGTCTGCGCGTTCAGGAGGGAGACGCGTTTGCCCCCCCGCCGGGCGGCCTCCGTCGCCTCGCGGCACGCCCGCGCGCTGATCCCGAAACTGACGAGGAGCGTCTCTGCGCCCTCCTGGATGTCCGCGGAGAGGACGGTCATCTCCGCGGCCCGCGCGAGCACTTTCTCCTCGAGGTGGTGGAGCATCTCGAGCGTCTCGGGATCGTTTTTCCTCAGCTCGCCCGACTTGTTGTGCGCGGAGCCGGTCGCGGTGACCTTCGTTCCGCTCCCCACCGCGATGAAGGGGGGGACGTCCGCGCGATCGGCGAACTCGTAGGTCCGTCTCGCGATCGCGCCGCCGTCGTTCGAGCCGCCGCCGTTCGCGCCGCCGCCGTTCGCGCCGTTGCCCCGGCCGCTTCCCTCCGGGACCGACACCCGGTCGACGACCGGCGGCGTCCGCAACGCCGCGTAGTCGACGCTCTCGGTGGTCATCCCGACCTCCTTGTCGAGGAGGAGGACGACGGGGGTCCTGAGGATCTCGGCCCAGTTGAAGGCGTGCATCGTCAGCTCGAAGCATTCGGCCGCCGTGCTCGGGGCGAACACCGGGACCGTGTAACCGCCGCTCGTGCAATACTCGGTCAGGAGCACGTCCCCCTGCGCGCCCTGCGTGGCCCCGCCGGTGCTCGGACCGAGGCGCTGGACGAGGGCGATCACCACCGGCGTCTCGGTCATCAGCGCGTACTGCACGGTCTCGATCATCAGGGCCCACCCCGGCCCCGAGGTGGCGGTCATCGCCTTGAATCCGCGCATCGACGCGCCGACGCAGTAGCCGAGCGCCGAGATCTCGTCGGGCGAACTGATCGCGAGGTCGCCGTGGCGCTGGAGCAGGTCGATCATCCCCTTGAAGATGCCCGAGGCGGGCGTGATCGGGTACCCGGCGAAGAACCGGCACCCGGACGCGACCGCGCCCTCGGCGACCATCTGGTTTCCGCTGCGAAGGCGGATCCGTCCGGCCGGTGGGGGGGTGACGGTCAATGCGGCTCCCCGTTGCGGTTCAGGTACGCGTGGATCGACTGCGCGGCGAGCCTGCCGTCGCGCATCGCCAGGATCACGGTGGCCCCTCCGCGCGCGAGGTCTCCCCCGGCGAACACACCCCGGCGGCTGGTCGTCTGGCTGTCGTCGACCACCACGGTCCCCCGTTTGCTCGTCTCGAGCCCTGGGGTGGAGGCCTGGATGATCGGGTTCGGTTTCTGGCCGATCGCCTCGATCACCGTCTGGACCTCGAGCAGGAACTCCGATCCGGGCACCGGCACGGGGCGGCGCCGGCCGGAGCTGTCGGGCTCCCCGAGTTCCATCCGCTGGCATTCGAGCGCCTTCACCCAGTTGCGTTCGTCGCCGATGATGCGCGTCGGGTTGGTGAGCAGGACGAACTCGATCCCCTCCTCCTCCGCGTGGTGGATTTCCTCCTCCCGCGCGGGGATCTCGGCCCGGGACCGCCTGTAGACCAGGTATGCCCTCTGCGCGCCGATCCGCTTCGCGGTCCGGACCGCGTCCATCGCCGTGTTCCCGCCGCCGATGACCGCGATCTCCCTCCCGATCCGGATCGGCGTGTCGTGGTCGGGGAAGGAGTACGCCTTCATCAGGTTGACTCGCGTGAGGAACTCGTTGGCCGAATAGACGCCGCTCAGGCTCTCGCCCGGTATGCCGAGGAAGTTGGGCGTGCCCGCCCCGGTCCCCAGGAATACCGCGCTGAACCCCCACTCGTCGAACATCTCGTCGATCGTGGCCGTCCGGCCGACCACGAAATTGGTCTGGATGGTGACGCCGAGCGCCTTGATCCGTTCGGTCTCCAGGTCGAGGATCTCCCTCGGGAGGCGGAACTCCGGTATGCCGTAGCGCAGGACGCCGCCGACCGCGTGGAGCGCCTCGAAAACGGTCACCTGGTAGCCCATTTTTGCCAGCTCGGCGGCGCAGGTCAGGCCGGCCGGGCCCGAGCCGACGATCGCCACCTTTTCGGGGCGACGGACCGGTATCTCCGGGGAGGTGAAGAGACCCACCTCGCGTTCGAAGTCGGCCACGAACCGTTCAAGCTTGCCGATCGACACCGGATCGTGTTTCTTCCCGAGCGTGCAGACTGCTTCGCACTGCGATTCCTGCGGGCAGACCCTGCCGCAGATCGACGGGAGGTAGTTCGTCTCGCGGATCTTGTTGACCGCCCCGACATAGTCCTTCTTCATGATGAGTCGGATAAAGTCGAGGATGTTCACGCTCACCGGGCATCCCTCGATGCAGAGCGGGTCCTTGCACTCGAGGCAGCGCGCGGCCTCCTGCAGGGCGAGCTCCTCGGTCATCCCGAGCGAAACTTCCGAGAAATTTTTCACCCGGTCGCCGGGCACCTGCTCGATCGACTGCTGGCGCGGGATCTTCATCCGCTGGGAGGGTTTCAGCGGGTTGGCGGAGGCCTGGGGGGGCGGGTGCGCCGGCGCCGCCTGGGTTTCGGGAGTGGTCTTCGTCGATTCGCTCATAGCTGACAGTCCGCCATTTTTTCGAGATCGGAGTAGGTCCTGTTCCGCATCATCAGTTCGTCGAAATCCACCGAGTGGCCGTCGAACTCGGGCCCGTCGACGCACGCGAATTTCATCTCGCCGCCCACGCTCACGCGACAGCCGCCGCACATCCCGGTTCCGTCCACCATCAGGGCGTTCATGCTGACGTACGTCTTCAGGCCGGTCGCGCGGGTCGCGTTGGCGACAGCCTTCATCATCGGCAGCGGGCCGATCGCGTAGACGGCGTCGAGCCGGCTGCCCGACGCCATCAGGTCGTTGAGCTGGTCCACCACCGTCCCGCGGCGCCCGTACGAGCCGTCGTCGGTGGTGACGTGGAGCGTGTCGGAGCAGGAACGCATCTCCTCTTCGAGGATGACCAGTTCCCTCGTCCGTCCGCCCACGATCGTGTGGAGCGTGTTCCCCTTCTCCTTCAATCCCCTGGCAATCGGGTAGAGTTCCGCCGTCCCCACGCCGCCGCCGACGCAGACCACGTGCTTCCCCTCCGTGAGCGGCGTCGAGTTTCCGAGCGGGCCGACGACGTCGAGAAGCATGTCGTCCGCGTAGAGCGTCAGCAGGTGCTTCGTGGACTTGCCCACGGCCTGCACGATCAGCGTGATGGTCCCCTTCTGTGCGTCGGAATCGACGAGCGTCAGCGGTATCCGCTCGGCCGTTTCATTCGCGCGGACCATTACGAAATTTCCCGGCTGCCGCTTTTTCGCGATGAGCGGGGCGTAGATGTCGAAACGGGCGATGGTCTCGGCCAGCATCCGCCGCGACATGATCGTGTACATCGGGGGTTGTTTCGGGGGTGGGGGCATATGATGACGGGCCTGATGTTATGACGGACGAATGATTCCATACGGGATTCTGCAAGGAACGTGCCAGACCATGACATCCGTGGAGCGGAGGGGAAGGGGCCAATTACGACGGGTTCCGCCCGCATCCCCCGATTCCGCCGTCCCATATCGGGTCCCGATTTTCAGCTTTGAGAGAGTCTGTGGGTCGTTGAATCTATTCGCAGAAAATCTCCTTTGAGACGGGCTTGACGGGGGCCTCCGAAAAAGGGTGATGCAGATCACACCCGGCTTGAAATCCCGCTCCCGGGGAGTCGCCATCTTGCTATGTTGGCGCGGCGGCTACGGAGGGCGCCGGAACATGGGAGAATCCTTGATCAGGAAGGCCCGGAGCGCGTATCTCCGGGATGAAATCAGGTACGACCGCTGGGGGGCGCTGGGGAAGGTCCTGGCCACGCTGGACGCGTTCCGGATGGAGGGGGTCCCGCTCGACGCGCGGGGGCTCGAATCGTTCGTGAACGCGGCGTTCCCGCGGACGTTCAGCTGTCAGCGGACTCCGGCGGCGGGGGAACCGCTTCCCCCGAGGGGTGAGCTGCGGTCGGAATATGATAGTATGCTCCAACTCTTGAGAGCGTCGGGCGTGCCGGAAGGAAAGGCGAAGGAGCTGGCGGCCGAAGAGGTCGGGGAGAGGCGCTGCCTCGACCCTGGATTCCTGAAGGATTACCTGAAATGAAAAAAGGCAGTAAATACTGCCCTTTTTGCTGCCCGGCTAGGATTCGAACCTAGACTTCCTTGATCCAGAGTCAAGTGTGTTGCCAGTTACACCACCGGGCATTGGCGTGAAATCCGCATCAATATATGAAACCGCCCTCCGATTTCCAAGGGACCGCGATTACATTGACTTTCGGCCGCAATTTTCTTAAAATGGTGGACATGGATGATCAGTTTCGGCGAAAATGAAGGCGCAAGCCCAATCGTTACTGTTGGAAGGCAAGGAGAGCGGCGCCGAGACCATCAGGCAGGAGATCTTCGCCAGCCAGCCTGGGCGCACGCTCTACCGTACCAATAAACGGGACCTCCTCATCCAGGAATTCACGCTCCCCCCGGGGGCCAACGGAAGGAAGAAGGGCGGTACGCGCGACTCCGGGGTTTTGCGAAACCTGATTTCCACCTACCTCTTCGAGTACCTCAAGGGTTTTCACGTGGGGACGCATTTTCTCGGGGCCCGGCCCGGCGCCGAGATGCTCGTGAAATCCGCCGAACCGGTCCCGCTTCTCGTCAGGATCTTCAATGTCGCGGAGGACGACTGGCCGGAGCGCTTCGGGATGCCGGCTGCCGCCCAACTGGAATTTCCCGTCATCGAACACTACCTCCTGGGGGCGGACCGCGCACCGGCGCTGGTCAACGAATACCACCTCTACGCCCTCAACGTCCTGAAGCCGGACGAACTGAAGCAGATCAACAGGCTTGGCTCGAAGGTCAATGCCGTGCTGCGAGGACTCTGCGAACGCCGCGAACTCGCGCCGGCGGACCTGAAACTTTCGTTCGGACGCTACAACAACCAGATCATCCTGACCGGCGAACTTTCGCCCGCCACGATCCGCTTCCTCGATGCCTCCACGGCCAGACGGAAGGGGAATGGCGCCGCGCTTCCCATTGAGACGCAGACCGAAGAAGGTCTCGAAGGGCTCTACAACAGGCTTAAACTCAACGGATGACCCGGAGCAGCCAGTGACGCTCACCCCATACGGGACATCGACGATGCTCTGGTACGCCGCCGGGCTCGCCGCGGTCGTCATTCTGCTGTTCGCGGCCGACGTGAACCCGATCGCGCGTTATGCTGTTCTGATCCTCGCGGGCGCCGTGACGCTGCTCGTCCTCAATTTTTTCCGGGACCCGGACCGCACGGCCCCGGCCGGCGAACGCCTGGTGATCGCCCCGGCCGACGGCCGGATCATCGCGGTGGGGCCGGTGCACGAACCGGCGTACATCAACGGGCAGGCTTTAAGGGTCTGCATCTTCATGTCGCCCCTCGATGTACACGTCAACAGGTTCCCTGTGTCGGGGCGCGTGGGGTACGTCGAACACGTCGAGGGCCGGTTCACCCCCGCGTTCAGGGACAAGGCGTCGGAGGACAACGAACGCACGCTGATCGGGATCGAGCGGGGGGGAGTCAGGGTCCTCTTCAAGCAGATATCGGGGTCGCTGGCGCGGCGCATCGTCGCCGACGTCGCGGTCGGCCAGCAGGCCGTGGCCGGCGAGCGGTTCGGAATGATCAAGTTCGGATCGCGCGTGGACGTGCTGTTGCCCCTCACCGCGACGGTCAACGTCCGGATCAACGACCGCACCCTCGCGGGGCAGACGGTCATCGCGGAACTCTCAGAGTCCGCATAACACACACAACCAGGATCGTTCAGTGAAAATTACGCGCGCAGTCGTCCCCAGCCTCTTCACGGTCCTGAACATTTTTTGCGGGTTCAGCGCCGTCGTCCAGACCGCCGACGGGGCGTACCACCAGGCGGCGTGGTTCATCATCCTCGCGGCCGTGTTCGACACGCTCGATGGGGTGATGGCCCGCATCACGAAATCGTCGAGTTCGTTCGGCGTCGAGTTCGACTCGCTCTCCGATGTCGTGTCGTTCGGCCTCGCGCCCTCGTTCCTCGTCTACCAGTCGCTCCTGTTCAGGGACGGCGGGCTGGGGCTGATGGTCAGCTCGTTGCCGCTCATCCTCGGGGCGCTGCGCCTGGCGCGCTTCAACAGCCAGCTGGTCGGCTTCTCCAAGGAGTATTTCCGGGGCCTCCCGATCCCCGCGGCGGCCCTGACGATCTCCGCGTACATCATCAGCTTCTACGCCGACCCGGCCGGCTACACGCCGCTCTCCGCGTCGCTCCTCCCGCCGCTGGTGACCGTGGTGTCGCTGCTGCTGGTGAGCACCATCCGGTACGACACGCTCCCGCAGATCTCCCGGAGGGGGATCCGGCAGCACCCGCTGCGTTTCACGCTGCTGGTGGTCGCGGTGACCGCCATCGTGCTCACGAAGGGGGCCGCGCTGCTCCCCGTCCTCGGATTTTACCTGGTCACAGGCCCCTTCCGGTACCTCGTGACCTACGTCCGCCGGGCGATGCATCCGGCCGGGAAGCAGGCCAAGGAAGACGAGCCGGGAATGACGAGCGTCGATCTCTGACACTGAAAGGACCAACCGTGTATCTGGCGAAAATCAACGTGACGCTGAGGAGCTCGATCCTCGACCCCCAGGGCAAGGCGGTGCAGCACGCCATCGCGAGCCTCGGGATGGAGCAGGTCCTCGAAGTCCGGATGGGGAAATACATCGAAATGAAGATTTCTGCGGAAGACCGGAACGACGCCGACCGCGTCGCCGCCGAAGCGTGCAAAAAGCTCCTCGCCAACCCGGTGATGGAGAATTTCCACTACACGCTCGAAAAAGTGTAGGCGCCCCCGATGGAAACTCCGCACGACGGCATCCCGGCCAACGGCTCGACGAAAAAATTCGGCGTGGTGGTCTTCCCCGGTTCCAACTGCGACCACGACGCGTACCACGTCCTGAAGAACATCTTCCACCAGGACGTCCGCTTCCTCTGGCACAAGGACTCGTCGATCGAGGGGGTCGACGCCGTGATCCTCCCCGGCGGGTTTTCGTACGGCGATTACCTCCGCTGCGGGGCGATCGCGAGGTTCTCGCCCATCATGAAGGAAGTGGTCGCGTTCGCGAGGGACGGCGGGATGGTGATGGGCATCTGCAACGGATTCCAGATCCTCTGCGAGGCGGGCCTGCTCCCGGGTTCGCTCCTCCGGAACGCCCAGCTGACGTTTTCGTGCCGCTACGTCCACGTGCGCGTGGAGAACGCCTTGACGGCGTTCACCTCCGCGTGCGCTCCCGGCGAGGTGCTGAAAATCCCGATCGCCCACGGCGAGGGAAACTACTACGCCGACCCCGCAACCCTGGAATCGCTGGCAAGGAATCGACAGATAATTTTCAGATATTGTGAAGCCGACGGTTCGGTGACGGAATCGGCGAATCCGAACGGTTCGGTGGACAATATCGCCGGCATCGTCAACGAACGGGGAAACATCCTGGGGCTGATGCCCCACCCCGAACGGGCGTCCGACCCGGCGCTGCGCGAGACCGACGGGGCGCAGCTGTTCCGGTCGGCAATCGCGCACCTGGTCGGCAGAACGCAACACACGGCGGCAATCATCTAACGAGGTACACACTATGTTTGGCCTTGGCACCGGCGAGATCGTCCTCATCCTCCTGATCATCCTGATTTTCTTCGGGGCGAAAAAAATCCCCGACCTGGCCCAGGGGCTCGGGAAGGGCCTGCGGGAGTTCCGCAAGGCGACGCGCGACATCCAGGACGAAGTCGAACGTCCTGACGAAAACAAAAAAATCGACAAGAACGCCTGACGCGCCGGACGATCGTCCGGTTTCACAGCGCCCCGCCGGGAGGTCCCGGCGGGGGTTGACTTCCGTTACCCATCCGTTTTTTCTCAGATTGCATCGTTAGCCGACTGATGAAGTTCCGCCAAGAACGCGGGCGCCTGCTCGCCGGTGAGGCCACCTGCGAGTCGATCGTGGAGGGGCGCCTGTCCCGGATCCGCGCGCATTCGTCCCTGAACGCGTTCCTCGACGTGTACGACGATGACGCGCTCGCGAGGGCACGGGAGGTGGACCGCCGCCTCGCCGCCGGGAGTGCGGGGCCGCTGGCCGGGATGGTCGTGGCGGTGAAGGACGTCATCTGCGTCGCCGGCCGCCGGGTGACGTGCGGATCGAAGATGCTCGAGTCGTTCGAGGCGCCGTACGACGCGACAGTCATCGAGCGCCTGAGGGCCGCCGACGCCGTGGTCATCGGCAAGACCAACATGGACGAGTTCGCGATGGGATCGTCGAACGAGAATTCGGCGTTCGGACCGGTGAAAAATCCGCGCGACCCGGAGCGGGTCCCGGGCGGGTCGAGCGGGGGGTCCGCGGCGGCGGTGGCCGCCGGGCTCGCGACCGCCGCGCTCGGCTCCGACACCGGGGGATCCATTCGCCAGCCCGCCGCGTTCTGCGGCGTCGTGGGACTCAAGCCGACATACGGAAGGGTGTCGCGCTACGGGCTGGTCGCGTTCGCCTCGTCGTTCGACCAGATCGGCCCGTTCACGGAGACCGTGGACGAGGCCGCCGCCGTCCTCTCGGCGATCGCGGGCCGCGATCCGAGGGACTCGACGTCGGCGGACGTTCCCGTCCCCGACTACGCCGCGGCCCTCACGGGCGACGTGAAAGGCCTGAGGGTCGGGATCCCGAAGGAATACTTTCCCCCGGGCCTCGACCCGGGGATCCGCGCCGCCGTGATGGCGAAGGTCGGCGCGCTGGAAAAGGCGGGGGCCGCCGTCCACGAACTCTCGCTCCCCCACACCGATGCCACCATCGCGGCCTACTACGTCCTGACCACAGCCGAAGCATCGTCGAACCTCGCGCGGTTCGACGGCGCGCGGTACGGGCGGCGCGCCGCCGGCGCGGCCGACCTCCAGGAGATGTACGTCAGATCTCGGAGCGAAGGGTTCGGGGACGAAGTCAAACGAAGGATCATGCTCGGGACCTACGTGCTCTCTTCGGGATACTACGACGCCTACTATCTCAAGGGCCAGAAGGTCCGCCGGCTCATCCGCGACGATTTCGACCGGGCCTTCGCCGGCGTGGACGTGATCGTGACGCCCACGACGCCGTCGACCGCGTTCAAATTCGGGGAGAAGACCGGCGACCCGCTCACGATGTACCTGTCCGACATCTTCACCGTGTCCGCAAACCTCGCGGGCCTTCCGGGGATCAGCATCCCCTGCGGCAGCGACGGCGACGGGCTGCCGATGGGGCTCCAGCTGCTCGGGCCGCGCTTCGGCGAAGTGACGCTCTTCCGGGCGGCGGATTTTCTGCAAAACCACTGAATCGACCAACCTTACGAACGCACATGAGCATACTCGTCAATAAAAAGAACCGGATCGTCGTCCAGGGCATCACCGGCGGCGAAGGCACATTCCACACGCAGCAGATGATCGAATACGGGACGAACATCGTCGCCGGCGTCACCCCCGGGAAGGGGGGCCTGATGTACAAGGGGAACGAGCAGTACGGATTCAAGCGGAACGTGCCGGTCTTCAATACGGTGGCCGACACCGTCCACGAGCAGGGGGCCGATACCAGCATCATCTTCGTGCCCGCGGGATTCGCGGCCGAAGCGATCATGGAGGCCGCGGCCGCCGGCATCCGCCTCGTCGTGGCCATCACCGAGGGGATCCCGGTGCGCGACATGGTCGGCGTCCACGATTACATCGCGAAAACGGGCACGCGGCTCATCGGTCCGAACTGTCCCGGGATCATCACGCCGGGGGAGTGCAAGCTCGGCATCATGCCGGGGTTCATCCACCGGCCGGGAAGGGTCGGGATCATCTCCCGGAGCGGCACGCTGACCTACGAGGCAGTCTGGCAGGTGTCGGAACTCGGCCTCGGCCAGTCCACCTGCGTCGGGATCGGCGGCGACCCGATCATCGGCACGAAATTCATCGACGCCCTGAAACTCTTCAACGAGGACGACGCCACTGACGCGGTCGTGATGATCGGCGAGATCGGCGGAACGGCCGAGGAGGAGGGCGCGGAGTACATCAAACGGCATTTCAGGAAACCGGTCGTCGGCTTCATCGCCGGCCGCACGGCCCCTCCCGGGAGGAGGATGGGCCACGCCGGCGCCATCATCTCCGGCGGGAAGGGGACGGCGGCCGAAAAGATGGCCGCGATGAAGAAGGCGGGCATCCACGTCGTGGACAGCCCCGCGGCGATCGGATCCACCGTCCTCAAGGTCCTCGGCGCGAAAGCCACGCGGACCCCGGTATCCGGCAGGTCTGCCGGCGGGAATAACGGTTCGACGCGCGAGAAGCTTGCCCCGCGGAAGAAAGCCGCCCCGGCGAAGAAATCCGGCGGCGCGAAGAAATCCCGCGGCACGAAGAAATCCGCCCCGCCGAAGAAAACCTCCCCCGGAAAGAGGCGCCGTTGAAACACGCTCCCGGGTTCCTCCGGCTGGTCGGGGAGGCCAAAAAGCGCGTCAGGGAAACGACCCCCGAGGCGGTCCGGGAACGAATGATGCGGGGTGAAAAACTCCTCCTCGTCGACGTCAGGGAAGAATCGGAGTTCGCGGCGGGCAGGATCGCCGGGGCGATCCACATCGGCCGCGGCATCCTCGAGCGGGACATCGAGGCGAAGGTGCCCGACCCGGCGACGGAGATCATCCTCTACTGCGGCGGGGGGTTCCGCTCCGCGCTCTCGGCGGCCAACCTCGGGGAGATGGGCTACACGAACGTGGTCTCGATGGACGGCGGGTGGCGCCGCTGGAACGAACTCGGCTTTGAAACCGAACGATAATCAATCACAAATCATCCGGAGCAGACAGTGGTGGAACAGACTCTCGCGATACTCAAGCCCGATTGCGTGAAAAAAAATCTCACCGGCGCCGTCATCGCCCATATCGAAAAAGCGGGGTTCAGGATCCTCGGAATGAAAAAAATCAGGCTCACGAAGGCGGCCGCCGGCGGGTTCTACGCCGTGCACCAGGGGAGGCCGTTTTACGACGGCCTGGTCGAATTCATGAGCTCGGGCCCCTGCGTGCCCATCGCGCTCGAGAAGGAGAACGCCGTGGCCGATTTCCGGAAGCTGATCGGGGCGACCGACCCGAAGGAGGCCGCCGAGGGCACCATCCGCAAACTCTACGCCGACAACAAGGGTGAAAACATCGTCCACGGCTCGGACTCGCCGGAGAACGGCCGGATCGAAATCTCCTACTTCTTCACCCAGCGGGAAATCGCGGAATTACGCTGAGGCCGCGCCCCGCCGACGGCGGACTTCCGAGAGGAAGACGGCGCACGCGCTGCTCACGTTGAGCGAATCGGTTCCCCGCCACATCGGTATCGTCACGCGGCGCCGGCAGGCCGCGAGCACGCGGGGCCTGATCCCGCTTCCCTCGTTCCCGAGGACGACGCAGACGCTCCCGGACAGGCCGGACTCGTAGAGGCTCGCTTCCCCGGAGGGATCTGCCGCGACGGTCGTGATCCCCGCCCGGGCCGCGAGCGCCGAGAGGGTTTCGACGAGATCGGGGGAGGTATGGACCGGGAGTCCGAACACCGTCCCCATCGATGCGCGGACCGCCCTTCGCAGGTACGGGTTGCTCGACGTCTCGCCGCAGATCAGCGCGTCCACCCCGAACGCGGAACAGTTGCGCGCGACGAGGCCGACGTTTTCCGCGTTGACGAGGTCGTCGAGCGCGACCAGCAGCCGGTTGCCGCCGCCCGCAGCGGCGATCAACTCCCCGGCGGTCAATTCCGCCGGCGCCTCGGCCACCGCCATGATCCCCTGGTGGATATTGAAGCCCACGATTTTTTCCAGGAGGCCCTTCGGGGCGATGAAGGCCTCCGCCCCCGGTATGAACGCCCGCGAATCCCCTCCCGCGCCGCCTTCGGGGTACAACGCCGCGAACCATTCGGGCGTCAGGAGCAGCGAGCGGACCTTGAGCCCCGAGGAGAGGAGACGCCGTACCACTTTCTCCCCCTCGGCGACGAAGATCCCCTCACGGAGGTGGTGTTCCTGCCGGCGGAGCGTGCGGTACGGTTCAAGCCCGCGGATGTCGATGTTCGTGACGTGGACGAGTGTGGGAAGATGGCCCATCAGGGCCGAAAGATAGTGAAAAAAATGTCTATATTAGTGCCGTTTGGAGACAGGCACTAACCTCGGCCGCCGATGGAACAGACCACCCCCCCGATCGTTGTTCTCGGCTTCATCCTCGGGATGAAGCACTCCCTCGACGTCGACCACCTCGCCGCGGTGACCACGATGCTGCCCGGCCGGCGCGGTCGCTGGGAGGCCGCGGGCGTCGGGGCCTGGTGGGGATTCGGGCATGCAGCGACCCTCCTGGCGGTCGGCGGGGCGATCATCGCGTTCGACCTGAGGTTTCCTCCGGCCGTCTCCCTCCTCCTCGAATTCGGCGTCGGGGTCATGCTGATCGTGCTTGGCCTGCGCCTCCTTATCCGGCTCCGGAAGGGCTGGACGGTGCACCTCCACGCGCACTCGCACGGGAAGCGGCTTCACATCCATCCGCACGTGCACAGAGAGGATGCGCGGCACGACCCGGCGGCCCCGCCGGCACGGTCGCCCGGCCCGATGGCCGCGCGGACGCCCGCGCCGGGCTCGATCCCCCCGCAGGCAGCCGGCACGATGGCCACGCCGGCATCAGCCCCGGGCCACCACCCCGGGTATCCCGCGCGGCCGGGCACCCCCGGCGGCTCATTCATCGTGGGGATGGTCCACGGCCTCGCCGGCAGCGCCGGTCTCACGCTGATCCTCCTTCCGGTGATCCCGACCAGGCTGATGGGCATACTCTACCTGGCGCTCTTCGGCGCGGGGTCCGTCCTCGGGATGACGCTCGCGACGTTCCTCGTGAGCATTCCGCTGGGCAGGCTCGCCCCGGGAGGGAAGGCCGGGTTTGCGGTTTCGATTACCGCGGGCTGTCTCAGCCTGATTGCTGGTGCGGCGTTGATGATGGCAACGGGAGGGGAGTTGCTTTCGCCGTAGCGGCGGGTTTGGTGGACGCTGCTGGGTTCGAACCAGCGGCCTTCGCCTTGTAAGGGCGACGCTCTGAACCAGCTGAGCTAAGCGTCCAATGCGATAAAATATACGCAAAACCGGTGTGAAGGCCAATCCCGGCTCCCCGCCGTCCGTCACCCCCGATGCGCCTCATTTTCCGCCTCTGTATTCCGCGTCACACCTCCGGCCTCCCGAATAGCGCCGTTTTCACGTCCCCTCCGGAGCCGCCCCGAAACCCCCCGTGATGGCTTGTCCTGGCTCACACGGTGTGCGCCCGGGCGTTGGATTCTTCGCGTCCTATCCGTACATATGGCCGTAATTAACGTCCGCGCGGGCGGCGGCAGCGGTTAAAACAGGAGGGTTCACGAAAATTATGGTGGAATGTCCGGGTGGTGATGTCCCACTGAGCGGTCGGCGCGGCGGATGAATCTCCGGTCGCGATTCCTTCCTGTCCTCCTCCTCGCGGGGCTCTCATCCCCCGCGTCCGCAACGCATTCGGGGGAGCGTATCCAGGCCTTCGACCGGCTGTCGGTCGAGCAGGGCCTTTCGCAGAGCACGGTCCAGGCCATCCTCCAGGACCGGGACGGGCTGATGTGGTTCGGCACGATGGACGGCCTGAACAGGTACGACGGGTACAACTTCGTCGTCTACCGCCACGATCCCGAACGCCCGACAACGACGCTTTCCGACAACGACGTCCGGATGCTCTTCCAGGACAGCGACGGCGCCATCTGGGTCGCCACCGCCGGGGGCGGCCTCTGCCGTTATGAAAAATCGACCGGGACGTTCGAGCAGTTCATCCACGATCCTTCCGACCCGGGGGCCCTGAGCGGGGGCAACGTCACCGCCATGTTCGAGGATTCCCGGAATTCGCTCTGGGTCGGGACGGAACAGGGATTGAACCGGTACAACACGACCACCAGTACCTTCACGCACTTCCGCTACGTCGACAGGGCGGGCGCCCGGGCCGCGGGCAGCGCCGTCAATTGTATCTATGAGGACCACGAGGGGTCAGTCTGGTTCGGGACCGATTCGGGGCTGAAGAAGTATGATTTCGCGCAGGGCGCGTTCGGCTCCTACGATGCCTCCGGACCTTCCGGAGTCCGGCTCGGCGGGCAGAAGATCACCGCCCTGGTGGGGAACGACGCGGGGTTGATCTGGGTGGGGACCGACAACGGTCTGTTCCTCCTGAACACCCGCGCCCGGGTCCTCCGCCGTTTCACCGAAACGGAATCGGGCGTCTCCCGGATCTCCGGGAACGCCATCACGTTTCTCCGGAGGGAGGGGGCCGACGGCCTCTGGGTCGGATCGAAGGGGGGGCTCGACCGGTATGACCCGAAGATCAACGGCTTCATCCGGTACGCGAACCGCGCGGACCTCCAGCACGGGGACGCCTGGACCGGGTTCACGGCGATGCTCCACGACGGGTCGGGGACCGTCTGGTTGATCGCGTCGGACAAGACGCTGTTCTCCCTCGATCGCCGGACCGGAATATTCAGCTCCTACGGCGGCGGCTCGTCGCACGGCCACCGCGTCCCCCTCAACCGGATGACCTGTCTCTCCGAGGACCGGGGGGGCACCGTCTGGTTTGGCACCGCGGGCGGGGGGCTCGCGAAGCTCAGCAGGGCGAAACTCAAGTTCGGCCTGCTCGGCAACCGGACGCGCGATACCAACGACCTGGAGAATTTCTCGGTGACCGCGCTCGACCCTGGGCCCGGCGGAACGATATGGATCGGTACCGCGGAGAACGGGATCGCGCGCTACGACTCCGCCACGGATCAACTCTCCTGGTACAGGAAGGTCGGGGGAGCGCCGGCCGGGCTCTCTGACAATAGCATCACGGCGCTCGAGGCAGGTGCCGGCGGGAGGGTCTGGATCGGGACCGAAACGGGGGCGCTCCACCGCCTGGATCCGGCCACCGGACGGATGACACGGCTCACGCTGCCCGCGGACGATTCCGTTCCCCATACCGCGAACCGCATCAACGCTCTCCATACCGATAAGTCCGGCGGGCTCTGGATCGGGGCCGCGTCGGGGGTGTTCCGGTACGACCCGGGCACCTCCGGATTTACGACGCCCGATATCGCCAGGCGGGCGGACAGCGCCGGCGACGAGTTCTCGGTGACCGCCTTCTTCGAGGATTACACCGGGACGCTCTGGATGGGCACATCCACGGGGACCATCGTCAGGTACGATCCCACCACGCGCTGGACCGAGAGCCTGGTGATCGGGGACGGGGATGGGGTACGACGCCGCCATGCCGGCGTCACGGCGATCCTCGGCGACAGGCCCGACAGAGTATGGATCGGTACGTCCGGGAGCGGCCTCTACCGGTTCAACCCGGTGACGAAGACGATCATGGCCGCTTCTTCCGGCGACCGGGTCAGGATCACACGGGTCAACGGCCTCGTGGCTGACGGACGGGGGGGACTCTGGCTGAGCACGAACGCCGGTCTGAGCCGGTTCGACCCCGAGCAGTCCACGACCAGGCATTACGACGCGTCGGACGGCCTCCAGAGTTCCGAATTCAACCGCGGAGCATATTGCAGGCTGTCCGGGGGCGAACTGCTCTTCGGTGGGGTGGGCGGGGTCAACAGGTTCCATCCCGACTCGGTGCGCGACAACGAGACGGTCCCCTCGATCGTGGTCACGTCCGTCAGGAAATTCGACCGGGAAGTCCCGATCGGCGGGTCCGATGGAAGGGTCCCGATGATCGAGCTCTCCCACAAGGAAAACTTCATCACGTTCGAATTCGCCTCCACGGACTATACCGCGCCGGAGCGGAACCAGTATGCGTACATGATGGAGGGATTCGACGCGGAGTGGGTGGATGCCGGCCCCCGCCACCTCGCGAGCTACACCAACCTCGATCCCGGTGTTTACACGTTCCGCGTCAAGGGGTCGAACAGCGACGGGGTGTGGAACGACGCGGGTTCTTCGGTCATCGTCTCGATCATGCCCCCCTTCTGGAAGACGAGCTGGTTCCAGCTCATCGTCGCCCTTGTGGTCCTGTCGGCGGTCTATTACACCTACCGGTTCAAGGTCCGCGCGATCCAAACGCAGAAGAAGACCCTCGAGGCGCTCGTCGGCGAGCGGACGCGGGAACTCTGGGACATCACGAAGGAACTCCGTTCGGCGAGGGACCAGCTGGAGCTGCGCGTCGGGGAACGGACGGCCGAGCTTCGCAGCGCGAACGAAACGCTGCGTTCGGAGATCATCGAAAAGATCGAAACCCAGGACGAACTCAGGAGGCTGAAGGAGTTCCACGAGAACCTGGTCCATACGATGACCGAGGGGGTCTGCGTGGTCGATCTCAACGGGAAACTCACGTACGTCAATCCGGCGGCCGCAGCCCTGCTCGCCTACGAACCCGGCGAGTTGGTCGGCAGGCACTGGTCCATCCTCGTCCCTTCCGGCAGCCGGGAGATGGTGCTCGCGGCCGACGAACGGCGCAAGCACGGGGTGGCCGACCATTACGAACTGCAGATGCTCCGGAAGGACGGTTCACGGGTCGAGGTGTTCGTCGGCGGAAGCCCGATTTTCACCGGCGGCGAGCTGAGCGGGACGATCGCCGTTTTCACGGACATCACCGGGCTCAAGACCGCCGAGCACCGGATCACCGAGCAGGCCGCGCTGATCGACAAGGCGCGCGACGTCATCATTGTGACCGACGTGGGGGGGACCATCACCTACTGGAACCGGAGCGCGGAGCTTACCTATAAGTGGCGGGCGGATGAGGCCGTGGGGAAAAACGTCCACCGGCTCCTCCAGGACAAGGCGGACCACACCTCGACCGACGCCGCGCGCGTCATCCTTGAGAAGGGGGAGTGGTCGGGCGAGCTGCATCACCTTACCCGCGACAAGAAGACCGTGATCATGCAGAGCCGCTGGACGCTGGTGAGCGATCCGCAGGGCTTCCCCCGTTCGATCATGATGATCAACAGCGACGTCACCGAGAAAGTGAAGCTGGAGAAGCAGTTCCTCCGGGCGCAGCGGATGGAGAGCCTCGGCACGCTCGCCAGCGGGATCGCGCACGACCTGAACAACGTGCTCGCCCCGATCATCATGGCGCTCCAGATCCTCCGGAACAGGCGGACGGACGAGAGGGAAAAAACCCTGCTCACCACGATGGAACTCAGCGCGAAGCGCGGTTCGGACATCGTCAAGCAGGTGCTGATGTTCGCGCGGGGGGCCGAGGGCCGGCACGAAGAGCTCCAGCTCAAGCACGTGATCAGGGAGATGGAGTCGATCGTCCGCGAAACCTTCCCGAAGTCGATCGAATGCCGCACCGACGTGCCGAAGGACCTGTTCCCGGTGTCGGGGGATCCCACGCAGCTCCACCAGGTGCTGCTGAACCTCTGCGTCAACGCCCGCGACGCGATGATGCCGCAGGGGGGGACGCTCAGCATCGCCGCCGAAAACGTGGAGCTCGACAACTACGAACTTCAGCTCCAGCCCGACAAGCGTTCCGGGCCGCACGTCGTCGTCAGCGTCACCGACACCGGGTGCGGGATGTCCCAGGACACGATGATGAAGATCTTCGAGCCGTTCTTCACGACGAAGGGGGTCGGGAAAGGGACCGGACTCGGGCTTTCCACCGTGAACGGGATCATCAAGGGGCACGGCGGGTTCATCAACGTCTACAGCGAACCGGAAGTGGGGTCCACGTTCAGGGTATACCTGCCGGCCGTCGCGCAGGGCGCGTCCGTCAGGGGCCCGGATGAATCGCCGTCGCTGCCGGCGGGAAAGGGGGAGACGATTCTCCTCGTGGACGACGAGCCCGCGATCAGGCAGATCGCAAAGGGAACGCTCGAAACGTACGGGTACAGGGTGCTCACTGCCGCCGACGGCGAGGAAGCGGAGGATGTGTACCGGCGCAACATGGACGATATCGCCCTCGTCATCACCGACATGATGATGCCCGTCAGGGACGGCCGGGAGACGATCCGCGTCCTCAGGTCGATCAATCCGGGATTGAAAATCGTCGTTACGAGCGGTCTGATCGGCAACGAGCACGACGACGCCGGCTGGCAGAAACAGACCCAGGCGTTCATCGCGAAGCCGTTCACGGCGGAGAAACTGCTGGTGACCCTGAAGGAGGTGCTCCGCCTGCAGCGAAATTAATTCCGACCGTCGAATATTTCGACACCCGCCGGACTGTCTGTTTCATCATGCGCCACCCATCCTCAGGCCGTTCACACCGTTGTCCGACGCGATGAACATTCCACCCTGCCGGCCGTGTATATCCTTCCGGCTGAACGCCGATTGCGCCCCCGATCTCCGAAACTCGTTGAGCCCGACCTCCGGCGGGATCGACCGGGCAACACGTTGGCCCGCCGGTATAATTATGCGAATATGATAAGTGCGGCGCAGCCGTGAATCGCGATCGCGGCGCCGGATGTTTTGAATTCATTTGTCCCCCAGCGGTTGCTTTCTTCGAGCCGATTGATTTCATTGGCGCGGGAGAGCGCGGTACATGTTTCCCCCCGATCATTCCTAAAGGTTCCTCCAAGCGATCAATGTGAACACCTGTCGTTCCGGCCGCACCCCGGCACGGAGGATGGCTGTTGTTCCTTTTCGCCCGATATCCGTGCGGATGCGTCCCTGTCATTGACACTGTTCCCGAAGCGGAAGAAGAGGCCGGCAGCTCCGCGGTCCGGCGATAAATACACTGATGCTGTCACACTTCACAAGAAGGAGGTACGTGATGGATTACAGGAGATTTACCACAAAGGTGGTTTCGGTCGCGGGTGTTGGGCTCTGCGTAGCCCTCCTGATCATGGTGTCGTCGTGCGAACAGGGTGTCGATCCGCTCAAACCGCCGACCGGCAGCCAGACGCAATCGATGCCGTCGAACGACGCGGTGAAGGCGCGCGTCGTGGAGAAGGGCGCCCCGGCCCCCCGGGCGCCGATGGTGGTCGTGTGTCCGGAGGGATCCGTCTGCGGTCCGATGGACGTGGCGATCCTCATCGACAACACGGGGAGCATGTTCGGGGCGATCGACAATGTCAAGGCGGAACTCGACGCGATCCTCGACTGCATCGATGTCGTTTCAGGCGGGGATTATCGGCTGGCGCTGATGACGTTCGCCGACGATCTCACGATCCTTGACAATTTCTCGGCGGTCAACAAGGCCGCGGTCGGCGCGAACATCCTGGCGATCACGGCCGGGGGAGGCGCCGGGGGTCCGGAGGCCTCCGACGAAGCGGTGAATACCGCGGTGAACGCCCTCGCGGCGGGGGGACGTCCGCAGAACATCGACTTCACCCCCGACTGGCGCGGTGCCGGCGTGACCAAGATCCTGATCCTCGTGACGGACGCGCCGCCGGGGGGCTTCGATGACACATACACCGTCGGCGTGGATGACGTCAACGCCCATACCAGGGCGCTCGAGGCCCTCGCCAAGGGGATCAAAATCTCGGCGATCTTCGTTCCGACCGGCGGGGATTACTCGGGTCAGGCGGCGATCATGCAGGACTACGCGACGACGTCCGGCGGCGTCTACTTCGAGACGGCCGACGACGGATCCGGGACCGCGACGGCGATCATCGACATCATCTCCACCTGCGGAAGCGCGGAACTGAACGTCCCGATGGACATCAAGCCGGGGTCCTGCCCCAATCCCCTCAACACGAAGGACAGGGGCGTGCTCCCGGTCGCGCTCCTCGGTTTCGCCGGGTTCGACGTCGGGCTCATCGACGTGACCACGCTGGCGCTGGAGGGAGTGACCCCCCTGCGCTCCGCGTACGAGGATGTCGGCGCGCCCTATCCGGGTGAGCTCGTGGATTGCCTCTCCTGCTGGAAGGCGGGGCGGGACGGATACGGCGACCTGACGCTGAAGTTCAGCGCCCAGGCGATCGTCGCCGCGCTCGGCGCCGTCGCGGACCAGGACTGCAGGACATTGACCCTCACGGGGAGTCTGCTCGACGGCACACCGATCGTCGGGAAGGACATCGTCCGGATCCTGGTGAAGCCGACGACGCAGGCGGAGGGACTCGCCCCGGCGAACTGATCCGGGACGGAGGCCCGCGGCTTTCCCCGTTCAGAGGGGGACCGTCGGGGGAGGTCGGGCTGAATACACAAAAGGCCCCGGCGACAGCCGGGGCCTTCGTGTTGTGAGCGGGAGACGGGACTCGAACCCGCGACGTTCAGCTTGGGAAGCTGACATTCTACCACTGAATTACTCCCGCGTGGGGGGTTTTAAGCGATTTTCTTCTTCAGCCTC
>CAZQSM010000029.1:23881-26555 GCA_964596065.1 uncultured Chlorobiaceae bacterium | reverse complement strand
GTCCACGTTGCCGCCGCTGATGATCGCGGCGACCCGCTTTCCCCCCAGTCCGAGCACGTTGGTCATCACCGCCGCGGGGGCGACGGCGCCGGTCGGTTCGACGACGATTTTCATCCTGTCGAGGAAGAACTTCATCATCGGAAAGATGGCCGAATCGGGGATGGTGACGATGTCGTCGACGTACTTCCTGATCATCTCGAAATTCAGCGTACCGACGGAGAGCGTGCGCATGCCGTCGGCGATCGTGGTCGCTTTCGGGATCTTCACGATCTTCCCCGCGCGGAACGACTGGTACGCGTCGTTTGCGCCGTCGGTTTCCACCCCGATCACCTTCACGCCGGAACAGAGGGTCTTCACCGCGAGCGCGCAACCGGCAATGAGTCCTCCCCCGCCCACCGGCACGAAGAGGTAATCGAGGTCCCTGAGGTCGTGGAAGAGCTCCGCCCCGGCCGTCCCCTGCCCGGCGATGAGCATCGGATCGTTGTAGGGATGGATCAGCGCGTATCCCCGCTCCGCGATCAATTCCGCCGTGACCCGTTCGCGGTCGTCGGTGGAGTCCCCGCAGAAGACCACCTCCGCTCCGTACCCCTTCGTGGCCTCCACCTTCATCGCCACCGAATTGCGGGGCATCACGACCACCGCCTTCAGGCCGTGGAGCGCGGCGGCAAGGGCCACGCCCTGCGCGTGATTACCGGAGGAGTGGGCGATGACGCCCTTCGCGCGTTCGGCGGCCGCGAGGGAATGGATTTTATTGTAGGCTCCGCGGAACTTGAACGCGCCGACACGCTGGAAATTTTCGGCCTTGAACCAGACCTCGTTGCCGGTGAGCCCGTTGAATGCGCGCGACGAGAGGAGGGGGGTCCGGTGGGCGACCGGCCTGAGGACTTCGGCGGCGTCTTCAACGTCGGGGAAGGTGACCATCAGCGGGACGCCTCGTTCGGCGAGATGCGGCGGTTGCCGGGAGCCGGGGCGTTCAAACGATCTCCAGGACGATCTTTCCGAAATTCTTCCTCGCCTCCATATGGCGGTGGGCGTCGGCGGCCCTCTCCAGCGGAAAGACGCTGTCGACGACCGGGTTGAGCTTGCGGCCGTTCGGGGCGTCGAAGAGCTTCATCACGTGGTCCAGCTCGTGCCGCCATCCCATCCAGGAACCGAGGACCGACTGCTGCCGCGAATAAATGTAGCGGACGTCGACGCTCGCCATGTAGTCGGTGGTGGAGCCGCAGGTGACCAGCCTGCCGCCGCGGCCGAGGACGGTGAGCGATTTCGCGAGCACCTCGCCGCCGGTATGCTCGAAGACCACGTCCGCGCCTCGCTTTCCGGTGAGAACCCGGACATCGGCGGCGAAATCGCGCGTCCGGTAATTGACGGTCTCGTCGGCGCCGATCGCCTTCGCCTTCGCGAGTTTCTCGTCCGAACCCGCCGTGGCGATCACCCGCGCGCCGTGGAGCTTCGCGATCTGGATCGCGGCGGAACCGACGCCGCTTCCCGCTCCGTGGACGAGGACCGTTTCCCCGGCTTTGACCTCGGCCCGCGTCACGAGCATGTGCCAGGCGGTCAGGAAGACGAGCGGGACTGCGGCCCCCTCGTTGAAGGTGAGTTTGTCGGTGAGGAACCCGAGGTTGCGCTCGGGGACGCAGACATACTGCGCGTAGGTCCCGTTCTCGCGGGTCCCGAGGACGTGGTAGGCCGGACAAAAGGTTTCCCGGCTGTTCGTGCAGGCGTCGCAGGTGCCGCACGACATCCCGGGGGAAATATAGACGCGGTCGCCGGGGAGGAAAGAGGTCACGCCCCCGCCGATCGCGTCCACCAGGCCCGCGCCGTCGCACCCCGGGATGTGCGGCAGCGGGATGTTCTTCTCCCGCTCGCCCCCGCGGAGGAAAAGGTCGAGGTGGTTGAGCGAGGCGGCCTTCAGCCTGACCCGCACCTCCCCCGGCTTCGGGACGGGGTCGGGCGCCGCGTCAAACCGGAGGACCTCCGGGCCGCCGAATGTGTCGAAGAGAACAGCCTTCATCGTGATCCATCCATCGCGTGTCGCGCGGACGTCAGGCGGGCGGGAACCGGCCCGGCCGCCGCGTCAACGCTCGTGCGCGAGCTCCCATTTGTCGGGGGAACGCCAGAGCGACGACAGGATGAGCTCGCGCATGAAGATGAACTCCTTCGGGAGGCGGTCGTAGAGCCTCGAGAAGAGCTCCTCCTGCGAGAGCAGTTCGTTCTTCCACTCCTGCGCGTCGACCGACATCAGCACGTTGAAATCCTCCTCGGAAAATTTCAGGCCGTCCCAGTTGATGTCGGCGTAGGTCGGCATCCATCCCAGCGGACTCTCGATGGCGTAACCGCGGCCGCGAACGCGGTCGACGATCCATTTCAGAACCCGCATGTTCTCACCGTATCCCGGCCAGAGATAATTGCCATTCGAGTCCTTGCGGAACCAGTTCACCGCGAAGACGCGTGGAGGGTTCCCGAGGTTTCGGCCGAACTGGAGCCAGTGGTTGAAATAGTCGGCCATATGGTAGCCGCAGAAGGGGAGCATCGCGAAGGGGTCGCGGCGGACGGTTCCCACGGCGCCGCCGGCCGCGGCGGTGGTTTCGGATCCCATCGTGGCGGCCATATAGACGCCGAAATTCCAGTTGACGGTCTGGTAGACGAGGGGCACGGCGGTGCTCCGGCGTCC
>CAZQSM010000029.1:16405-23781 GCA_964596065.1 uncultured Chlorobiaceae bacterium | reverse complement strand
TCGGGCGACTCGACGCCGAGGATCAGCATATGTTCGGCCAGCCATCCCTCGTCGCGGGCCATGTTGGAGGCGATGCGCAACGCGAAACATTTCTTCCCGAGCAGCGCGTTGCCTCCATAGCCGCTGCCGTATGACCAGATCGCCCGTTCCTCCGGAAAGTGGACGATGTACTTCTGGTCCTTGTTGCACGGCCAGGCGACGTCCTTCTGGCCGGGAGCGAGGGGGGCGCCGACGGAGTGCATGCAGGGGACGAAGCTTCCGTTCCCGAGCACGTCGAGCACCTTTTTCCCCATCCTCGTCATGATCTTCATGTTCACGACGACGTAGGGGGAATCGGTGAGCTGGATGCCGATGTGCGAGATCTTCGAACCGAGAGGGCCCATGCTGAACGGGATGACGTACATCGTCCTTCCCTTCATGCAGCCCTGGAAGAGGCCGGCGAGTTTTTTCTTCATCTCGGCGGGGGCGACCCAGTTGTTCGTGGGGCCGGCGCCGTCCCTCCGAACGCTGCAAATGAACGTGCGGTCTTCGACGCGCGCGACGTCGCCCGGGTCGGAGCGGGAGAGAAAGCTGTTCGGGCGTTTTTTCGGGTCCAGGCGGATGAACGTGCCCGACGCCACGAGCTGCTCGCACATTGCATGGTATTCATCGTCTGAGCCGTCGCACCAGTGGATCGCCTCGGGGGTGCAGAGTTTGGCCATCTCGTCGACCCACGATTTCAATTTTTGGTTGGCTGTCGGAGCGGAATTCGCCATTCTTCTATTCCTCGGGGTTGAGTTCTCGAAGTTCGATTGGTGTGTGGAGGTAGCGGGAAGATACGGAAAATGGGGGTAAATTGAAATAATATGCGCGATCATTGATTCTCTGGCCCGATTTCACTACTTTCGTGGGCCCTTGGGGCGGATCGCCATACTCACGACAGGAGAGACGAATGGCCGAAGGCATGCTGGCAAAGATCCGGGACGGCTTCAGCCGGACATTCTGGGTCGCGAACATCATCGAACTCTTCGAGCGCCTCGCCTACTACGGCAGCAAGGCGGTGCTCGCCGTCTATGTCGCCGAGCAGGTCGGGCTCGGGCCGGAAAAAGCGGGCTGGCTCGTCGGGAGCCTTTTCAACACCCTCCTCTATTTTCTCCCGATCCTCGCCGGAACGGTCGTGGACCGGTACGGCTTCCGGCGCAGCCTCACGGCGTGCTTCGCCATCTTCACCCTCGGCTACTTCATGATCGGATTCGCGGGGCTCCCGGCCGGCCAGGCCGTGACCGGCGCGATCGGGGCCACCCCGTACATGATCATCGCGCTGATGGTCACCGCCGTGGGCGGTTCGCTCATCAAGCCGTCGATCGTCGGGACGGTCGCCCGGACCACCACCGGCGAGACGAAATCGCTCGGCTATTCGATCTATTACATGCTGGTCAACATCGGCGGCGCGATCGGGCCGTTCCTCGCCGTGCCCGTGCGGGAAAACGCCGGGATCGCCTATGTGCTCGTGATGTCGTCGCTGACGAGCTTCCTGATGCTGGTGGCGACGCTCATCTTCTTCAAGGAGCCGAAACGCCCCGCAGACGCGCCCCCGCCGAAAGCGATGTCGGGCGTCCTGAAGGACATGCTGCTGGTGTTCGGCAACCTGCGCTTCATCTCCTTCCTGGTGATCTTCTCCGGCTTCTGGATCATGTTCTGGCAGATCTTCTATTCGATGCCGTTCTACATCCGCGACGTGCTGAAGTTCGACCGGTTCGAGATCCTCGAGACGGTGGACGCCTGGACGATCATCCTCGTCACGGTGCTGGCCACCGCGCTCGCGAAAAAACTGAAACCGATGGTGGCGATGACGATCGGGTTCGGGCTGGCGTCGGCCTCCTGGTTCCTGATGGCGCATATGCCGGCGGGCCCGGCCCAGGTGCTCGCCTGGCCGGTGGTGACGGTGATGAACGGCGTCCTCTGGCTGCTCGGGGCTTCGGGGCTCCCGGTCGAGACCGTCGAGCTGTCGGTGACGATCGCCCCCGCCGCGTTCGCGATGATCGTCTTCGCGCTCGGCGAGGCGATACAGGCGCCGCGATACTATGAGTACGTGGCGGACCTGGCGCCGAAGGAACAGGTGGGGACCTACATGGGGTTCGCGTTCCTCCCGGTGGCGATCGGAACGTTTTTCGCCGGCATCATCGCCGGGCCGCTCGTGGAACACTACATCGGATACAAGGAGGGAGGAACGCTCATCCCAGGCCCCGGATCGGCCGATCCCAACGGGATGTGGTACTGGGTGGGACTGATCGGCATCGTCTCGACGATCGCGATGATCCTCTACGACCGGCTGGTGGCGAGGCGCGCGATGTCCCGATAACCGGCCTTTTTATAACATATCGGGGGATTTCTCAGGCCCCGGTCCCGGCAACGGACCGGGGCTTGCTTTTTTATGGTCCAAAATATATATTTAGGTACACCTAAAATCGTCCCATGAACAACCAATCGACCGAAGATTACCTCAAGGGGATCCACAAGCTCGGGTCCGGCGGCGGCGAGGTGACCACGTCGGCGCTCGCCCGACACCTGGGAATCGGCGACGGGTCGGTGACCGACATGCTGAAAAAGCTGGCGGCGAAGAAACTGATCAGGTACGTGCCGTACCGCGGCGTCTCGCTCACGGCGGCCGGCCGGCGGACGGCGATCACGATGATGCGCCGCCACCGCCTCTGGGAAATCTTCCTCGTCGAATACCTCGGATACCGCTGGGACGAGGTGCACGAGGAGGCCGAGCGGCTCGAGCACGTGACGTCCGACGAGCTGGAGCGGCGCATGAGCGAGATGCTCGGGCACCCCGACACCGACCCCCACGGCGAACCGGTCCCGACCGCCGACGGGACGCTGCCGCCCCTGAAGGGCCGGCCGCTCTCGGAGTTCAGTCCCGGGGACGCCGTGACGATCGTGCGCGTCAGCGACGACAGCTCGGCGATCCTCCAGCACACCGCGAAGCTCGGGCTGTCGCTGAGGACCCTCGTCACGATCAGGGAGGTGCGGCCGTTCGACGGTTCGGTGGTGGTCGGATCGGGGAACGGCGAAAAGTTCCTGAGCCGCGAAGTGGCCGGCTCGATCTACGGCGAACTCGCGTGAGGGGGGGACGATGAACGTTCAATCGATTGCGCTGGTCACGGTCGCGATACTCCTCGCCGGGGGTCTTCTCCTGATGCTCCACCGGTCGGGCGTCCTCCTCCCGTGGAAACGCCGGCGCAACCGGATGCACCGCGTGCTGGTCGAAGACGCGTTGAAGCACATCCACGACTGCGGGGAGAAACAGATCGCGTGCACCACGGAGGGGATAGCGGGCATGCTGGTCATTTCCACCGATGAGGCCGCCGCGCTGCTCACGCGGTTGTCGTCGATGGGCTTGCTCACCACCCACGCCGGTGGCGTGCGCCTCACGGCCGAAGGCAACTCGTACGCGCTGCGCGTCATCCGCGTCCACCGGTTGTGGGAACGGTACCTCGCCGATGAGACCGGCGTTCCGGCCACGAAATGGCACTCCTCGGCGGAACTGGCCGAACACGAACTCACGGAGGCCGAAGCCGAGGAGCTGGCGGCCGCGATCGGAAATCCGCATTACGATCCGCACGGCGACCCGATCCCCGCGCCGGACGGCACCATGCCCCGGATTCGGGGGAGGTCGCTCCTCACGTTCGGCGCGGGCGAGTTCGGGGTCATTACCCACATCGAGGACGAACCGGAGGCCGTGTACGCCCAACTTGTGGCGAAGGGACTCTACGTGGGGATGCAGGTCTGGATGATCGAGCGGACGAACGAACGCGTCCGGTTTGCGGCGGACGGCGGGGAAATGGTCCTCCCCCCGCTGCTGACCAATAACATCACCGTCGCGCAGATCACCGGGGAGGAACCCCGGATCACGGCCCCGCCCGACACGCTGTCGTCGCTCAGGATCGGGGAAGAGGGGAAGGTCCTGGGCATCTCGAAAGCGATGCGGGGGCAGCAGCGGAGGCGGCTGCTCGACCTCGGGATCGTCCCCGGGACGACGGTCCGCGCGGAGATGCAGAGCGCGTCGGGGGACCCGATCGCCTACAACATCCGGGGCTCGACGATCGCCCTGCGAAAAATGCACACACGAATGATTTTCATCCAACGATGACGATGGCCCACACGCACGACGCGCATTGCGGGGATTGTCCGGTCCACAATTCCGGGAACCTGGTCAAACTCGGCATCAACATGTCCCGGTTCGACTACGTTGTGTGCCTCGCCGGGAACCCGAATACCGGGAAGAGCACCGTGTTCAACGCGCTGACCGGTCTCCGGCAGCATACCGGGAACTGGCCCGGGAAAACCATCACGCGGGCCGAGGGCGGATTCGTGTACGGCAACAAGCGCTTCAAACTCGTGGATCTGCCGGGGACCTATTCCCTCCTTTCCACCAGCACGGACGAGGAAGTCGCCCGGGATTTTCTCCTCTTCGGACAGCCCGATGTCACCGTCATCGTCGCCGACGCCACCTGCCTGGAACGGAACCTGAACCTCGTCCTGCAGGTCCTGGAGATCACCGATCGCGCCGTCGTCTGCCTCAACCTGATGGATGAAGCGAAGCGCCACCAAATCGACATCGACGTCCGGCAGCTGGCCAGGGACCTCGGCGTCCCGGTGGTCGCAACGGCGGCCCGCCGGGAGGAGGGCATCCCCGAATTGCTGAAATACATTTTCGAGGTCGCGACCGGGGCGTACATCTGCCGTCCTCACCGGCTGGAGAAAACCGCGCCCCGGCTCGAGAAGGCCATCCTGGAATTGACCGACAGGATTTCCCGGGCCTTTCCCCGGATTCCCAACGCCCGGTGGATCGCGTTGAGGCTGCTGGAAGGCGACCAGAAGATCATCGACGCCGTGAGGAGCGGGGAACTGGGGGACCTGTCCCGCAACACCCCGATTCAACAACCGGCGGGGGCCTGAGGACTTCGATGACGGACAGGGACGACATCCTCGCGCACGCGAACGCCTCGCGATGGGAGATCGGCGAACACATCCACGACGCGCTCGTGGAATCGATCTACGCGGACGCTAATTCCATCGCGTCGAGGGCGATCACGCTTCCCGCCGGGAAAACGCGCTTCGACCTGAACAAAAAGCTCGACCTGCTCATCACCAGCCGGTGGTTCGGGTTTCCGCTGATGTTCCTCCTGCTCGCCGTCGTCTTCTGGCTCACCGTCGAGGGCGCGAACGTCCCCTCGGCGATGATCGCGTCGTTACTCGTCGACACCATCCACCCGTGGCTGAAGGACGCGTTCGCGCTCTCCGGTTCCCCATGGTGGCTCACCGGAGTGCTCATCGACGGCGTCTGGCTCGCCATGGCGTGGGTCATCAGCGTCATGCTGCCCCCGATGGCGATCTTCTTCCCCCTGTTCACCCTGCTCGAGGATTTCGGGTACCTGCCGAGGGTCGCCTTCAACATGGATTCGCTCTTTCGCAGGGCGGGGGCGCACGGAAAGCAGTCCCTCAGCATGACAATGGGTTTCGGGTGCAACGCGGCGGGTGTCATCGCCACGCGCATCATCGACAGTCCGAGGGAGCGGCTCATCGCCATCATCACCAACAATTTTTCGCTCTGCAACGGCCGCTGGCCCACGCAGATCCTCATCGCCTCCATTTTCTTCGGCGCCCTGGCACCCGCCCACCTCGCGGGAATGGTGACCGCCGGCGCCGTGGTCGCGATCGCCATGCTCGGGATCGCCTCCACCCTCGCGGTGTCGTGGGGACTGTCGAAGACCGTCCTGAAGGGCGAGGCGTCCTCGTTCAGCCTGGAACTTCCGCCCTACCGTCCGCCGCAGCTCTGGCAGACGCTCTACAAATCGCTGATCGAACGGACGCTGATCGTGCTGTGGCGCGCGATCGTCTTCGCCGCCCCGGCGGGCGCGGTGATCTGGCTCCTGTCGAACATCTCCGTCGGCGACCTGAGCCTCGCCGAACACATCATCGAGGCCATCGATCCCCTGGGGTTGCTGCTCGGATTGAACGGGGTGATCCTCCTCGCGTACATCATCGCGATTCCCGCGAACGAGATCGTCATCCCGACGATCCTGATGCTGACGGTCGTCAGCTCGAACATCGCGGGGGTCGGCGCGGGCGCGGGCGTCATGTTCGAGCCGGACGACGCTTCGGCCGCCGCCGAGGTCCTGCGCGCGGGGGGCTGGACCGTCCTGACGGGCCTCAACCTGATGCTCTTCAGCCTGCTGCACAATCCCTGCTCCACGACGATTTACACGATCTTCAAGGAAACGCGAAGCGTGAAGTGGACCGCCGTCGCCACCGTACTTCCGGTGCTCATCGGACTCGCGGTCTGTTTCCTGGTGGCGCAGGCGTGGAGGCTGGCGGTCCAGTGACGTTCCGGGGGCGGACCGGGCTCCGTTGCGGGAGGGCCGGCGCTTGTGTATATTCCCGTAGCGGGATTATGAGGTGGCTTCCACTCCGGTGCTGAGCGTCAAATGAGGGAATCGAGGAGGTATTTTCTTCGCCGGATGGCCGCGCTGGCGGGGGGCGGTATCGCGGCGGGGCTGGCGGCGTCGGGCTGCGCCCCGGGCGGAACGACGGTCTACCGTTACACCCCGTCGGGGAACGTCATCGACCTGTTCCTGAACTGGTATCCGGAGCTCTACAAGACGGGCGGGTCCGTGGAATTGCTCCTGAGCCCCTCAGAGTCCAGCATGCTCGTGGTGCGGACCGCCATCGACCGGTTTTCCGCCGTGCTGCCGGCCTGCACCTACGGTGTGTGCCGTGTCGACCTGCAGGACAACTACTTCAAGTGCCGCTGCCACGCGTGCCGCTTCGCCCTCGACGGCGCCCCCGTCTACGGGCCCGCCGACAAGCCGTTGACGTCCTACCGGACCGAGTACCGCGAGACGTCGCTGAGGATCTTCCTGAGTTGAGTGGGAGGGCCGGTCCTACCGGCCGCCGGTCGCTTCGCCGGCCTGGAGGGATTTCTCGTATTCCGATTTGTACCGCTTCACGCCCGCGAAGATCGCCTCGGCCATGTCCCGCTGCCCCGACTCGCTCCGGAGGAACCGCTCGTCCTTCCGGTTGGAGAGGTATCCGGTCTCGACGTACGCGTGCGGCATCGAAGCGCCCCAGAGGACGAGGAACCCCGCCTGCTTCACGCCGTTGTTCTCGAGCTGGAGTTTCTTCCCCATCTCCTGCTGCAGGATCTCCGCGAACCGTTCGCTGTGCTTCACGTACGAGCTCTGGGCCATGGTGAGGAGGATGTAGTTTTCCTCGGTGAGTTCCTTGTACCGCTGTTCGTACCCCTCCTCGAGTTTCACGACGGCGTTTTCCTTTTCGGCGACCCGGAGGGCGGCCTCGGTCTTGCCCGGCCGGAGGAGGTAGATCTCGAA
>CAZQSM010000029.1:14602-16305 GCA_964596065.1 uncultured Chlorobiaceae bacterium | reverse complement strand
GCGAAGATCCCCGACTTGATCTCGAATTTTTCCGACCCGGGGTTCTCGTACGACCGGAGTCCGAACGCGGAGACGACGTCGTTCAGGGAGCCGTACAGGTGCCCCGCCTCGGTGACCGAGGCGACCGAGGCGCCGGCGCCCGGGCGCGAGGCGAACTCGACGGGGATGCGCCGCTGGGGGAGCGCGTCCGGCGCCGGGGCGAACAGGATGAGGATGAGGAGGAACAACGAGGGACGGAGCAGGGTCATCGGTCGCGCGCTCAGAGGGAGAAGGCCGCCCGCAGCGCGATCAGGAGGATCTTCAGGCGGGGATGACTGGTGAGCGCGTCGAAGCGGTTGTGGACCTCCTGCTTCGTCTCCGGGTCGCGCGTGATGACGATGACGGACAACGGGAGTTTCATCGGCTCCTCCTGCAATGGTTTGGGGCCCCGGCTGCCCGGCGCGTTACGAATTCAATCATCAATGGTCCACGACCGTCCTGGACAGCCGGATGTTCCTCTCTTCGAGCCCGGCGAGGAACGGCGCGAGGGGGACGCATTGCTCCGGGGGCATCACGCCGCGCGCCGGGATGCGGCCGTCGACGGCCATCTGGAGGATGAGCGACGTGGGGAACGAGGTCGTCCGCATCATCGCCGTCATGTTCCGTTCGTTATCATAGTAATCTGTCATTTCATACGCAAGTGTACGCCGTTTTCCCTCCAGGGTTCCGGTCACGCTGACGCGGGTCAGGACCACGTCGGGTCCGTTGGCCGCGAGCTTCTTCCGGAGCAGGTCTTCGAAAAATTCCCTGACCGTCCTCGTCGTGTTGCCGGCGATCACCGGCTCGGACCCCGCGAACCCGAGGTCGAGCAGCATCCTGAACTTTTCGCAATGCCCCGGGTAGCGGATGGTCTTGTAGTCGAGTTCCGCGACCCTCCCCCTGAACATCCGCGTCAGCGTGGATGTTCCGCCCGAGGTGTTGAAGGCCTCGAGGTGGGCGAACGGCGCCGGAAACGAGAGCGATTCGAGGTCGGCCATCGGGTCGAGCCGCACTTCGCGGCCGCCGCGAATGGCCTCCGCCGGTTCGATGTATTCGTTGATGAGGCCCTCGGGGGAAAAGACGAGCTGGTAGTTGAGCGGCGGGACGGGATGCTGCGGAAGCCCGCCGACCCTGATGTGGATCTCCCCGACGGATGAAAATGTCGCGGCCGCGCCCGCGGCGATGACGCACGCCATCCCGGGCGCGAGCCCGCAGTTGGGCAGGATGAGCGTCCCCGCCTCTTTCGCCTGCGCGTCGAGCCCCATCTGCGCATAGACCACGTCCATGTTTCCGCCGAGGTCGCAGAAACGGATGCGCGCCTCGATGGCGGCCTTCGTGAGCGCGAGGTTGTGCGAGTAGGAGGTGGCCCCGATCGCCCCGTCAACCAGCCGCATCAGCGCGACGACGTCCGCGTGGACGCCCGTGTCGAGGGTCGCCGCCCGGGCCTTCGGGCCGATCGCCGCGGCGACCTTCTTCGCGCGGTCGCCGTCCCGGTCGGCGACGATGACCAGCTCCACCCCGGGGGAGTTCGCCAGGTCGTGCGCGGCCGCGCTCCCCATCATTCCGGCCCCGATCACTAGTGTTTTCATGTCGTCAATATACGGTTATTTCAGGATCTGTCCGGTTTCCGCGCTCCAGAAGAGGAGGTCGAGCTCGTCCATCGGTATCCGGAGTTCGTCGGCGAA
>CAZQSM010000029.1:0-14502 GCA_964596065.1 uncultured Chlorobiaceae bacterium | reverse complement strand
GGCGAGCAGCCTCGCGGCCTTCGTGTTGTGGAACCTGATGTAGTGGTCCCTGTCCGAGAGCACGGGGGCCGGGTCGAACGGGACCTCGAAAAACTTCCGGTCCCGCAGGATGTCCACCGCCATTCCGGCGTTCACCGCGCTCGATTGGGGCGTGAGCAGGCAGTAGAGGAGTTCGTAGAACCATTCCCGCGGGGGCACGGCGGCAAAATCGGCGAGCCTCGCCCGGATCGCTTCCGCGCGGAGGGCGTGGAGGGCGACGAGCTCCGTCCGGCGCGACAGGGTCAGCCGCCGCGGCGCGCTCACGACGCCAGGCCGACGCTGGTCCGGCGCCCCGCCCGATGCACCGACACGACGCCGTCCCGCTCGAGCCGGGCGATCAGGTTGTCGAGCCATCTCGCCGACGGCGCCCTGCCCGAGGGCCTCACGATGCGGAGCAGGTCGGCCGCGGCGACCGGCGTTCCGGATTTCCGGAGCGCGCTGACGAGTTCGCCGCGCCAGATCCTGCGGGGGACGCCGCGGTGCGACGGTTCGGGCTTCGGCCTGCTCCGCGAAGCGGCGCCGGCGGTGAACCTGCCGCCCGACCTGCACGGGCCGGCCAGCGGGCAGAAGGAGCACTTCGGCGAGCGCGCGGTACAGACGAGCGCTCCGAAATCCATCAGCGCCTGGTTCCAGTCGTACGGGTCGGGTGGGAGAAGTCCGGCGGCGAGTTCCCAGGCCTCATTCTCGCCGAGGGTCGCGGAGGTCGTTTCCATCCGCCGGAAGATCCTGGAGAGGACGCGCCGCACGTTCACGTCCACCACCGGGAGCCTCCGGCCGTGGGCGAAGCAGGCCACCGCGTGCGCGGTGTAGCGGCCGACCCCGGGGAGCGCCTCGAGGGCATCGGTGTCGCGCGGGACCTCGCCGTCGTACGACGCCATCACTTCCTTCACCGCGGAGTGCAGCCTCACCGCCCTGTTGTTGTATCCCATCCCCGCCCACGCGCGGAGGATCCCGGCCCTCGGCGCGCGGGCGAGCGACGCGATGTCGGGATACGTCTTCAGGAACTCCGGCAGCCGTTGTGCGACGCGGCCGGCCTGCGTCTGCTGGAGCATGATTTCGGAAAGGAGGATCCGGTACGGGTCGCGGGTCGCGCGCCAGGGGAACGGCCTCCCGTGCTTCCTGTACCACCGGAGTATTGTTCTCCGGACGGTCGCCGGATCAGGTGTGGACGCCATTCGTCCGTTGCTGAAGCCTGCCGACCACTTCGCGATTCCCGTCGAGGATGTCGTACGTGGAGAGGTCGGCCATCTCCACCCACTCCAGCCGCCGGAACACCCTGTTGACCGGCTCGCCGGTGAAATCCGAGACGAGATAATAGTGGACTTCGTAGTGGCCGCTGTCGGGATAGAGCGCCTCCTGGGTGTGGAACAGTGCGGCGGCCCCCATCACGATCCCGAGCTCCTCGCGGAGTTCGCGCGCCAGGCAGGCGGCCGTCTCCTCCCCCTCCTCGACCTTCCCGCCCGGGAATTCCCATTTGAGCGGATATTTGGCGCTTTCCTTCCGCTGGCAGAGGAGGACGGCGCTGCGGGCGCCGCCCTTCCCGTCGCGAAGAATAATTCCGACTGCGACCTTGATCATCGAAAAAGATAATCAACCACCGCCTGCTTTCCAATTGATGGCCGGGGACTGATGGCCGGAGGACTGGGGCCGGGGACTGGTGACCGGAGGACTCCCGCATCCTTGTGGAAGTCAGGGGATTTTCTTTCATTAGGTTCACTTCAAACGGAAAACGATGGCTCGCGTCAACAATCCGCAGGCGGACGAAATACTCGACAGGGAATTCAAGTGCCTCAACGCGGGCTTCGTGCGGCTCGTCGACTACATGGGGGGCGACGCGTCGATCGTGCAGGCGGCGAGGGTGTCGTACGGCGTGGGGACGAAGACGGTCAACGAGGACCGCGGCCTCATCCGATATTTGATGCGCCACCTCCACACCACGCCGTTCGAGATGGTGGAGCTCAAGTTCCACGTCAAGCTTCCGATCTTCGTCGCGCGCCAGTGGATCCGTCATCGCACCGCCAACGTGAACGAATATTCGGGCCGGTACTCGGTGATGAAGGACGAGTTCTACGTCCCGGAACGCCACGCGATCCATTTCCAGAGCCTGAGGAACAAGCAGGGCCGCCGCGAGGAGGATGTCCCGGAAGCGCTGCGCGGGAAGGTGCTCGACCTGCTGGTCTCGTCGCAGCAAAAACTCTACGGCGAATACGAGGAGATGCTCGACTCGGACATCGCCCGGGAACTCGCCCGCATCAACCTCCCGCTCTCGCTCTATACAGAGTGGTACTGGAAGATCGACCTCCATAACCTCTTCCATTTTCTCAGGCTGCGGATCGATCCGCACGCGCAGTACGAAATCAGGGTGTACGGGGAGGCGATGGCGGAAATTACGAAAGCGGTCGCCCCGATCGCCTGGGAGGCGTTCGAGGATTACCTCCTGAAGAGCGAACGGTTCTCGCGGCTCGAGATGAAGGTGATCGCGGAACATCTCGCCGGGAAAACCTTCACGAAGGAATCGCTCGAGCCGATGGGGCTGAAGGGGAGGGAAGCGGAGGAGTTTATCGAGAAGCTCGGGAGGATATCGGCAGAGGAGAAGTAAGCCCCTGGTGTTCGGGGCCCGGTCGAGCGGACTCCGGAACAGCCCATTTACAGATCCACCCGCCCCCGCGTCTGCTTCGTCCTGCCGCGCCGCTTCTTCCCTTCTATCCGTTTCTCCCGCGAAGCCTTCGACGCCCGCGTCCTGATCCGCTTCTTCCGCTTCGCGAGCGCGCCCGCGAGGATCGCGATGAATTTCTCAACGGCCGCCTCGCGGTTCGCGGACTGGCTCCGCGATTCCTGCGCCGTCACGCTGAGGATCCCCTCCGAGTCGATCCGGTTCTTCTCCCGCGTCAGGATCCGCTGCTTCTGTTCCTCCGTGAGGCCCGCCGAGTTGGCCACGTCGAAGAGCAGCTCGACCTTCGTCTCGAGCTTGTTGACGTTCTGGCCGCCGGGGCCGCCGCTCCGCGAGAACCGGAAGCTGATCTCCGACGAGGGGATGGCTGTGTAATTGTTGATTATGATGGTGTTCGTCATCGAAGGAATATACCGAAAAATTGTCTCATTACGGTAAATTCCGGGTATTTCGGCCAACTTGACAATCGGATGTTCCCGGAGTACCTTGTTGGGACACAGGCGTTGCGACTCCCGGGAAGGGCAACCTGTCACTCCAATGTACCACCGAAGCAATCCTGCCGGATCCACGACCTCGCGAAAGGGAGTGACCGTCGTTCTGGCGGTTCTTTCCACGATGGGGCCCGCCGTTTCCATCACTCATTCCCAGGTTGGCTGGCAGCGAATCGCCGGGGAGGGGCAGGCGCCGTATCTGTTGACGCTTTCCCAGGTCGATGAACTTCATTACTACGCCGCCGGGTTCGGGGGAACGCTTCTCTCGACGTCCGACGGTGGAACGACGTGGAAAAAGATCAATACGGGAACCGTCCGGCCGATCCGGGGCGCGCATTTTACAGACGCTGCGCACGGAACGATCGTCGGCGACTCCGGATTGTATCAAACCACGACCGACGGCGGAGATACCTGGCAGCCCCATCCCGGCCATCCGTTCACGTCGCAGAATCATCTCGCCGAACTGAAATATTCCGATCCCGACCGCGCGATCCTGCTGGGAACGGAGGGCCACATCTTCACGACGTCAGATGCTGGCGCCACGTGGAACGCGTTCGACATCGGTGAGCCCCTCGTTTCATTCCAGGCGGCGGCGTTCCGCGGGAATGTCGGGATCGTCGGAGGTACCGGCGGGAGAATGTACGTCACCACTGATGCCGGCTCCACGTGGAATGCCATCCCGCTCAGGAATACGCTCGACCTGTACGACGTCTGGATAACGGACCAGTCGACATTCTTCGCCGCGGGGGACGCGGGTGTGATCCAGAAGTCCACAGATGGAGGTGTGATTTGGTCGACCGTGGCCGATTTATCTGTGGACCGCATCTCGCTGCTCTACTTCACTGACGCATCCCACGGTTACGCCGCCGCGACGCAGGGAGATCTGTACCGGACGGGCGATGGCGGCGCGACCTGGTTCCCCGATGGATCGCACGGCTCGGAGGTCGGCGACTGCAGGGTCACCGCCGCAGGGCCGGGGGTGATGGTGATGCTTGGAAAGCGGCCGGTGTTTACGACCGACGGGGGGGCAAGCTGGTCGGAGTCGCGGATTGACGGGTACCGGTACAACGGCGTGCATGCCCGCGGCCCCGACACGGTCATGGTCGTCGGAGATCGGGGATTGATCATCAGGTCGACCGACGCCGGCGTCGACTGGACGACCCTGACGTCCGGGACCTCGCTCGATCTCCACGGGGTGAACGCGTACGGCGGCACATCCTGGACGGTCGTGGGTGACTCCGGCCTCATCCTGCGGTCGACTGACGCCGGGGGGAGCTGGTCGAGGCTGGAAAGCGGATCGACGAGGACGCTGAGGAGTGTTGATTTCCCGACGCTGCCCGCCGGGTGGGTGGTGGGAGACAGCGGGACAGTCCTCCGCACACTGAACACGGGAGCGACGTGGGTCCCGCTGCTTTCGTACCCCGGAAATCTTTTCGGCGTCGATTTTACCAGCGTCCAGTATGGTTTCGTCGTCGGCGACGGGCGCATCCTCCGAACGTCGAACTCGGGAAACGCCTGGTTCAATGTCGCACCCCCGCAGGGGATGTACCGCGGGGTGACCATCGACGCGGGCGGGAACGTCATTGTCGGAGGCTCATATACGGCGTTGCAGGATGGTCAGCCGAGTCCGCTCCTGCAGAGTTCGTCAAACGCGGGGAACGCGTGGAGATCGGCCTCGGGGCTCCTCCCGGGCGGGGGAATATTCTCCGTGGCTTCGAATCCGGACCTGAGCGCGGCCGTCGGGGCAGGCGGGAGGATCTATCGATCCACGAATTCCGGGTTCTCCTGGAATCCGCGCCACTCTCCCGTCACCTCGACGCTCAGGGGCGTGTCATTTTCTCAAACAACGGCCGACGGTTATGCGGTGGGGGACGAAGGGGTGATCCTTCGTACGAGCGATGGCGGCGGCGGTTCACCGCCCTCGATCTGGGACCCGCCCGCGGGAGCGATGATACAACCCGGTCCGTCATTCACCCTTTCGTGGAGTCCACTGGTGGAATTGACCGCGGTCCAGGCCCAGGTTTCCACCGATCCGACATTCCTGTCGGGAGTGATCGTCGACACCCTCCTCGCCGGTTCGACATACTCGCTCGGCAACATCCCGCTGGCTCGCTCGGGGAGATTTTTTTGGAGGGTAAGGGGAACGACGGCGGCCGGAACCGGCGCGTGGTCCCAGACAATGTCATTCTACACGAGGGCGTACGGCCAGATCAGCGTCTCCGGCGCTCAATACGTCGACTCGTACTATCTGCAAAACGCCGACTACTATCAGAATTCCAACCCCGTTTCGTTCTGGGTTTACCAGGGAAGCCCGGTCGGCCCGCGGGACACCGTGAGGATGACGGGGGTCTGCTCCGTCCCGGCCGACGTCCTCAGCACGGGTGCCGGCATCACGATCCACCTGTCCGATCAGAACGCCTCCGCTTCGCGCTGGGGAGGAATCCTCGTGGACGCGGACTCCCTTCTCAGCGAGAGATTGTCCCTGGTGCGGGAGGGAGACCTCATTTCCATCGACGCGACGGTGCGGGAGAGCCCCCCCCGTTCAATGAACAGCGCGACAGTCGCGACGGCCCTTTCGGTGCGCGTCCTCGGGACGAACGCCGTCGTGCCGCCGGTGCGGAGCTGGCCGACCGATCATTACAGGGGATCCTACCCGGGGGGGAGAATCACCTTCAGCGGCGGGGAACCGCTCGAAGGAATGATCGTCCAGATGGAGGACCTCGTGGTGGAATCGATCCTCGACCCGGCCGCGGGCACGTTCAGCATGACGGACCGGGCGGGGAATTCGATCCAGATGACCGACATCTCGAAATGGTTCACCAACCGGGACCACCGGGATCCGGCGTCGACATACGAGGTGCCACGCGTCGGGGATCACATCGACACCATCCGCGGCATCGTGACGGTGTCAGACGGTCCGCACAACGACCGCGGCTACGCCATCGCACCGGTCTACCCCGGGGACCTCGTCGTCAACCCCCATTCCGCGGGCACGATCACCGGCGCCGTTTACATTGACACCGACGGAGACGGCAGGCGCGATCCCGGCGAGGGCAGTACGGGCGCCTGGCCTGTCCGGCTCTCCGGCGGAGAACTGCTGACGGCCTATCCGAATGGCGCCGGCGTGTTCAGGTTCATCCACCTCGATTCCGCCGCCTATCATCTCACCGCCATGATTCCAAACGGCTGGAGGGTCACGGAACCATCACCCGGATCGTACATCGTCCCGATCGCGTCCGACGACTCGGCGGGCGGGCGGAATTTCGGCGTGCATTACGATGGAAGCGTCGTGACCGGGATCGTGTTCTACGACGAAAATTCAAACGGCGCGCGGGAAAACGGTGAACCGGGGCTCGCCTCGTGGCCGGTGACGCTCGCGGGGACACAGTACACGGGCGGATCGTCGGGCCTGCCGCTCAGGAGGGACACTGTCACCGACTCCGAAGGATTCTACCGGTTCAACAATCTCCCCTGGGGGTCGTATTCGGTCTCGGTCCCCGAATCGCTCTACTGGTTTCAGCTTCTTCCCGACACGGTTCCGGGATACCCGGTGGAGATCGGCCAGTCGATCAGCTCAATCCAGGGCCGGGATTTCGGCCTGGTCCGCCAGGTGAAACTGAAATTGGGGCTCGAGGTGAGCGACCAGCGGGCAGGCCTCAGCCGCAGGGTCGCGTGGGGTGTCGTACCCGGCGCGTCGGCCGGAATCTGGAGGGTCTCAGCCGCTTCCACGCTTACCGACACCCTCGAGGGTGAATACGAAATACCGCCGAGGGGCTTCGCCCAATTCGTCGGAATGCTCGATGCCCGGTTCAGCGATCCGGCCTATCCACCGGGCACGTCAAGCCCCCTGTTCGGCGAAGGCGGGTGGACGGATGTCCGGGATTTCCGTTCCGCGTCGCAGTCGGACACCTTCCTCCTCAGTTTTCTTCCGTCATACATCGGCGGCGGCGGTTATCCGATGCGGCTGAAATGGTCATCCCGGCTCGCGGCGCAAAGCTTCAACGGGCAGGTGCTGCTGCGTGACGGGGCCGGGGGAACGATCGACATGAAAACCAGCGACCACGTCATCGTCTCTGACCCGTCGATATTTTCGTATCAGCTGATCGCGATGGAGCCGAAACTGCCCGAATCCTGGATCGCGCAGTGGAGGCTGGTCTCGTTGCCGGTCTGGCAGGGCACCGGGGATTACCGTACGATATTCCCATCCGCCGCGCAGTCGCCATACGCGTTCATACCCGGGATCGGTTACGAGGCGAACGACATCATGACAACCGGGAAAGGATACTGGTTGAAACATCGCCGCGGAATGGACCCGCCCCTCATCAATCCGGGCGATTATCGGCGTGATACCATCGAGATTTCCGAGGGCTGGAACCTGGTTCCGGCGTCGAGCCGGTCGCTCCTCACCTCCGGAATGACAACCATTCCCCCCGGCATCCTCGCCGGCCCGTTCTTCGGCTATGGAAAGGGGTACTCTGTTGTGAACGCGTTGCAACCCGGAAACGCCTACTGGGTGGCGGCCTCCCGGGATGGCAGCCTTCTCCTGACGGGATCGGGAACCGAAAATCCGGAAGCATCCACCGGGAACCCGGGTGTCGCGCCGCTGATGGAGGGAAATTCGCTCGAGTTCGTTGACGCGGCGGGCCGGTCTTTCAGACTATATCTGTCCGATGATTCGACCCTGGGCGACCGGCGGTATCAGCTGCCGCCGACCCCGCCCGCGGGCTGCTTCGACATCCGCACCGCGACGAACAGCATCGTCGAGATCGTTCCGCCAACCCGAAAGCGGAGGATCCCGATCATCATCTCGGGTGCGGCCTATCCACTCAGCATTCGCTGGGAGATCCGGCCGGAGACGGGGACCCTCGCGATTTTTGTGGGCGGATATTCCGTTCCCGTCAGGGGTGAGGGATCCGCCGAAATAACGGATCCCTCGGCGCCGATCATCCTGAGCCTCAATGAGACGGAATCGTTGCCCGCAATGTTCACGCTCGATCAAAATTATCCGAATCCGTTCAACCCGATGACAACGATTCGGTACGGCATACCCGGGACCGCGAAGGTCTCGCTCAAGGTATTCGATATCCTCGGGCGGGAGCTGGAATCGCTCGTTGACGAACTCCAGGGCCCGGGGTACAGGACGGTGACCTTCAACGCCGGAGCGTACCCCAGTGGAATTTACTTTTACAAACTTACCGCCGGCGATTATTCCACGGCAAGAAAAATGATGCTCGTCAGATGACCGCTGCCGCGGGACCGGGGCGGACCCGTAACTTCCCCCTATTTGTAAAAACGCCCTGAAATCCTGATATTTTTCTTTTCCCAGCCGGCCTCGTTCTTGGTCGGCAGGGTTTCGTGTTTTCTGCCGGACGGTATGAAGTCGATCAAACAGACGATCATCAGCTCCCCCCGGGTGCGGGACCTCCTCGCGGAAGCGAAACGTAAGGGACCGGGGGAATCGACGGAGGCCTCGGGGGTTTCGGGGTCGCTCACGGCCTTCCTTGCCGCCGCGGCGTTCGGGGAATTCCCGGCCGGCGTCCTCCTCGTCGCGCCCGACGACGAGACCGCCGAGAAGCTGCGCGACGACTGCGCGGCGCTCGCCGGGCAGGGCAGGGTAAAACTCTTCGGCGCCCGGCCGCTCCACCACGCGCAGGCCCTCGACCTGAGCGCCTCGATCGGGCAGATCGAAACGCTCGAGGCACTCGCCGCGGGCGCGCCTGCGCTCGTCGTCGCATCCCCGCGCTCGCTCAGCGAACGGGTGCCCCCGCCCGAAGCGTTCAGGAAGTCGGTGATTTCGATCTCGGTCGGGGCGGACCATCCGTTCGACGCCCTCCTGCAGCGTCTCGACGACTACAATTTCGAACGCCGGGACTTCGTCGGCGGGTACGGAGAGTACTCCGTGCGCGGAGGCATCGTCGACATCTACCCCTGGTCGGGGGACAACCCCGTCCGCGTGGAGTTCTGGGGCGACAGGGTCGATTCGATCCGCGAGTTCGACCCGATGTCGCAGCGTTCGATCCGGGAGCTCACCTCGGCGTCTGTCGTGCCGAACATATCCGAAACGGCGCGGGGAGCGGCTTCCGGTCAGGCCCCGGGCTCCGCCGCTTCCCTCATATCGTACCTCCACCCGGACGCGGTCGTGATCCTCTCCGGCCCCGAGCTGATCAGCGCCGAATTCGACGAGATGAAGAGCGAGGGCGTCGTCGCGGAAATTCCGTTCGACGAGTTGATGGCGTCGATCGACGCGTTTCGAAAAATTTCACTCGGGTCGACGGGCGCGGGGCGAAAGGGCGCGATCCCGTTCGATTCCGCTTCCCAGCCGGCCTTCAACGGCAACCTCGACGCGCTCGTGCGCGAAATCAGGGCGCGGAACGCCGAGGGGTACGAAATTCACCTCAGCTGCAACTCCGAGAGCGAGGCGAAGCGGCTGGAAACGCTTATATCCGAACACGTTGCGGGCGCCGGCCAGACTCCCGGGAGGCTCGCGGCGAGGGCCGGGGGGACGGGACGGCCCGGGGAGGGAGGGCCCGGAGACTCCGTTCCGACCGACGACGACACGGAGGCCGCCGGCCCCGGGGACCGCCCCGCGTACACCATCGTCCCGACGTCGCTCCATTCCGGTTTCATCTATCGTCCCGCGAAACTCGCCGTCTTCACCGAGCACGAAATCTTCGGCCGCCAGAAGCAGCGCGGGCTCGCGAGGCGCCGGAGGTTCAAGGGGATCACGCAGAAGGAACTCCTGCAGTTGAAAAAGGGGGACTTCGTGGTCCATACCGACCACGGCATCGGGCAGTTCGCCGGGCTCACAAGGATCCGCGTCGGCGGGGCCGAGCAGGAAGTGATGAAGATGCTCTTCCTCGGGGACGACGCGCTCTACGTCAACCTCAACTACGTGAACCGCGTCCAGAAATACGTCGCGAGCGAGGGGCACGCTCCGACGATGCACCGTCTCGGCGGCGCCGAGTGGGCGAAGACCAGGGCGAGGGCGAAGAAGCGGATCAAGGACATCGCCCGCGACATCATCGCGGTCTACGCGCGGCGAAAGCACGAGAAGGGATTCGCCTTTTCCCCCGATTCGCACTGGCAGAACGAAATGGAGGCGTCGTTTTTATTCGAAGACACGCCGGACCAGGCGACCGCCACCGCCGACGTGAAGAAGGACATGGAGGCCCGGGCGCCGATGGACCGGCTCATCTGCGGCGACGTCGGATTCGGAAAGACCGAGATCGCCGTCAGGGCCGCGTTCAAGGCGGCCCTCGACGGCAAGCAGACCGCACTCCTCGTCCCGACGACGATCCTCGCGCACCAGCATTACAACACCTTCCGCGACCGGCTCTCGCGGTACTCCGTCCGGATCGAACACCTCACCAGGTTCAAGTCGAAGAAGGAGCAGTCGGCGATCGTGAAGGATCTCGCGGCCGGCGAGGTGGACGTGGTGATCGGCACCCACCGCCTCCTCTCGAAGGACATCCGGTTCAGGGACCTGGGGCTGCTGGTGATCGACGAGGAGCACCGGTTCGGCGTCGGGGCGAAGGAAAAACTCCGCCAGCTCAAGGCCACTGTGGACACGCTCGCGATGACCGCGACGCCCATCCCGCGGACGCTGCAGTTTTCGCTCATCGGATCGCGCGACCTGTCGCTGATCACGACCCCCCCGAGGAACCGGCTGCCGGTGAACACCGAGATCGTCCCCGCGGAGGGAGGGTCGCGGGAGCTGCACCGCGAGGTGATCCGCGAGGCGATCATCCGCGAGCTCCACCGCGGGGGGCAGGCCTACTTCGTGCACGACCGGGTCAGCGACCTCGACTCGATCGCCGGGCAGATCTCGGCCATCGTGCCCGAGGCGAAGGTCAGGGTGGCGCACGGCCAGATGGCCGGGCACGAGCTGGAGGAGGCGATGCTCGGGTTCATGGAGAAGCGGTCGAACGTCCTCCTCTGCACGAAAATCATCGAGTCGGGGCTCGACATCCCGAACGTCAACACCATCATCGTGAACCGGGCCGACCGGTTCGGACTTGCCGAGCTCTACCAACTGCGGGGCCGCGTGGGCCGATCGAACGTGCAGGCGTACGCCTACCTGCTCACACCGCCGCTCTCGTCCGTGCCTCGGACCACGCTGCGCCGCCTCCAGGCGCTCGAAGAATTCAGCGAGCTCGGTTCCGGGTTCAACCTCGCGATGCGCGACCTCGAGATCCGCGGGGCGGGAAACCTGCTGGGCGGCGAGCAATCGGGGTTTATCGCCGAGATGGGGTTTGAGACGTACGAACGGGTTATATTGGAGGCGGTGGACGAACTCAGGAACGAGGAGTTCGCCGGGGTGTTCGACAGGTCGAAGGAGGAGGCGCACCCTCTCAGGGTCGTCGAAACCGTGGTGGACGCCGACGTCGAGGCGCTGATCCCGGAAATCTACATCGAGTCCGACACGGAGCGGCTGGACCTGTACCGGAGGCTCTACCGGACCGCGGACGGGGCCGGGCTGGCGTCGATGCGGGAGGAGCTGCTCGACAGGTTCGGGGAATATCCGGAGGAAGTGGAAAACCTCTTCCGCGTCGTCGCGCTGAAGCAGCGGGCCGCCGCGCTGAGACTCCCGAGGGTAACCCTCGCCGGCGATTCGCTCTCGGTGACGCTGCCCGATCAGTCGGACGAATCGTTTTACGGGACCACGGATGCTCCCTCTTCCTCCTTTCAACGGCTGATGGCGGCGGTCGCGGCGCGCAGGGACGGCCGCGTCCAGCTCAGGGAACGGGAGAAAAGGCTCACGCTCATCGTGTCGGGCCTGGGCGGCTCGACCGGAGGCGGGAGGCTTGCGAACGCGGTCGAGGCGATGGACGCGCTCGGGGAGTGGTTCAGTCAACCAATCGAGAAGGTGCCGCAATGACCGATCCGCATGCAACCTCCGTCCTCCTCCTCTACAACCAGACGGGCGAGGACGAGTATGAGAAGATGAAGGAGGTCGACCCGGATTCCCTGGACTTCAAACCGGTCTACGCCCTGGACGTCGCGACTGTGGCGGAGGAATACGCGGCCCTTGCCGACGGAATCAGGGAGGCGGGATACGACGTGCGGCATCTCAACATCGAGGACGACTTCCGGAAGCTGCTCTCGTCGGTGACGGGGGAGAGGCCCGACGTCATTTTCAACCTGGTGGAATATTTCCGCGACGACCCCGCCCTCGAGGGATCGGTCGCCGGAGTCCTCGACGTCGGCGGGATCCCGTACACCGGCGCCTCCACGGCCGCGCTCATCCTCTGCCAGCGCAAGGGGTTCACCAAGCAGATCCTCGCCGGGCACGGCGTCCCGACGCCGCACTTCAGGATGCTCAAAAACCCCCACATCAGCAGGCGCCACGGCCTGAAGTATCCGCTGATCGTCAAGCCGGCGCGCGAGGACGCGAGCAGCGGCGTGTCGAAGGATTCCGTCGTCCACGATTACGAATCGCTGACCGCGCAGGTCGAAAGGGTGTTCGCGGAATTCGCCCCCCCGATCCTGGTCGAGGAATTCATCGATGGGAGGGAACTGCACGTTTCCGTCCTCGGCAACTCGCCCCCCCGGGCGCTGCCCCCGATCGAATTCGATTTTTCCGACCTGCCGGAGGAGCACCCCAACCTGATCAGCTACAAAATGAAATGGTCACCACTCGATGAATCGTACCACCAGCTCCACACCGAATGTCCCGCGAAACTGACCAAACGGGAATTGAAAAAAGTGGAGGAGGCGACGCTTGCGGCGTACACGGTGATGGGCGCGAGGGATTACGCGAGGATCGACATCCGGATGAACAAGGCCGGGGAGGTGTTCATCCTCGAGGTCAATCCGAACCCCGACCTGACCGAAGGGGTCAGCTTCATGGAGTCGGCTGAGAAGGCCGGGCTTTCGTTTTCACAGACCCTCGGGATGATCGTCGGCTTCGCGCTCGAACGGCGTCGAACCTAGGGGAGGCGGGAAAACCGTTGAAAATCGTCGCGTTGACCGATATCCACGGAGCGTACTCCTCCTCCTCCGCCATCATCGGCGCCGAGAAGCCGGACGTGGTGCTGATCGGCGGGGACCTCACCACGGTCGGATCGATGAGGGAGGCTGCCGACGCCCTCGACCTGTTCGCCAAAGCGTGCGCCACGATCCTGGTGGTCGCGGGCAACATGGACCTTCCCGAGCACGACGACATGTTCTTCCAGATGGGCTGTTCGATCAACGGCCGGGGCCGGCTCGTGGGCGACGTCGGGTTCTTCGGCGTCTCAGGGGCGCCGCATTCCAAACTCAGGACGCCGTACGAAATCTCGGAAGAGCGGATCCTCTCGCTGGCGCGGTCGGGACATTCGGAAGTCGGCGAGGCCCGCGTGAAAATTTTCGTCCCCCACGCGCCCCCCTACGGGACGAAGCTCGACATCATCCACCTCGGGATCCACGTCGGCAGCACCGCGGTGCGCGAATTCATCGAGGACCATTCCCCCGACGCGGTTGTCTGCGGCCACATCCACGAGGGGCGCGGGACCGACTCGATCGACACGACGCCGATCATCAACTGCGGACAGGCGTCGCTCGGGCATTACGGCGTCATCGAAACGGGTCCGACGCTCACGATCAAGAACAAGACGTACCGGCCCGCGAAATGAAAACGGGAGCCGGCCCCGCGTTCATCACCGTCGACGTCGCGCACCCGCCGATGTCATCGGAGGCGGCGGAGCGGCGGCTCGAGGAAATGCTCCGCGCGGCGTCGCTCTCCGGCGGTCCCCGCGTCATCAGGGTGATCCACGGCTACGGGAGCGGAGGAAAGGGTGGGGCCCTGAAAACCGCCGTGAGGAACTGGGCGTACCGGAGGAAGGGGAAGCTGGCCCTGGTCGTTCCGGGGGAGGAGTACTCTCCGTTCGATCGTGACGTCCAGGATTTTCTGAAGGAGACCGGGGATGTCGGGCTGACCGAACTCGCCGACGTCAACGAGGGGATGACGCTGCTCTTCCATCGCTGAGCGGCAGCCCTATTTTATCAACAACATCTTCCGCACGGCACGAAAGGATCCCGCCGTCATCCGGCAGTAATACACGCCGCTCGGGAAACCGGCGGCGTCCCACCGAACGGCATGGACTCCGGCACTCTGCTCCCCCTCGAGAAGGCTTTCCACTTCCTCCCCCGCGAGATTGAATACCGTGATCCTCACCCGCGACGCTGACGGCAGCGCGTAGTCAAACGTCGTCTGGGGATTGAACGGGTTCGGATAATTCGACGACAGCGCGAATGCCGCCGGGACGGACGCCCCGGATGCCGGCATGATCCGTATCGCGGCCCGCTCAGGCTGCCTGATCG
>CAZQSM010000028.1:0-26638 GCA_964596065.1 uncultured Chlorobiaceae bacterium | reverse complement strand
CGCGGGAGTGTACGCCAACATCGCCACCCGCGTCACCCTCTGGCTGATCGGCTGACCGGATGAAGGCCATCATTCTCAGCATCGGCGACGAACTGCTGATCGGCCAGGTGGTCAACACCAACGCGTCGACGATCGCGTCGACGCTCGGCCGCGCCGGAATCGGGATCGTCCGGATCGTGACGGTCGGCGACGACGCGGCGGGGATCGCCGACGCCCTCCGGGAGGCCGTGGCCGGTGCCGACGCGGTCATCCTCACCGGGGGCCTCGGCCCGACCCACGACGACGTCACCAAGCGCGCGGTCGCGGAGTATTTCGGACTGCCCCTCGCGGGGGACCCCGTCCTCCGCGAACGGATCGCCGCGCTGCTGGCCGCCAGGGGGATCGCCTGGAGCGACGCCGCGGAAGAACAGGCGACGGTCCCTTCCGGGGCGGTGATCATCCCCAACCGGTACGGGACCGCCGGCGGGATCCAGATCGAACGGTCGGGAGTGATCGTCATCGCCCTCCCGGGCGTGCCCTACGAGATGGAACAGATGTTGACCGATTCGGTCGTCCCCCTCCTCGCGTCGAGAAATACCGGACCGGTGGTCGTCCACCGGACGGTACGGACGGCGGGCATTTCCGAATCCGCGCTCGCCGCGAGGCTCGACGTTCCGACGCTGCTCCCCGAAGGGACGAAGCTCGCTTTCCTCCCCTCGGCCACCGGCGTGCGTCTGCGGATTGACGCTGTCGCACCCACGCGGGAGGCGGCCGAACGGACGATCGCCCTTGCCGAAACCGCGATCCGCGCACGCGGCGGACGGTACGTGTACGGGGCCGAGGACGAGGAGCTCGAGGCGGTGGTGGGAAACCTCCTCCGTTCGTCGGGCAGGACCCTGGCCTGCGCGGAATCGTGCACCGGCGGATCGATCGCGAAAAAAATCACCTCGGTCCCCGGGAGTTCGGCGTATTTCCTCGGGTCGGTGGTCGCGTACGCCGACAGCGTCAAAGCCGGCCTTCTCGGCGTCGACGAGGCGCTCATCGCCTCCGTCGGGGCGGTTTCCCGCGAGGTCGCCCTGGCGATGGCCGCGGGCGCCCGGTCGGCGACCGGCGCGGAGATCGGCATCGGTGTCACCGGAATAGCCGGACCGGGGGGCGGCACAGCCGAAAAGCCGGTGGGCACGGTCTGGATCGCCTACGCCGACGGCGGGGGGTCGGTGGCGGTCAGGCAGACGTTCGGGGAGGGACGCGAGCGGGTCGTCGAACGGGCGACCACGGCGGCGCTCGAACTGCTCCGCCGGAAACTTCTCCGGCTGGAGTGACCGTCGGCGCGGGAACGCCTCCCCTTCCCTCGCACGGGCCTCCGGAGTCGGCGATGTGGGGCCCCGACCCACTTGACATCCTTGACAAAAAACGGTACTTTTGAACCGCATCGCCGTCGTCGTGTCAGAGGCGTTTTTCATCAGGAGTTTCCTCCGCCCCGTCCGATCGGAGAACCCGGTCACCGGACCCAAGAGCTCGACCAGAGGAGATCATTGGCCCGCACCTCGTCAGCCCGCAAGCGAAAAACCGTACTCTTCGTGGACGACGAGACGCTCTGGCTCGTGGCCGTGAAGGCCGCCGCCCGGGGGGGACCGGTAAACGTGATCACGGCCGGCGGGGGCGAGGAAGCGCTGGCAACGATGACCCGCAACAGGCCCGACCTGATCCTGAGCGATGTCCGGATGCCGGCGATGAACGGTTTCGACCTCTTCGAAAAGGTGAAACGCGACCCGAAACTGTCGTCGATCCCCTATATTTTCATGTCCTCGATTGACGATTTCGACGCCCGGAAGACCGCCAGGGAGATCGGCGCGGACGACTACGTCGAAAAACCGTTCGACGCGGGCAGCGTGACGTCCATCCTCACCGAGCTGCTCGACAGGTTTACTGAACCGTGACGGGCCATCCCCGATGACCGTCATGAAGGCCACACACTAACATTCACCGGAAAGGTATTGCATGGCTGAGACGAACAACAACAGCGCCCGCAACGAGGCGCTGAGGATCGCGATCGAACAGATCGAGAAGCAGCACGGCCGGGGGGCGATCATGAAGCTTGACGGCGGCCCCGTCGCCAGGGTCGAGGCGATTTCCACAGGGTCGATCTCGCTCGACGCCGCAATCGGCATCGGCGGGATCCCCCGGGGGAGGATCATCGAGATCTTCGGCCCCGAGGCATCGGGGAAAACGACGATCTGCCTCCACATCATCGCGGAAGCCCAGAAGAAGAACGGCATCGCCGCGTTTATCGACACGGAGCACGCTCTCGACATGACGTACGCCCGCAAACTCGGCGTGGACATCAACAATCTCCTGCTGAGCCAGCCGGAATACGGAGAACAGGCGCTCGAGATCGTCGAGACGCTCGTCCGGAGCGGCGCGCTCGACATCGTCGTCATCGACTCGGTCGCGGCGCTCACCCCCCGCGCGGAGATCGAGGGCGAGATGGGCGATCCGACGATGGGCGTCCAGGCGAGGCTGATGTCGCAGGCCCTGCGAAAACTGACGGCAGCGATCAGCAAGTCGCGTACCAGCGTGATGTTCACCAACCAGCTCCGACAGAAGATCGGGGTGATGTTCGGCAACCCTGAGACCACGACGGGCGGCAACGCGCTCAAGTTCTACGCCTCGCTGCGGCTCGACGTCCGCCGCATCGAAGCGATCAAGGACGGGACCAACATCATGGGGAACCGCGTCAGGGTCAAGGTCGTGAAGAACAAGATCGCCCCTCCCTTCAGGGAGGCCCAGTTCGACGTCCTCTACAACGAGGGCATCTCCCGGATCGGCGACCTGATCGACACGGCGGTGGAGAAGAACATCATCGCGAAAAGCGGGAGCTGGTTCGCCTACAACGGGGAACGGATCGGGCAGGGCCGCGACGCCGTGAAAAAGTTCCTGGCGGAAAACGAAAAGACCGCCTCCGAGATCAATCTCGCCCTCCGGAAGAACCTCGGCCTCGCCGACGAGGTCCTGCAGGCCGCCCCGCGGGGCGCCGACCCCGCCGCCGCTCAGGCGACCCCCGCCGCGCCTCCTGCCGCGGCGAAGCAGGAGGCGTCGAAGAAGGCGGTCAAGGCCTGAGGTCATCCTCCCGACCGTCCGGATGATCGTCACGAAAATCGAACGCCAGAAAAAAGATCCTGACCGGTACTCGCTCTTCATCGACGGCGATTTTGTCCTCGGCGTGCGGTCCGCGGCGCTCGCCCGCGCGGGGCTGCGCCGCGGCGACGATGTGTCGCCGGCGACCCTCGAGGAGCTGAAGGCCGACGACGAGCGCGCCGGGGCGAGGGCGGCCGCCATCCGCTTCGCCGGCCGGCGCCGCCGCACGGAGCACGAAATCAGGACGAAGCTCGATTCCCTCGGATTTTCCCAGGCCGCGATCGACGACGCCCTCGCGGCGCTCCGCGCATCGGGGCTCTCCGACGATGTTGCGTACGTCAGGGCCTTCATCCACGACGCCCAGCTGCAGCGTCCCGCGGGCGCCCGGCTCCTGGCGCGGCGGCTGAGGGGCAAGGGCATTCCATCCGGCGTGTTGCAGGAGGAGATCGCCGCCGCCCTCGGTCCCGACGACGAAACGGCGCTCGCCGAGCGGTGCGCCGCCACCTACCTCGCCAGACTGGTCCGGCGCGGTGAGACGGGGAAGGCATTCCGGCCGGGAGAGAAGGCATCCCTGCTGCGGCGGTATCTCTCGGGACGTGGATTTTCGGCGGCTGCGGTCGACGGGGCGGTGAAATCGGCCTTCGGGCCGGGCGCCGCCGGAGAATAAGGCGATCGCCGTCGTCGTCTTCGATATCGAAACCCTCGGGAAACCGCCCGCCGCATTCGACGAGGCGCAGGTGGCGTATCTCTTCAAGGAGGGGGCGACCGACGAGGAGCGGGTCGAGGAGATCAACAGGCTCAACCTCTCCCCCCTCACCGCCGAACTGCTCGCCATCGGCATGCTCAACCCCGACACCGGAGGGGGCCGCGTGTTCTACCGCGCCGGCGCGGAGGAACGATTTTCCTCGGAGGACGGGAAGGTCTCCTTCGTCTCCGGCGACGAGCGTGGCATCCTGTCGGCCTTCTGGGACGACATCAGGAATTACACGGGGTTCGTCACGTTCAACGGCCGCTCGTTCGACTGCCCCTTCCTGATGGTCCGGTCCGCCCTGCTCGGCGTCCGGCCGTCGAGGAACCTCGTCCCGTACCGGTACAGCACCACCCCCCACTGCGACCTCCTCGACCAGCTCACGTTCTACGGCGCGTCGAGGCGCTTCAGCCTCGACTTCTACTGCCGCGCGTTCGGCATTCCGAGTCCCAAGGCGGGCGGCGTCACCGGCCTCGACCTGGGCCCGCTCTACCGGGAGGGCCGCTTCCGTGAGATCGCCCGCTACTGCATCGGCGACGTGATCGCCACCGCCGAACTCTACCAACGGTGGAAACACTACCTGAATATCCAGTGAGCGACCCCGCGCACCGCCACGGCCTCTTCCCGGACATGCTGCCGCCGGACGAGGCCCACGTGGACGACGTCGATTTCACCGTCGTCGACTTCGAAACCACCGGCCTCTCCGTGGACCGCGGCGACAGGGTCTGCGAGGTGGGCATGGCGCGCGTCCGGGGGGGCGCGGTGATGGAAACATTCTCGTCGCTGATCGATCCCACGATCCCGATTTCGGCGGGCGCGTTCGCGGTCAACGGCATCAGCCCGGCGATGCTTGCCGGGGCGCCGACCTTCCCCGACGTGCTGCCGAAGATCTCGGCAATCTGCTCCGGCTCCGTCCTGGCCGCCTACAACGCGCCGTTCGACGTCTCATTCCTGAACAGCGAATTCCGCCTGGGGGGCGCGCCGGTTCCGGCCAATCCCGTGGTCGACGTCCTCGCCCTCGCACGGCAGCTCCTGCCGGGACGGCCGCGGTATCCGCAGGCGGCCGTCGCCGCCCTCCTCCGGATCACGTACCCGGTGAAGCACCGTGCCCTGGAGGACGCGATGGTCACGGCAAAAATCCTGATGCATTTCCTCTCGATGCTCAAGGCGTACGGGCGGGGGACGCTGGGCGACCTCAGGAGGAAGGACCTGGCCCGGCTGTTGTCGGGGCTCCGGTCGGAAAAAATCGACGGCGCGCTCGGACGCGGCGGTGACCTCTGGATCCGGTATCTCTCCCCCTCCGACGGGGAAGTCACCCAGCGCATTGTCACCCCACTCCCCTCCTCCCGCGTGAGCGAAAGGGGGGCGGGCCTGGCGGAATTCGAGGCGTTCTGCCATGTCCTCCAGGCCAAAAAGCGTTTCAGGACCGATTACATCCTCGACATCCGCCCCGTGGGTCCCGCCGGAACCTGACGGGCGCTTCCCCCGCCCGGATCCCCCCCTGCCGCACTACGCCGCCCGGCATCACCACCCCCCCCGCGATCGATTTGACTTTGAAACTTCCAGAAAATATATTCGTATAAGCAAATGTATTATGAAGACACTCGCGGCCATATTCAGCGCGCTCTCCGATCCCTCCCGTCTCAGGATCCTGAACCTCCTGCTGGCGTCGGGCGACCTGTGCGTCTGCGACATCGAACGGACGCTTGATTTCACGCAGACGAAGGTGTCTCGCCACATGCGTTACCTCCGGCGCGCCGGCCTCGTCACGTCGAGGAAATCGGGACGCTGGGTCGTCTATTCCCTTGTCCGGAGCGACGCGGTCGAACGCGGCATCGTGCTCTCGAGCCTCGGGACGATACTGCAAACCACCGCGGAGGCGCGCTCGGACAGGGCGGCGCTCGCCGCGGACATGAAAAACGGGTGTTGCGTCGCCCCGCGCCTCCGCGGCCGGCGCCGGCGCCCCAACCAACCATAACAGGAAAGGCAATCGTATGGACCACGACATCACCGGCACGATCATCCAGAGTTATTCCGACATCGCCCTCGGGCGCCGCAGCTCGTGCGGATGCGACGGCGACGAACACTGGAAGCAGGACCGCACCCCGGTCCCGGGAGCCGTGAAGGAGTTGAACCTGGGGTGCGGCTCCCCGCTCGAGGTCGCGGCGCTCGAACCGGGGCAGAGCGTGCTCGACCTCGGATCCGGAAGCGGCCGCGAAGTGTTCCTGGCCGCCCGCGCCGTCGGTGAAGGGGGCCGGGCGTTGGGCCTCGACATGACCCCGGCCATGATCGACCTCGCCAGGACAAACGCCCTCGCCCTCGGAATCCGGAACGCCACGTTCCTCCTCGGAAACATCGCCGAGATGCCCGTGGAGTCGGCCTCCATCGACAGGGTGATCAGCAATTGCGTGATCAACCTGACACCCGACAAGGAACGGGCGTTCGCCGAGATCCACCGGGTCCTGAGGCCGGGCGGACGCTTCGCGATCGCGGACATCGTCACGACCGCCCCCCTCCCGGAGGAGGTCAGGAACGATCCGGAGCTCTGGTGCGGGTGCGTCGCCGGAGCGCTCCCGGTCTCGGAGTACCTCGGGGCGATTTCGAAGGCCGGGTTCAGGGACGTGAAGGTCGTGTCGCAGCGTGGCGACGCCTCGTGCGGGGGTGCGGGACTCGGACTGCTGAGCATCACCGTCACGGGGGTGAAATAAGATGGAAACGGTCCGGCAGGCGGCGGAACGGGAGATGGGCCGGATCAGGGAGATCCTGCGGGCCTCCGGCCTCCCTGACGACGACTTCCGGGACGGCGTCCGCTTCCTGGTGGCCGAGGCTGACGGCGCGATCGTGGGAGCGGTCGGCCTCGAGCTCTACCCTCCCCGCGGACTGCTCAGGTCGGCGGCGGTGCTTCCGGCATATCGCGCTCGCGGGATCGGCGCGCTGCTCGTGGAGGCGCTGGTCCGGGAGGCGAGGAGGGAGTCGCTCCGTGAACTCGTCCTGCTGACGACGACGGCGGAGGCGTTTTTCCGCGGGAGGGGGTTCGCGAGGATCGGCCGGGACGCGCTCGACGGGCCGATCCTGGATTCGGCCCAGTTCAGGGGGAGCCGGTGCGCCTCGGCGGCGGTGATGTCGCTCGACCTGCGCTGACGCCCTGAGGCGGGGCTATCCCCGGGCGCGCGCCGCGATGACCGCCCGGGCGATCGACGCCGCGCCAAAAAGCTTCACCAGGTCCCACCAGCTGAAGATCAGGAAGCCGGCGTTGAACGCGACCGCCCAGTCCGGGAGGAGGGTGAGACGCAGCTGGATCGTGCCGCAGGCGAAGACCACGACCAGGGCGGCGGCCATCGAGAGGACGAGCCGGGGAAACGTCGGCCGCTCGCCGCGGAGGAACCCGGCGATGAACGCGGCGGCCGGAAACGCGAGCAGGTATCCGCCCGTCGGGCCGAGCAGACGCGCGAACCCGAACCCGAACGAGGAGAATACCGGGAGCCCTGCGGCGCCCGCGCCGAGGTAGGCGAGCATGCTCACCGCCCCCAGCCGCGGTCCGAGGATCGCCCCGCTCAGCAGGACGAACAGGGTCTGGAGCGTGAACGGGACCGGGGCGTGGGGAATTTCAATCTGGGCGCCGACCGCCGTGAGGGCGGCGAAGAGCAGGACCTGGAGCGTCGACGCCAGCGGCGCGCTCCCCGCCACGAGGGTCCCGCCGGGTCCGGTGAGTTTTTGATCGAACATACATTCTCCTTACGGTAGCACCCCGCGAAGCCAATCGACCGTCAGCGAGATGACGTGGTTGAGTGTCAGGTAATTATCCTCCCCGGCGTTTCTCCCGTTGAACAGATGGCCGACGGAATCGAGGAGGAGCAGCCGCGCCCTACCGGGGGCCGCGGCCGCGGCCAGGGCCTCAGCCTCCCGGGACGGGACCGTCAGATCGGCCCGCCCGTGGAGGATCAGCCATGGCGAACCAATATACGGAGCCCGGAGCAATGGATCAATCTCCGGAAGCCGTTCGTCCAGGTCGCGAAGGAGACCGGACCCCATCCTGAGGGGATTCATGGCCGGATTGGATGAAAGGGGCAAAAAACCGCGCTTTCTCCACCCCTCCTTCTGTCTCGCGTTCCAGCGGTCGAACGTCGCGATCGCCGACCAGGTGACGAGTGCGGCGACCCGCGCGTCCCCGGACGCGTATGACGCGGCCACCCCTCCGCCCCGCGAATGCCCGAGGAGGACGAGTGCTCCCGGCCTGCCCCCCGGGGGGGCAAGCTCCCCGCCCGGCACCGCTTCCACCACGGCGCGAAGGTCTTCGAGCTCGGCCGAAAACGTGTTCGACGCGAACGCCTCGAAGTCCGAAATCCGGTCGGCCCCGGGCGGGACCCCGTTGAGGGAAAAGTTGAACGTGACGGTGGTGAAGCCCTCCTCCGCGAGCCTTGTGCCGACGTGCGGAAAAAATCCCCAGTCCTTGAACGCCATGAAACTGTGACAGATCACGACCACGGGAGCGTCGGGCCGCGCGGGATCGTATCGGACGTCGCAGGCGATCGGTTTCCCCGATCCGCCCCCCAGCAGGACGCCGTTTTTTACGATGCGGGGAAGTGCCATGGGCTGCAAAAGTACAAAACGGGTGGCCGGATGTCAAGCCGGCCGGCCGCCGCGATCCGTCCGGTTCCCCCCTTCTTGAGTCTCATCTCCCCAATCCCTATATTGAAGTGGTTCCGTCACACCACTCACGATGTGTCGATGAAATCTGTTCTCCTCCTCATCGCCCTCTCCGTCGTCCTCGCGTTCACCGCGCACGCCGATGCGCCGACCGGACACAGCCTGCTGAAAATCCACGTCCCCGATCACGCGGCCCTCAGGGCCATCTGGGACGCCGGGATCGATTTCGAGGGCGCGTCGGGAAAGCCGGGCGGGTGGATGGAGTTCGTCGCGACGCCGGGGGAGATGACCGCTCTCAACGAACGCGGCATCTCCTTCGAGGTCGTCGAGCCCGACCTCCAGGCCGCGTCGGCCCGCGGACTGTTCTCCGGCCCGCTGGACGCGCTCGGGTTCGGCGCCGGCAGCATGGGCGGATATTACACCCTCGACGAGGTGGGGGACCAGCTCGACTCGATGAAATCACTCTACCCCGGGCTGGTCAGCGTGAAACAGGTGATCGGCTACACCATCGAGGGTCGGCCCGTCTGGGCGGTCCGGATCTCCGACAACCCGGAGGTCAACGAGCCGGCCGAACCGGAGCTCCTCTACACCGCGCTTACCCACGCGAGGGAGCCCGCGGGGATGATGACGTTGATCTACTTCATGTGGTGGCTCCTGGAGCGCCACGGCTCCGACCCTGACGCGACCTACCTCGTCGACAACCGGCAGATCTGGTTCATCCCGGTCGTCAACCCCGACGGCTACGCCTACAACGAATCGACGAATCCTTCCGGCGGCGGGTTCTGGCGGAAAAACAGGCGCAACAACGGCAACGGAACGTGGGGCGTCGACCTGAACCGGAACTACGGCCCGGAATATATGTGGAACGCGCCCAACGGCGGCTCGAGCACCAGCCCCGGCAGCGATACCTACCGGGGGGCGAACCCGTTCTCCGAGCCGGAGACGCAGACGATCGACGCCTTCATGCGGCTCCATCTCATCCGGACGTGCCTGAACTATCACACCTATTCGCGCCTCCTGATCTACCCTTACGGATACCTCTCGGCCGAAAGCGGCGACTCGCTGATCTACCGCGAACTCGCGTTCGACCTCGTCCGGTCGAACCGGTACGCGACAGGGACCGACCAGCAGACGGTGAATTATTCCACGAGGGGAAATTCGGACGATTACATGTACGGCGACACGTCGAAATACCGCACCTACTCGATGACCCCCGAGGTGGGGACTTCGTTCTGGCCCCCATCCTCGCAGATCCTCCCCCTGGCGCTGGAGAACCTGCCGGCCAACATCCATTTTTCCTACGTCGCGGGCCCGATGCCGGTGCTCTCCCGGCACCTCCTCTCCGACCCGACCGCGACGCTCGGACTCCGCGCCAACGAGCCGTTCTCGATGCAGGTCGGAATCCGCAACAAGGGGCTCGATACCGCGCGGCAGCTGACGGTCTCGTTCACGACCGATTCGGGAGCGTTGCACTTCGCGGCCGCTTCGCTGCCCGTGGCCGGCCTCCCTCCCCTGGGTGACACGCTCCTCACCGTCACCGGCACCGTCGACGGCGCGGCCCCCGCGGGCGCGCGCGCGCGCCTCTTCGTCCGCCTCACCGATCCGTCGGGCTACGACCGGACCGACACGGTCACACTCTACCTCGGCGCCCCGTCGGTGCTCTTCTCAGACGACGCGGAATCCGGCATGCCGCTCTGGACCGTCGAAGGCGCCTGGGACGTCTCCACCACCGCCCGTGACGGGGCGCTCTCGTTCCACGACAGTCCCGCGGGGGTTTCAGCCGCGTGGTCGAACGCCGGGATCCAGACGGCCTCCCCTGTCGACCTCACGGCGTACCAGTCGGCCTCTCTCGGGTTCTGGACGAAATGGGCGATCGAGCCCTCCTACGACTTCGCCATGGTGAGGGTCTCGACCGACGGCGGCGGATCGTGGCTGAACCTCCGGACCCCGCTGACCAACGATCCTTCGGGCACGGGGGTCCAATCGCCCGGGACAGCCGGATACGATGGCTACACGCCCGGGCTCGACTGGGTGTACCAGGAGGCCGACCTCACCCCCTTCGCGGGACAACCGCTGCTGCTCCGATTTGAAATGGCGACCGACGGCTCCGATTCGCGGGACGGCTGGTACATCGACGACATCAGGGTCACCGGTTTCAGGGCATCGATCCCGGGGAGTCCGTTCACCATCGCCAAGGCCCTGCCCGGGGAACTCCAGCTCTATTTCGGAGAGGCGCCGGGCGCCGGCGCGGGGATCGACCCCGCCTACGGGGAGTCGGAACTTGGCCCCGTCCCCCCTCCCGGCACCTTCGACGCCCGGTGGGAGATTCCCGGGACCAACGGCAGCCTGACCGACATCCGCGGCACGCCCGGATCTCCCGGCGATACGAACGTCTTTACGCTCCGGATCAGCGCGTCGGCGGCCGACTACCCGCTGGTGTTCCGCTGGAACCGCGACGACCTCGCTGCCGGCGCCTGGAGGATCCTCGACACGGTCCAGGGCCCCGGATCGCTCAACGACGACATGTGGCTCCGCGAGGAGGCCGTGCTGTCGGACACCACCGTCCGGGTGCTCTCGATCGTCCACACCGGCCGGGCGGCGAAAACGATCGAGGTAGCGGACAAATGGGGACTCGTCTCGCTCCCCGTCACGCCCGGGGACAGCTCAGTCGCTGCGATCTTTCCCGACGCGGTCTCAGCCGCCGTTTCGTTCGGGACCGCCTACACGCCGGAGGAGTACCTGTCCCCCGGGACGGGATATTGGATCCGCCACGATTCGGCCGGATCCCTGCTTCTCGCGGGCGTTCCGGTGGACCGCATCAGCATCCCCAATCCCTCGGGCGCATGGCGGCTCGTGGGATCGGTCTGGTGCCCCATCGCGCGCGTCGACGCGTGTCCCTCGTGCCCATCGGCGCCCCTCCTCTTCGGCTACGGTAACGGTTATTTCATACCCGACACGCTCTTCCCCGGCAGGGCGTACTGGTATCGGGGAACCGGCACGCTGGAGCTCGATTGCAGGACTTCCGGAGAACCCGCAATGCGGAAGCGGATCGCGCCAGTGTCCCCGCCCACCGGCCGGCTGAGCATCTCGGACGCTGCGGGAGGTTCAGCGACGCTCAACTTCGCCGATGGTCCCCCCGCCGGCGGCCTGGCGTTGGACAACATCCTCCCCCCTGTCCCCCCCGACCCGGCATTCGACGCCAGGTTTGAAAGTGAGAGCCTTGTTGAGTATTTTACGGGTGGCGATGCCGTTTCCCGCAGGGACATCCGGGTCCGGAACGGAGTGGGAAATCTGCTCGTGCGCTATTCCGCCGCCTCCGGAGACCCGGCAGGATACACGCTCGTGATCGAAGAATCGCCGGGCGTCGTGCGCCACCATCCCCTCGGGAACGGTTCGGCGATCGTCGCGCCGGCCGGAGCGGCACTGCAACTGGTCCGCGGCCCGGAGGGTGACACTCCACCGGCGTTCAGGGTGACCGGCGTTTACCCGAACCCCTTCAATCCGGTGACGACAATCGGATACGATCTCCCGGCGCCGGCGACGGTCTCGATCCGCATCCTGAACGTCGCCGGCCAGGAACTGGACCGGCCCCTCGCCGGCGCGGAGATGCCCGCGGGACGGCATCAATTCGAGTATGACGCGGGCCGGTTTCCATCCGGCGTCTACTTCTTTACGCTGTCGGCCCGGACCCCCGACCCCCGTCAGTCGGGGCGCCATGCGGGGAAATTCATCCTGTTGAAGTAGTCGATAATTTTTCGGGGCATATCATGAAAACCATCCTCCTCGTTCTCGCGATCGCGCTCATTCCGTCGGGCCTCCCGGGGCAGACTTCGTGGCAGTGGGTCAACCCGCTCCCACAGGGAAACCTGTTGAACGGAATCACCTCCATCAACCAGGACACGATCTTCGCCGTCGGTGATTACGGGACGATCATCAGGAGCTCGAACGGCGGCACCACCTGGCTGGTCACCCCGACGGCGGGCGGAATGGTGGAGGCACTGTTCGACGTCGAATTCACCGCGCCGACCGTCGGGTGGGCGGTCGGGATCACCGGGCAGGCCGTTCGCACCACCGACGCCGGCCACACCTGGCAGTATGAACAGCTGGCGACGATCCGCGACCTGCTTGGCGTCGATTTTCATTCCGCCAACACCGGCTGGATCTGCGGGAGCAAGGGCGTGGTCTTCTCGACGAAGAACGCCGGATCGACATGGCAACCCGAATCGACCGGCGTTGACGTCAACCTCTACGACATCTCGTTCGTGGATTCGCTCAACGGCTGGGCCGTCGGCGCGGCCGGGACCATCCTCCGATCGACCGACGGCGGCGACACCTGGACGCCGCAGAGCAGCGGCACGACGCAGCCGCTCTATTCGCTGAGCTTCATCTCACCGACGGTGGGGTACATCTCCGGCGCGTTCGGGAAAGTCCTGAAAACCGGCAACGGCGGGTCGACGTGGACGCCGCTCCCGACGGGGGCCATCTACAGCCTCTTCAAGGTCCACTTCTCCGACGCGCTCAACGGCTGGGCGATGGGGGCATTCGGCTCGATCATCAAGACGACGAACGGGGGCCTCGCGTGGTTCGAACAGTCGAGCAACACCTACAACGACCTCTACGCCATCAGTTTCGTCTCCCCGACGCTCGGGTACGCCGTCGGGGATTACGGCACGATCCTGAAGACCACCAACGGCGGGGTGGCGTGGACCCCCCTCTCGACCGGGACGAAAAACATCCTCTACGGCGTGCACTTCCCGAGCTCCAACAGCGGTTTCGCGGTGGGCGAGGAGGGCACATTCGCGAAGTCGACCGACGGCGGCTACCACTGGACCGAGCAGTTCACCGGGATCTTCCAGACCTACTACGGCGTATGGTTCCTGGACAATACCACGGGCTGGCTCGTGGGCGACAGCGCCGTCATCCTGAAGACGACCAACGGGGGACTGAGCTGGAACGACCAGAACAGCCGGTCCGAAGAAACGCTCAATTCCATCTACTTTCTGAACGCGAGCCGCGGGTGGGCGGTCGGCGACTTCGGGACCATCCTCTCCACGACGAACGGCGGTTCGATCTGGTCGGCGCAGACCGTCTCCTCCTTCACGTCGTTCCTGAAAATCCGGTTCGCCAGCGACCAGGTCGGCTGGGTGGCCGGGTACGGGGGGGAGATTTTCAAAACGACGAACGGCGGCGCGACGTGGGTCGAGCAGTTCAGCGGCACCACGCAGGCGATCTACGCTCTCGAAGTCATCGACGCGAACACGGTGTACGCCTCCGGGGACTTCGGGACGCTGCTGAAGACCACCGACGGCGGGGAGAACTGGAATCCCCTCCCGAACGATTTCTTCGAAAGTTTTTACGGGCTCGCCTTCAGCAGCGCCACGACGGGATGGGCCGTCGGCGACGAGGGGATCGTTGCGCTGACCACGAACGGCGGGTCGAACTGGATGAGGGTGAACAGCGGCACATTCCAGACGCTCTTCGACGTCCAGCTGGTGCGCCTCACCAGCGGCGGCATCCTCTTCGCCGCCGGCGAGGGCGGGACCATCGTCTGCTCGGCCGTCACGCCGCTCCCGCTCCGGACCTGGACGGGGGCCTCGGATTCCCTCTGGACGTTCACCGGGAACTGGAGCCCGCCCGGCGTACCGGGGAAGGCCGACAGCGTCGTCATTCCGGTGACCGGCCGGAACCCGGTCATCAGGACCACCACCCAGCAGATGAACATCGGCGCGTTGCGGATCGCGCCTGGGGCGAGGTTGACCATCCGGAACGGCGTGGCCGAATTCGTCGCGAAGGGCAATTTCAACGTCGAGGGGACGCTCGAACTCGACGCGGAGGCGAAGACGAACATCGTCGTCGGCCGCGACTTCGTCGTCGGGGGAAGCGGCCAGTTCATCCACGGCTATTCGACGGTGATCTTCACCGGGAACGGCCTGATCAGGGGAAAATTCCACAATGTGATCACCCGTGACAGCGTTCTGATGCAGAGCGTGGGCAACGTGACCATCGAAAATTCGCTGCTCGTACTCGCGAAACTCACGCTGCGGTCGGTCGATACGCTCTCGATCCTCAACGGCGATCCGGCGGCGTTCCAGGGCACGGGTTCCACCGGACCCGGAACGATCCGCAGGGTGATCGATCCCGGCACGCTCGACCACTACCGCTTCGAGAGCCCCGCGACCTACCTGCGGTTCGAGCCCGTCGGGACGCTGCCGGCAACCGTCACGATGACGACCTATCCCGGATCCGTTCCCCCGGGGCAGGGGGATTCCGTCTTCGCCCGGCGGTGGTACAACGTCACCGCCACCGGCGGAAGCGGTTACATGGCCACGCTCTCGCTCCGGTACGACACGACGGAGACGACGATCCCGATCGAGGACCTCGTCCTCTTCAGGGACTCCGCCAACATCGTGGTCAACCTGGGGCAGAGCGATTACCTCGACAGCGACCTCGTCGCGATCTCGCTCGACTCGGTGCGGCGGTTTTCCCGCTGGTACCTCGGGAGGTATGATTTCCTTCCGAAGAACCAGTTCCAGTTCACCGACAGCCTCTTCCTCACCGACAACGGGGGTCTCCGGGACACGATCATCTACGGGGCGTACCCCGGCGCCACCGACGGGATCGACTCGTCGCTCGGGGAAGCGGGCCTGGCGGTCGCGCCGGGCGTCGGGACGTTCGACGTCCGGTGGCTCATTCCACCGACCGAGGGGTCGGCCCGGGACATCAGGGACATCCTGACGATGGTGCATGACCGGAACACCTACACCGCGCGTCTCCAGGCCGGTCCAGGCGGGTACCCCTTCACGATCCGCTGGAACAATGCCGTCTTCCCGGCCGGAAAATTCACGCTCCGTGACAAGGCCACGGGCGGGGCCCAGTTTTCGGTCAACATGAAGAACCAGAACACCTACGTGGTGACCAACCCGTCGATCGCCCAGGTGGAAATCGTTCACGACGGCCCCGATTTCTTCCCCTTCAACGCCGGCTGGAACATCGTCTCGCTGCCGCTGAAGCCCACGGGCACAACGGCGAAAAATCTGATCTTCCCGTCGGCGACCTCCAGGGCCTTTTACTTCGACAGCGCTTACCATACCGCCGATGTCCTCGACAACGGCATCGCCTACTGGCTGAAATTCTCGAACACCCAAAACATTGGAATCGACGGTGACACCGTCGACGCCGACACCATCGCGGTGGCTGCCGGCTGGAATATGATCGGCACGATCACGACGCCTGTCGCCACATCGTCCATCATCCAGCAGCCGCCGAACAACGTGGTCAGCAGCTACTTCGGTTTCGGCGCCGCGTATGCGCCGACCTCGACTCTCGAACCGGCCCGCGGATACTGGGTGAAGACGAACGCCGCGGGGAGCCTCATCATGACCGCGGCCGGCGCCGCGCCGAACACGGCTCCGGTGCCCCCGGCGTGGGAAGCGCTCTCGGCGATGAGCGCTTTGACACTGACCGACCGGCACGGGGCCGCCAGGACGCTCCACTTCGGCGCCGGATACCCGGACGGGACCGACCCCCTCGACTACGAATTGCCTCCGCCCCCCCCCTCGGGCGTCTTTGACGCTCGCTTCGAATCCGACCGCGCGACCGCGCTGCTGGGGGCCCGGGCAACCACACCGGCCGTCAAGCTGCGCGACGCGCGCTATCCCGTCCTCCTCTCGGTGACGGCGGGTGATGCCCCCGGCGCTCCCACGGGAGTGGACATCATCGACGCCTTCACGGGTGCCGTCCTCGCCGCCAACGTCGGACCGGACAACCCCGCCATCCTCCGCGACCCGACGGTGACATCGCTGCTCCTCCGCGCTGGGGGAAGCACGACCGTTCCCTCGTCGTTCGCGCTCTACCAGAATTATCCGAACCCGTTCAACCCGTCGACGGCCATCACCTTCGACCTGCCGACCGACGCGACGGTGACCGTGCGGGTCTTCAATGTCCTCGGACAGACTGTCGCCCGGCCGGTCGAACAGCGCGCCTACGGCGCCGGGAACCACAGGATCGATTTCAGGGCCGACCTCTTCGGCTCGGGCCTCTATTTTTACCGGATGGAGGCCGTGGGACCCGACGGCTCCTCGCACGTTTTTTCGAGGAAAATGATGCTGTTGAAATGATGTCAACCGTTCCGGGGAGCGGTGGCGCGCGGGGCTCCCCGGAACGCCCGCCGGATCGGCGGGTCCCATCCCGCGCGATCCCTCAGGTATCACCCCCTCCCGATGTTGCAATATATCCCGGGATTCCCTATATTAGTCGCTCCTGACACCGAGGGAAGCCTCTTTTTTAGCCCATTCCGGCTAATTATCCCGAACGAAACCGATCCGGAAGTACGTTTTTTACATGGCTGAACTGAAGATCTTTGCGGGTCGCTCCAACAGGGTGCTCGCTGAAAAAATCGCCGCGAACCTCGAGCTTCCCCTCGGGAGCTGTGTCCTCAGAAATTTCAGCGACGGCGAGATCTGGGTCAAGTACAGCGAGAACGTCAGGGGGACGGACGTCTTCATCATCCAGTCGACGAATCCGCCGGCCGAGAACCTCCTCGAACTGCTGATCATGATCGACGCCGCGAAGCGCGCTTCAGCGAGGAAGGTGACGGCGGTGATTCCCTATTTCGGCTACGCCCGTCAGGACAGGAAGGACCAGCCGAGGGTCTCGATCACGGCAAAGCTCGTCGCCAACCTGATCACCGAGGCGGGCGCCGACCGGGTCATCACGATGGACCTGCACGCGCCGCAGATCCAGGGGTTTTTCGACATCCCGGTGGACCATCTCTATTCCTCGACGCTCTACTCGGGATTTTTCAGCAGGAACGCGATATCGAACCTCGCCGTCGTCTCACCCGACGTCGGGGGCATCAAAATGGCGAGGGCGTTCGCCAAACGGCTCGACGCCGACCTGATCCTGATCGACAAGCGTCGTCCGACGCCCAACCAGGCCGAGGTGATGAACATCATCGGGAACGTCGAGGGTCGCAACATCCTGATCGTGGACGACCTGATCGACACCGGCGGGACATTTTGCGGCGCCGCCGAGGCGCTGAAGGCCAACGGGGCGCTCGACATCTACGGCGCGTGCACGCATCCGATCCTTTCCGGGAATGCGCTCGAACGGATCCGGAAGTCGGCCGTGTCGAAACTGTACGTCACCGATTCGATCCCGATCGTCGCACCGGCGGCCGAGACGGGGAAAATAGAGGTCCTCACCGTGTCCGACATCTTCGGCGAGGCCATCCGGCGCGGATTTTCAAACCAGTCGATCAGTTCGCTGTTCGACGTGGATAAAAGTTAACCGAGGAGAGACATCATGCACGAGATCACGATCCAGGCGGAGAACAGGGCGAAGACCGGACGGGGCGGGCGCGCGCTGCGCCGCGAGGGCAAGGTCCCGGGAATCTACTACATCCACGGCGAGACGAACATCCCCTTCAGCGTGACGGGAAAAAGCCTGCTGCCGCTGATTTTCACCACCGACTCCCACATCGTCAACCTGAAGTTCGCCGACGGCGGCGAGAAGAAATGCATCCTGCGCGACGTGCAGTTCGATCCCGTCACCGACCTCCCGATCCACGTCGACCTCCAGGGCCTCCGCGAGAACGAGGAAATCACGCTCGAAATTCCGGTCGTCATCACCGGCGGCACGCCGGCCGGTGTCAAGGACGGCGGAGTGCTCCAGCAGTCGATCCGCAGGCTCCGCGTCTCGTGCCTCCCGAAGAACATCCCGAACCACATCGAGGTGAACGCCGAGGAACTCAGGATGAACCAGTTCGTGCACGTCCGCGACATCAGGATCGCCGACGTGACGATCCTCGCGAACGAGGACGACACGATCCTCGGCGTCATCCCGCCGACGGTCGAGAAGGAACCCACGCCGGAGGTCGCTGCGGAGGGCGCGGCGGCGGAACCCGAGGTGATCACCAAGGGCAAGAAGCCGGAGGAAGGCGAGGAAGCCCCGGCTGCGGAAGCCAAAGCCGAGGCCGCGGGGAAGGCCCCCGCCAAGGCTCCCGCGAAAGAGGAGAAGAAGAAATAATCCGCCTCCGACTCCGGGGAGCCGATGCGGATCATCGTCGGGCTGGGGAATCCTGGATCGGAGTACGAGGGCACGCGGCATAACATCGGGTTCGAGGTGGTCGCGCGCCTGGCCGGCGTCCTCCATCTCCGGTTTCAGCCCGGCCGCCACCAGCGGATCGCCGGGGGGTGGAAATTCGGCGACGGCCTCGTCCTCTCGCAGCCGCAGACGTACATGAACAATTCGGGCGAAGTGGTCCGGTCGCTCCTCACCGAGCACGGGCTGACACCGGACAGCGTGATCGTCTGCTGCGACGACCTCCACCTCCCCCTCGGGGAGCTCAGGTTGCGGAAGCAGGGGAGCGACGGCGGACACAACGGGCTGCGATCGGTCATCCAGGAGGTCGGGACCGCCGCTTTCCCCCGGCTGCGTTGCGGCATCGGCGGGGCCACGGCCCCGGGCCCGGGTGAACGGACCGCCGGGTACGTCCTCTCGGCGTTCGAGCCGGACGAACGGGCCGAAGCCGGGGCGATGGTGACACGGGCCGGCGACGCGATCCTGCTGGCGCTCCGGGAGGGAATCGATCGCGCGATGAATATCGTCAACACCAGATAAGCAACCATAACCCTGTTCCCGGGTTCGCCGGACCTGTCCGGACGTTTCTCCGGGGATCTTGTTCAACAGTCCAGAGGGATAACATGTCATCGGTACGAAAAAACTACGAAACCACCTACATCGTCAACGCCTCGCTCGAGGATTCCCAGCTCGAAGCCGCGGTGGCGCATGTAGCCGAAGTCATCGAGCGAAACGGCGGGGTCATCACCGCGACCAACCGCTGGGGCCGGAAGCGGCTGGCGTACGCGATCGAGAAAAAGAACAACGGCTACTACGTCAACCTGGAGTTCAACGGCCCTGGGCAGCTGATCGCCCAGCTCGAACGCGCGTACCTCCTCGACGAGAACATCCTCCGGTTCCTGACCATCCAGCTCGACAAGCACGCGATCGCGGCGAAGGCGAAACTGGCGGCCGAAACGGCGGCGGCGCCGGCGGCTCCCGACGCTCCCAGGCCCCCGTCCGAACCCGTGAAGGCGGCCCCGGAACCACCGAAGGCCTCCGGGAAGGGCGCGGAGCCCCGCACCCCTCTCTTCAACGATGAAAACTGACCGGCGCCCCCTCCGCAGAACCGGGGACGCCACACTCAACCATTTCCAGGAATCGTAAGGAACGCCAATGGCCAGACAGGAACAACAGAACAAGAAACGCCGATCGTGCCGCTTTTGCGACAACGATGAAACCTACATCGACTACAAGGACGAGCGCCGCCTCTCCCGGTTCGTCTCCGAACAGGGGAAGATCATCCCGAAGCGCATCACCGGCAATTGCGCCAAGCATCAGCGCGACATGGTCCAGGCGATCAAGCGGGCGCGGCATCTCGCCCTGATCCCCTTCGTCTCGGAATCGATCCGCTGACGCCTCCCCGACAGGATAACGACACAGGAGCATCGCGATGAAAATCATACTTCGGCAGGACTACCAGAAGCTCGGGAAGATCGGCGACGTCGTGGACGTCAAGGACGGTTTCGCCCGGAACTTTCTGCTCCCGCGCAACATCGGGTACCAGGCGACGGCGGGCAACGTGCGGGCGCTCGAGGAAGAAAAGAAGCAGCACGCGGTCCGGCAGGACAAGGAGGCCGTGAAGGCCCGGAACCTCGCCCAGGAACTCGAAAAGACCTCCGTGACCCTCAAGATGAAGGTCGGCGAGGACGAGCGGCTCTTCGGCACCGTGACCTCGCAGATGATCGCCGACGCGCTCGCCGAGAAGGGATTCACCCTCGACAAACGGATCATCGAAACCGAGGAACCGATCAAGGCGCTCGGCATCTACTCCGCGAGCCTGAAGCTCCATCCCTCGGTCGAGGCGAAGGTCAAGGTCTGGGTGGTCCGGGAGTGACGCCGCTCCGGGCCCACTCCAGCGCGGCCCGGGCAGTCAGGGGGCTTTTTTGAATATTGGCCGCGATTTGGTATGTTGGTGGAAAGGACACGCCGGAAATGAGGTCGTAAGTTTTGGAAAATGTCACCGTTCTTCTCGCTTTTTTCGCAGGTCTGGCGTCGTTCATTTCCCCCTGCGTCCTCCCGATCGTTCCCGGCTACCTCTCCTTTATCTCAGGCGTGACGTTTGAAGAGATGTCCGCATCCTCCGCGCGCTCCGAGGTCCGCCGCCGGATTTTCCTCAATTCGGTCTTCTTCGTCGTCGGATTTTCCCTGGTCTTCATCGCCCTCGGCGCCTCCGCCACGTTCATCGGCCAGGTCCTCCGCGACCAGCTCCACCTGATCACCAGGATCGCGGGGGCGGTCATCATCGTGTTCGGCCTGCACATGACGGGCCTGTTCAAAATTCCCTTCCTGAACTACGAAAAGCGGTTCCACGCGAAGGGGCGGCCCCTTGGCGCGGCGGGCGCGCTCGTCGTGGGGCTGGCGTTCGCGTTCGGCTGGACCCCGTGCATCGGGCCGATCCTCGCCTCCATCCTGGCCGTGGCCAGCCAGCAGGAGAGCGTCGCGAAGGGGATCATCCTGCTGACGGCCTACTCCGCGGGGCTGGGCATCCCGTTCGTGCTCGCCGGGGTGAGCATCACGGTGTTTTACGGGCCCTTCAACAAGTTGAAGCAACACCTCCCGAAGATCGAAATGATCAGCGGAATCCTGCTGGTGATCGTCGGGATCCTGATCATGACCAACTACCTGACCATCATCGCGGCGTATCTCTCGCAATGGTTTCCCTTTTTAACTGAAATCGGATAGGACCAAACCCCCATGAGCAAGACACTCAAGAACCTCGACCACGTCACCATACGGTTCGCCGGCGACTCGGGCGACGGCATGCAGCTGACCGGGACGCAGTTCACCAACACCACCGCACTCCTCGGCAACGACCTCAGCACCCTTCCCGACTACCCGGCGGAAATCCGGGCCCCCGCCGGCACGCTGTTCGGCGTCAGCGGGTTCCAGATCCATTTCGGGTCGACGGAGATCAACACGCCCGGGGACACGTGCGACGTGCTCGTCGCGATGAACCCCGCTGCGCTGAAGGTCAACCTCCGGGGACTGCGCGACGGCGGCGTGATCATCGCGAACAAGGACGGGTTCTCCGAAAAAAACCTGAAGCTGGCTGGCTACGCGCAGAACCCGCTCGAGGATGATTCGCTGAAGAAATACCAGGTGCACTCCGTCGGGATCACGACCCTCACCCAGAACGCCCTGCAGGACCTCGGGCTGTCGAACAAACACGTCGACCGGAGCAAGAATTTCTTCGCGCTCGGGATGATGTACTGGATGTTCTCGAGGCCGATGGATCTGACCATCGGCTGGATCCAGGACAAGTTCGGCAAGACCCCGGAGATCGCCGAGGCGAACACCCGGGTGCTGAAGGCCGGGTTCGCGTTCGGGGAGACCACCGAGATCTTCGCCGCGCGGTACGAGGTGAAGCCCGCGTCCCTCGCCAGCGGGAAATACCGGAGCATCACCGGCAACGAGGCCGCGGCCTGGGGGATGATCGCCGCGGGCGTGAAGGCCAACATCGAACTCTTCCTCGGGAGCTACCCGATCACCCCCGCGAGCGACATCCTCCACGAACTCTCCCGGCACAAGAATTTCCGGGTGAAGACGTTCCAGGCCGAGGACGAAATCGCCGGGATCACCGCGGCGATCGGGGCGTCCTACGGCGGGGCGCTCGCCCTCACCACCACGAGCGGGCCCGGGATGGCCCTCAAGAGCGAGGCGATGGGCCTCGCCGTGATGGTCGAACTCCCCCTGGTGATCATCGACGTGCAGCGGGGCGGGCCGAGCACCGGCCTTCCCACGAAAACGGAGCAGGCCGACCTCCTGCAGGCGATCTACGCCCGCAACGGCGAAGCGCCGATCCCCGTGATCGCCGCCTCGACCCCCGCCGACTGCTTCTTCACGGCGTTCGAGGCGGCGCGCATCGCCATCCGGTACATGACACCGGTCATCATGCTCTCCGACGGGTACCTCGCAAACGGCGCCGAACCGTGGATGATCCCCGACGTGAATTCACTCCCCGACATCTCACCACGGTTCCGCACCGACCCGGACGGGTTCCAGCCGTACAGCCGCGATGAGAAAACCCTCGCGCGCCCGTGGGCCATCCCCGGATCGCCCGGACTCGAGCACAGGATCGGGGGTCTCGAAAAGCAGCATATCACCGGCAACGTGAGCTATGACGCCGAGAACCACGAGTTCATGATCCGGATGCGGCAGGCCAAGATCGACGGCATCGCGAACGAACTCCCCCCCGCGACGGTCGAGGGCGACCCGAAGGGGGACCTCCTGGTGGTCGGCTGGGGTGGCACGTACGGCGCGATCAGGACGGCGGTGGAATCCCGGCGCGCCGCTGGGAAATCGGTGTCACACCTGCACCTGAAGTACCTCAACCCGTTCCAGAACAACATCGGCGAGATCCTGTACAATTTCAAGCAGGTCCTCGTGCCGGAATTGAACCTGGGCCAGCTGTCGAAAATCCTGCGGAGCAAATATCTCGTTCCCGCCGTCTCGCTGAACAAGATCCAGGGGCTTCCCTTCCGCGCCGACGAAATCGAGAACAAAATCGACGAATTACTCACCCAACGGAGCTGACGCAATGCGACTCGTAGAAGAAATCCTGAAGAACGCGCCGAGCGTCCCGGAAACGAAACTGACCGGGAAAGACTTTCAATCCGACCAGGATGTGCGATGGTGCCCCGGGTGCGGCGATTATTCGATCCTCGCGCAGGTCCAGCGCATGATGCCCGAACTGAACATCCCCCGTCACCGGATGGCCTTCATCTCCGGGATCGGATGCTCGAGCAGGTTTCCGTACTACATGAACACCTACGGATTCCACTCGATCCACGGCAGGGCCCCCGCCCTCGCCACCGGACTCAAGGTCGCCCGGCCCGACCTGATGGTGTGGGTCGCGACCGGCGACGGCGACGGCCTCAGCATCGGCGGGAACCACCTCATCCACGCCTGCAGGCGGAACATCGACATCAAGATCCTCCTCTTCAACAACCAGATCTACGGGCTGACCAAGGGGCAGTACTCCCCCACATCGGAGTTCGGGAAGGTCACCAAGTCGACGCCGGTCGGTTCGGTCGACCATCCGTTCAACCCCCTCCTCGTGGCGCTGGGGGCCGAGGCCTCGTTCGTCGCACGGACCCTCGACCGGGACCCGAAGCACCTCCAGCAGGTCGTCAAGCGGGCCGCGGAACACCGGGGGACCGCCTTCATGGAGATCTACCAGAACTGCAACGTCTTCAACGACGGGGCGTTCTTCACCTTCACGGAAAAGGACACGAAGGACGACAACACCCTGGCCGTCGAACACGGCAAACCGATGGTCTTCGGGAAGGCGAAGGACAAGGGGATCCGGCTGGACGGTTTCACGCCGACTGTCGTCTCGATCGCCGACGGAACATACTCCGCCGCCGACCTCCTCGTCCACAACGAGAAGGACACCATTCTCTCCTTCATCCTCGCCAGGATGTCGAACCTCCCGAAGCTCCCGAGGCCGGTCGGCGTGATCTACAGCGTCGAACGCCCGCTCTACGACGCCGAGGTGACCCGCCAGATCGAGGCGGCGGTCAAGAAGCAGGGCGAGGGGGACCTCGCGAAGCTGCTGAACTCCGGCGACACCTGGACGATCAACTGAACGACCGGCGGCGCGGTCGACACGGAGGCGGGACCACGGTCCCGCCTTTTTATTTTCCGGAAATAACGGTACCTTTGGTCGACAACCGATGACCTCCTCCGACATATCGACGGTGAGGGACGCCATCCTCCGGCGCCGGCGCTTCGTGCTCACCACGCACGTCAACCCCGACGGCGACGGACTCGGGTCGGAACTGGCGCTGCGCGCCGGCCTCCTCCAGCTCGGCAAATCGGTGGCGATCGTGAACCACAGCCCGACGCCGGACCATTACCGCTGGCTCGATCCGGACGACGTCGTGGCGGCGTATTCGCCCGGCGTCCACGCCGCTGAAATCCGCTCGGCCGACGCCCTGATCGTCCTCGACACGAACCAGCCCGACCGGCTCCGCGCGATGGCCGACCCGGTGACCGCCTCGCCGGCCCTGAAGCTCGTGATCGACCACCACCAGGACCCGGACCCCTTCGCGGACCTCTACTTCATCGATTCCGGGGCCACCTCCACGGGGGAACTGATCTACCTCCTGCTCGCTTCGCTCCCGGGGGTCACGCTCACCCGGGAGATCGCCGTCGCGCTCTACACCGCCATCATGACCGACACCGGCTCCTTCCGGTACCCCAGGACCGGCGCCGGCACCCACAGGATCGTCTCCCGGCTCATCGAGTGCGGCGCGGACCCGCCGGCGATCTTCAGCAGCGTCTACGAGACCTGGTCGCCGGGCCGGATGCGGCTGCTGGGGGAGGCGCTCGACACCCTCGCCGTCTCGGGGGGCGGGGCCATCGCCTCAATGCTGACGACGAGGGAAATGTTCGCCCGCACCGGCACGACCGAAGTGGAAACCGACACGTTCTCCACCTACCCGATGAACATCCGCGGGGTGCGGATCGGCATCCTCTTCACGGAGCTCGCGGACGGGGTGAAGATCAGCTTCCGTTCGAAGGGGACCATCCCCGTCAACCTCCTCGCCAGGGAGTTCGGGGGCAACGGGCACGTGAACGCCTCCGGCGCCCGGCTCCACGACACGGCCTTCGACGTGATCGTGGGCCAGGTGCTCCGCGCCGCCGAAAAATACATCGATAATCCAGCATCCTGACACCTTACTCCAGGAACCGTTATGACCATCGGATATCAGAAGGGCACCCTCCGTTCCTCCCGCGCCGACGCGGTGATCCTCTTCGCGGCCGAGGGGGCGGCGGGATTGGACGCCACCCTCGCCCCCCTGCGGAAGCTCTTCGGCGCCCGGCTGTCGCGCCTGCTCGGGCTCGAGGGGTTCACGGGGAAAGCCGGGTCGCTCTGCATGTTGTTCTCCGAGGGAAGGCTCGCCGCCCCGAGGGTGTACATCGCGGGGGTCGGACCGTTGCAAGAACTCACGGCGGAAAAGGTCCGGCGCGCCGCGTCGATGGCCGCGGCCGCCGCGCAAAAGCGGAAGCTCGGGAACGTGACCTTCTTCATTCCCGACCCGCTCACCGGGAAGGGCGCGGCGCTGACGCCGGCGACGACCGCCCGTTCGCTCGCGGAGGGGGCGCTGCTGGGCACGTACCGGTACGGGAAGTACCTGACGGGCGACGCTAAAAACCATCCGCCCCTCTCCCGCGTCAGGGTCACGACCGGGGACGACGCGCACGCCTCCGCCGTCCGGAGCGCCCTCCGCGAAGCCTCCATCGTGTGCGCCGGAGTGAAGCTGGCGCGCGATCTCGAGAACGCCCCGCCGAACGCCCTCTACCCGGAAACGCTCGCCGACGCGGCCCGCGCTTCCGGTTCGAAACACGGTTACAGGGTCACGGTGTGGGATGAAAGGCGGATCCGGCAGGCGGGGTTCGGGGGTCTCCTCGCGGTCAGCGCCGGTAGCGCCAGGCCTCCGCGGTTCCTGGTCATGGAAAGGAACGCGGGCGTCGCCGGCCTCGAAACGATCGTCCTCGTCGGCAAGGGGGTGACGTTCGACGCCGGGGGGATTTCGATCAAGCCATCCTCCGGCATGGCGGAGATGAAGATGGACATGTCGGGCGCCGCGGCGGTGATCGGGACGATGGAAGCGGCGACCCGGCTCCGGATCCCCGTGCACCTCGTGGGCCTCGTCCCGGCGACGGAAAACCTCCTCGGGGGGGCGGCGATGCGGCCGGGCGACGTGATCACCCATTACGGGGGGACGACCTCGGAGGTGGACAACACCGACGCCGAGGGGCGGCTCATCCTGGCCGACGCCCTCGCCTACGCCCCGACCTTCAAACCGGCCGCCATCATCGACCTGGCCACACTCACGGGCGCCTGCGTCGTCGCCCTCGGGCACCATGCGACGGGAATGATGGGGAACGACGAACGCCTGATGGCCGAACTGAAGGCGGCCGGGGAAAAAACGTTCGAACGGGTCTGGCCGCTGCCGCTCTTCGAAGAGTACGAGAAACAGATCAAGAGCGACATCG
>CAZQSM010000027.1:0-27291 GCA_964596065.1 uncultured Chlorobiaceae bacterium | reverse complement strand
CCGCGTTCGGGCTCGGCGACCCCGTCCCTGCCGCGGAAAAGCTCCGGCGCAGAATGGAGCTGATGGAGGCGCAGAAAGCGATCTCGCTCCGGAAGAACGAAGCGAAGATCGGTTCCGACGCCGTGGTCCTGATCGACCGCGCGGAGGGTGACGGGTTCGCCGGACGCACGGAGCACGACGCGCCGGAGGTCGACAACGAGGTGTTCGTCGGGAAGGGACCGGGCCTTGCCGTCGGACACTTTTGCGCCGTGACCATTGTTGATGCTGTAGAGTACGACCTTTTTGCCGCGGTCCCCGGCGGACCCGGCGCAAACGGCGGCCACGGCTCCTGAAGCGTGCGCCCGGACGCCGCCACTGACCCCGGAGGCACCAGATGACCAGCCGGACAAGCATTCTCCCCATCCTCCTCATCCTCACCACCCCGCTGGCCCCCGACGGGTCCGTGATACGCGCGCAGCCCGACCGGGGAGCGGACACGTTCCTGAGATCGGAACGCCGGACATTCTCCGTCGACGTGCTCACCTATCCGGGCGATTCGGCGGGGCTCACCCAGCTCGACGTTTACTTCGAGATCCCCTACCATTCGCTGCAGTTCGTCAACCAGGGGGGATTTTTCCGCGCCGATTACGAGCTGATCGTCGAGATCAGCGACACCACCGATCGGCTGATCACGGAGAAGGTCTGGTCGGGGAAGGTCGAAGTTGACTCGATCCAGGAAGTGCGGAGCAAACGTCCCGGCGAGATCGTCCAGAAATCGATCCGCCTCGCCCCCGGCCGCTACCGGTTCAACGTCAGGCTCCGGGACATCGAAACGGACCGCTCGAACGCCACCCGTCTCAGGATCACCGTCCCCGATTACGCCCCCGGCCGATGGAAGGTGAGCGACGCGATGGTCCTGAAGGCGCTGGAGGAGCAGGGGGGGAGGAAGGTCATCACCCCCAACATCGGCGCTTCGATCTCCGACGTGAGCGACAGTTTCTTCGTCTTCCTGAAGCTCTACAACGGACTCGGCGTCGACTCGGCAATCCTCCTCGTGGAGGTGTCGGACCACGCCGCCGTTCCCGTGCAGTCGGACACCCTGCGGGTCGGTGTCCGCGCCGGGGAGAACAGCCTCCTCCCGCCGGTGAGGAGCACGGGGCTCGGCGTCGGCGAGTTTACGCTGCGCGTCCGGCTCATTCCGGTGAGGGGCCCGTCGGCCGGAAGCCCGCCCGGCGGAAGTGTCGAGCTGGCGGAAACCGAGCGGACGTTCAGCGTGCGATGGATCGGTGCGCCGATGGAGGTGACCGACATCGACGCGGCCATCGACCAGATGCAGTACATCGTGGAGAAAGACCTGCTCGAAGAGATGAAGGAGCTCCCGGCGGACCAGAAGCGGGAGCGCTGGATCGGGTACTGGGCGAGGCGCGATCCCTCCCCGGGGACGGAACGGAACGAGCTGATGGAAGAATACTATTCGCGCGTCGCCTACGCGGTACGTCATTTCGGGCATTACACCCTGGGGTGGAAGACCGACATGGGGATGGTCTACATCATCTTCGGTCCCCCGAGCAACGTGGAGCGCCGCCCGTTCGAGATCGACTCGAAACCGTATGAAGTCTGGACCTATTACGAGCTGAATCGGCAATTCGTGTTCGTCGACGCGACGGGGTTCGGGGACTACCGGCTCCAGACTCCGATCTGGGATGTCTACCAGACGCGCCCCCGGTAGACCGGCGCCGGGGGTCCTCCCGTTCCTCCTGGCCTGCGCCGCCCTCGTCCCGGTTCCCGGGGCGGCCCGGACCGCCCCTCCAGCGTCACTCCTCGCCGTGCGCTTCACCGGCAACGCCTCGGTCTCCGGGGGCGATCTCCGCGCGGCGGTCCCGCTGCGCCGCGGGGACCTCCTCACCGATTCCGCGGTCCGGAGCGCCGTGCTGGCCGTGACGGGGCTCTACCGGGAACGCTCCTACTTCGCGGCGCGCGCAGTCCCGTCGCTCGTCGGTCACGCCGACGACAGCTCGGGCGCAGACCTGCTGTTGACCATCAGCGAAGGCGTGCCCGCCACGTTCGGCCGGATCGAATTCCGGGGCGCGGCCGCCATCCCGGGCGACCGGCTCCGCGCGGTCTTCGGAAGCGGGCCCGGCGATCCGCTCACCGGCGAGCGGATCGAATCGGGCGTGGCCGCGCTGCTCCGGGAGTATGACAGCCGTGGATACCCCTTCGCGAGCGCGGGGGTGTCGGGGATCGGGCCCGAAGGGAGGGAGGGGGACGACGGGCCCGGCGGTGCTGCGGGCGGGGGCGCGATGACCGTGACGGTGACCGTCGATGAAGGGGGGGGCGTGTCGATCGGCGAGATCCGGGTGGAGGGGAACACCGAGACCGACCGCGGCGTGATCGTGCGGGAATCGAGGATGGACCTCCCGGTGCCGTACGACCCGGGGCGCGTCTCGCGCTTCGCGCAGCGGCTGCGGCGACTGGGGCTGTTTTCGTCCGTGAAGGAACCGGTCCTCTTCGCGGCCCGGCCCGGGCACGGCCTGCTGGTGGCGGTGAGCGAGGGGCGGACGAACGTCTTCGACGGGGTGGTCGGCTACGCGCCGCCGCCGCCGGGGGAGACGGGGGGGAGCGTGACCGGCCGGGCGGCGGTCGCGATGCGGAACCTCTTCGGCAGCGGTCGGAAGCTCGAGGCGGAATGGGCGAGGGAGGGCCGGTCGACGCAGGAGATCCGGCTCGCCTACGAGGAGCCGTGGGCGTTCGGATTCCCGGTGAACCTCGGCGCGGGATTTTTACAGCGGCAGCAGGATTCGACGTTCGTCGACCGGAGGGTCTCGGCCTCCGCCGAGTACCTGATCAGCGCGTCCGTCTCCCTCGCGGCGGTGGGGGAACAGAAGCGGATCATCCCCGCGGCCGGCCCGGCGGGATCCGGCGTCCCGGGGAGCGTGGCCACCACCGGCGGAGTCGTGCTGCGCTACGACACGAGGGACGACCGGGAGACGCCCCGCAGCGGCGTGAACTACAGGGCGGAATTCAGGAGCGGCGCGCGCAAGCCCTCGGGCGCCCCGGCCGGCGCCGCCCGCGGCACGCTCCGGCATATCGGCTTCGACCTCGACCTGTATGTCCTGGTCCGGGAGGAGCAGGTCGTGAAGCTCGGCCTCCACGGCAGGGAGGTGTCGACGGCCTCCCCCGAGCCGGGCGATCTCTACAGGCTCGGCGGGTTCAGGACCCTCAGGGGTTTCAGGGAAGACCGGTACAGCGGGACGAGGGTGGCCTGGGGAACGGTGGAATACCGTTTCATCGTCGAAGGGAAGAGCTTCTTCTACGGTTTCCTCGATCCGGGGTATGTCTCGGCGCCCCCTCCCCCGGGTGAGGTCTTCACGTTCGGGTACGGGATCGGCGTCCGTCTCGAAACCGGCCTGGGCCTCGTCGGCGTCAGCTTCGCGCTGGGCCGGGGCGATCCGGTGTCGGATACGAAAATCCACTTCGGGTTGATCAATGAATTCTGACGCGAGGGCATCCGGGTGAAAGGTCTCGACTGCGCCTTCGAACGCGCCCGGTGGGCGGCCGGGGTCCGCGGGGTCGCCGGGATCGACGAGGCGGGCAGGGGCCCGCTGGCAGGCCCGGTGGTGGCCGCCGCCGTGGTGTTTCCCGAGGAGGTCTGGATCCAGGGCGTGGATGATTCGAAGGCGCTCACCCCCGGGCGGCGCGAGCGGCTCTACGACGCGATCGCGGGGTGCGCGGAGGACGTCGGCGTCGGGATCGTGTCGCACGTGGAGATCGACGCCCTCGACATCCTCCGGGCCACGGTCAGGGCGATGCGCGAGGCGGTCGGACGGTTGAGGACGCCCCCCGGCCACCTCCTGATCGACGGCCCGCGGTTCTCCCACCCGGAGATCCCGAGCACGTCGATCGTCGGCGGCGACGCCCGGTGTTTCACGATCGCGGCGGCGTCGATCGTCGCGAAGGTGACCCGCGACCGGATGATGGTCGAATACGACCGGCTCTACCCCGGGTACGGCTTCGCGCGGCACAAGGGGTACGGGACGCCCGCGCACCTGGAGGCGATCAGGACGCTCGGTCCCTGCCCGATCCACCGCGCGAGCTTCACCCTCCCATCCCGGAGGGGGACCCCCGGGTGACCGGCGCGGTGGGGGGTGTGGGGGAGCGGCTGGCGGCCGAATACCTGGAGCGCGCGGGCTACGTCATCCTCCACCGGAACTTTCGGTTCGGGAGGAACGAGATCGACCTGATCGCCCGGAAGGGGAAGACGATCGTGTTCGTGGAGGTCAAGACCAGGAGGGGCGCCGGATACGGGGAACCGGAGGAGGCGGTCACGGCGGAGAAAATCAGGAGGATCCGGAGGGTCGCATCGGCCTACCTCGCGTGGAGGGGAATGGGGGAGACGGGATGCCGGTTCGACGTGGTGGCGGTGCTCCTGGGAGGGAACGCGCCGACGATCAGGCACACCGAGGACATCTACTCCTGAGGAAACCTCACCGGACCCCCAGCAACAACCCGCCGGACCGGGCAGGCCGGCCGCCTACACCTTTCCGGTGATGTATCCGCTCAGCTGGTCGATGGTGGAGCGCTGTTCGTCGATGATCTCCTTCACGACGTCGCCGATCGATATGATCCCGGCGATCTTCCCCCCCGAGACCACCGGGAGGTGCCTGAAATGCTTTTCGGTCATCGCGGCCATGCAATCCTGAATCGAATTCGCCGGCGTGACCGAGACCACCGGGGAGGTCATCACCTCCCGGACCTTCATTTCCTTCGACGTCTTCCCCTTCAGGATCACCTTCCGGGCGTAGTCGCGCTCCGAAAAGATGCCCGCGAGCGTATCGCCGTCGAGGACGGTGAGCGCGCCGATGTTCTTCTCCGCCATGATGCTGAGCGCCTCGTACACGGTCGCGTCGGGGGACACCGACCAGACCGCGGAGCCCTTCCACTCGAGAATATGATGGACCGTTCTCATCTTCGGCCTCCTGGGATTGGTATGGGGGTCGGTCCGCGCGGGGCGGAACCTTCCAAATGATACGACTTTCCGGCCGCCGTGTCAATCCCCCCGTGCGCCCATCGAGGCGTGGACCGCGCGGCCGTGGCCGGCGACGATCTCCGGGATGGCCCTGACATCGGCCTCTGTAGTCCTGAAATTGACGATGCAGGCGCGCAGGAGCGTTGTTCCGCCCACGACGGCGTTCGAGACGAACGCCTCCCCGCCCGACTGGAGCCGCCCGAGCACCTCGGCGTTCAACCGGTTCAGGTATTCTTCACCGGCCGGGCTGCCGTCCCGGAGCCCTTCCGGCGCGTACCGGAACGTAACGATGCTCAGTTCCTTCGACCGGGTTTCGATCTCCGGATGGGCCGCCAGCGCGTCACGCAGCCGGTCCGCGAGGTCGATGTCGCTCCGGATCATCCCGACGATGCCGTCGCGGCCGGCCTGTTTCATCCCCAGCCAGAGCTTCAGCGCCCTGAACCCGCGGGAATTCTGCGGCCCGAATTCGTAATAGTTGGTCGGTTCGTCGCCCGGTTCCCCCGTGAAACGGTAATACGACGGCTGCCTGTGGAATGTTTCCCGGAGGAGGGCCCGGTCGCGGACCAGCGCGCATCCGCACTCGAGCGGGGTGTAGAGCCACTTGTGCGGGTCGACGGCGACCGAGTCCGCAAGGGAGAGCGCGCGCAGATCGTCGGACGACTCCGGCAGCGAGGCGGCGAGGGCGCCGTACGCGCCGTCGACGTGGAACCAGCAGCCGTGACGCTTCGCGATGGAGGCGATCGCCGCGAGCGGGTCGACGGCACCCGTCGCGACGGTCCCCGCCGTGCCGACGATCATCAGGGGGACGTCCCCGCGGGAACGGTCTCCGGCGATCGATCTATCGAGGGCGGCGGTGTCCATCCGCAGACCGGCGTCCGTCGGGATCCACCGGATGGCGTCGGTGCCGATGCCGGAGATGTCGGCCGCCTTCTCGATCCAGGTGTGCGTTTCGCCGGAAACATAGATGCGGTACTGTCTGCCGTCCGCGGCGAGGCCGCGCCGCGGGGCGTCGGGGGGACAGACCGACCGCCGGCCGGCAAGGAAGCAGACCAGGTTCGCCATGTTCCCCCCCGTGACGAGGATGCCCCCGCACTCTTCGGGGTAACCGATCAGCCCGGCGACCCATCGAATCGCCTGTTCCTCGACCGCCGTCGCCACCGGCGAGAGCGTGAATGCGCCGACGTTCGGATTGACGGCGGCGGCGAGGAGGTCGCCGAGCGCGCCGATCGGCGCGGGCGAGGAGGTGATGTAGCCGAGGAAGCGGGGATGGCCGATGTGGAGCGAATGGTCCACGAGAGTCCGGGCGATCCCGCGGACCAGCGGCCCCGCCGGGGTCGGGCCCTGGGGGAGCGGCCCGTCGCCGACGATCGCCCGTATGGAGGAGGGGGTGTGCCCCTTCGTCACCGGCGCCGAACCGAGGCCGCCGAAATATTCTGCGATCAGGTCGACGCACTCGTGCCCGATCTTCCGAAATTCCTCGGGGTCGATCAGGATCGGGGAATCCCGGCGTTCGGGAGCGGGGTGGTCCGCCAACGGTCGGTGGCCCCGGTTACGGCTTCCGTCCGGCGCGGGCCCCGGACCGCAGTCCCTGCCATCGTCCGACCAGCGCTCCGAAATGCCCCGAGATCGCGACGATCAACGGGTGGAAAAGGAAGAGGGAGACGTTGTCCACCTCGTCCTGCAACGTTTCCTGCGAATAAAACCTCCAGACGATGAAGACGATCGACGGGATGGCCCCCACGAACCCTACCTGCCAGGGGTAGATGCGCCAGAACCGCCCGATGGTCCACCCGGCGGCGGCGGCGAACCCGAAGGCGCTTAGCAGGAAGGGCGTCCCCCCCCAACGGAGAAAGACCTGGAACGCGAGGATCAGCGTGAGCACGGAAAGGAAAATGAGCAGCGGGACGGGGTGGACCGTTGATGTTTTCATTCTGAATCCTCTATGCCTTCCAGTGGACGTTTTCGACGACGGTGGCGATGCCCTGGCCGACCCCGATGCACATCGTCGCGAGCCCGTACCGGGCACCGCGCCTGCGGAGTTCGCGGACGAGCGTCGTGAGGATTCTCGCGCCGCTGCAGCCGAGGGGATGGCCGAGCGCGATCGCCCCGCCGTTGACGTTGACGATGGCCGGGTCGGCCTTCAGTTTCTCGATGACGGCGAGGGCCTGGGATGCGAAGGCCTCGTTGAGTTCGATGAGTCCCATGTCGGCGATCGTCAGGCCGGCCCGGGCGAGCGCCATCGCGGACGCGGGCACCGGGCCCATCCCCATGTGGCGCGGGTCCACGCCGGCGATGCCGGTGGAAACGATGCGGGCGAGGGGGGCCTGTTTCGACGATGCGGGGAGCTCCCCTCCCGCGATCACCAGCGCCGCCGCCCCGTCGTTGAGCGATGAGGAATTGCCGGCCGTGACGCTGCCCCCCTTCCGGAAGACGGGGGGAAGGGCGGCCAGTTTTTCGATGGAGGTGTCGTCGCGCGGGCCCTCGTCGACGCTCACCACGACGGGAGGCCCTTTCTTCCGTGGGACTTCGACCGGATGGATCTCCTCGCCGAACCGGCCGCGGGCGGCGACGGCGCGCCGGTGGCTCTCGACGGCGAAAGCGTCCTGCAAAGCGCGCGGGACCGAGTATGCCGCCGCCACGTTCTCCGCCGTCTCGCCCATCGCCTCGAGCGGGATGCGGGCCTCGAGCGCGGGGTTCGGATACCTCCATCCGAGGGCCGTGTCGTACGCGGTCAGGTTCCCGAACGCGCCGCTCTGATTTTTCGGGACCGAGTAGGGGGCGCGGCTCATCACCTCGACGCCCCCGGCGATGACCGCGCGGTAATCGCCGCTCCAGATCCCGCGGGCGGCGAAATGGACGGCATCCATTCCCGAGCCGCAGAGCCGGTTGAGCGTCGTCCCCGGGACGGAATCGGGCATCCCGGCGAGGAGCGCCGCGATCCGGGCCACGTTCCGGTTGTCCTCTCCCGCCTGGTTGGCGCAGCCCCAGAGGATGTCGTCGATCGACGCGGGGTCGAGGCCGGAGCGGCGCACCGCTTCCTTCATGATCCCGGCGCTCAGGTCGTCGGGGCGGACCTCCCTGAGGGCCCCGCCGTACCTTCCGATGGGGGTCCTGACCGCTTCGATGATGTATGCTTCAGTACGGGGCATTCACGGTATCCGGTTGAGGAACGAGTAATAATAACGGAATCCGGGTCGAAAAACAATCCGGGTGTGATCGGGGCGGGGTGCGGGCCGTCGCGGCCGCGGGCGGGGCTATTTGCCCCGTGAACCGGGCGCGGATGACGCGGGAATCCTCGCGTAGGAAAAGAAAGGGAGTTTGAGTTCAGGGATGAGGGGATGATCGGTGGTGAGCGTGACGTCTCCCCTCACGATGCCCGCCTGCTTCGGTCTGTTCGAGCATCGCACCTGTGTCGCCTCCCCAGGCTGAAGCAGGCTGCCGGAGAGTTTGGGGACCAGTTCCGGGGACGACGAGGTGACACCGGTGATCCTCACCGGCACGTCGGACAGATTTCGAACCGTGACGATGACCGTCGCCTCGGAATCGGGTTTGGTCGAATAGACCAGTCGGGTCTGGTCGAGCTCCAGGATGTGCGTGATGGTGGCGCTGAACGTCACGTGGGGGTTCAGTGCGGCAGGGTCGTTCGTCTTCATCGAAACGACCTTCTGGACTTTTCCCCTGAATTTGGCGGGATCGAACGTGATTTTCAACGTGGCGTCGCCGCCGGGTGGGATCTCGCCCGACGAGAGGAGCGTCCCCGTGCACCCGCACGATCCGGAGACGTTCGTGATGCGGAGTGTGTCCGTGCCGGTGTTGGAGATGCTGAGCACCTTTTCCACGGGGGAAGTGGTGTACAGCTCCCCGAAATCGAACGCCAGGCCCCCGTCGAGTGCGAAGCGGGGCTGCGCCGGCGAGAGGACGGCGGCAAACGCGACCAGCGCGACGATGCGGACGAACACTTCCCGGCCCCTATTTTTTGCTGACGAATGCAAAAACGCCGATGTCGAATTTCGCCTGGCGCTTGTGGTCGGTCGTCATTTCGATCTTGCCGTTCATCGTGCCCGACTTCGTGGGGTTGATCGTGACCTGCATCTGCGTCTCCTCCCCGGGCATCAGCTTGTTCTTCATCAGCGTCGTCTTGATCGACGGGAGGTCGGATTTGACCTCGAGGATGTTCACCGCCTCCGTCTGCGAGGGGTTGGCGATGGTCACCGTCTTGGTGTAGACCGAGTCGACCTTCGATTTGTCGAAGGCCAGGACCTTGGGGTTGATGTCGAGCACGCTCATGACGTCCGCCGAGAACGAGATGGTCATCTTCGGGTTGGCCGGATCGTTCGACATCACGTAGACCTGCTTGCTCTGGTGGCCGTTCCGGCCCGAGGTGTTGAACGAAATCGAAAGCTTGCCGGTATCGTTCGGGGCGAGCACCTTGTCCGACATCAGCGTCGCCGTGCAGCCGCACTGGGCCTTCACGTCGGAAATCACGAGCGTGTCGCTCCCCGCGTTCCTGATGACGGCCAGCTTCTCCACCACCTCCCCGCCGTAGACGCTTCCCATGTCGATGGTCGTGCCGCTGACGATCTCGATTTTCGGCTGGGCGACCGAGGCCAGGGCCGCGACGAACAGGGTGAGGACGAGGATCGGATATCGGATATTCATTGAAACACTCCTGACTGTGGGTGTGGGTGAGGCGGAATCAACTGTATAACATAGCAAAAAAAATCATTTTTTCCACGTCTTCGGCTCCAGCGACATCTGTAGTAACAACGGCGCGACCCGGTACCGTTCCTCGCCGGTGCTGGTTTTCAGCGCGTTCAGCGTCGAGACAATCTGGCCGATGCCGATCAGATTCGCCCATTCGACGGGGCCGCGGGGGTGGTTCGTCCCCAGCTTCATCGCCGTATCGATGTCTCCCGGGGCGGCGATCCGTTCGGTCAGCGCGAAAAATGCCTCGTTGATCAGGGAACAGAGGATCCTCGGCATCACGAGTCCGACCCTGTCCTGGACCACCGTGACTTCCTTGCCAAGGCGGCGGAAAAAGGCGCCCACGGTCTCCAGGGAGGTGGTCCCCGTCGAGAGGGAGACGCTCACCTCCGCGAGCGGGCCGCCCAGGAGGGTGGGGAACGCGCCGAAACCGATCAACCTCCCCGGCCGCTGGACCCACGACGCCTGCTCGCCCACGCTGACCGTCACAGCGGAGGTGAGGATCGGCACGCGGGCCGGGAGGGAGGCGTCGAGCGCCGCGAGGTTCTTCCGTTTCCGCGCCGGGTCGGTGTTGGTCAGCTCGGCGCCGAGGGTGACCGACGGCGGGATCGAGGCCGATTTCCGGAACCCGGGCGGCGCGGGCGTCGGGCCGCGGCCCGGGGGGCAGACGACGGAAAAGCCGGCGGCCACGCAGAGGTCGCCGAACTCGCGGACCAGTTCGGGATCGCCCGAGAGGTGGACGGACGGCGTTTTTACCCTCGCGACGCTCAATCCGGGAGTCCCCGTTGAAGGTGCATGAACAGGTCCCGTTCGGGATCGAGGAGCACCGAATCCGCGGGCGCGGGGGTGCGGAAGACGAACTCCTGCCGGGGCAGGGAATCGACGACCGCGTACTCCCACGATTCGCCCCCGGCGAGGATGCGGACGGTGAAGGGGAGCTTCCAGGGATCCGCCGCGCCCGGCAGCTGGACGATGGAGAGGGACAGGGTATATCCCGATTCGTCCTGCCCCGCGACCCACTCGTAGGTGAGGGTCGGCCTGTCGGCGTTTCCCCGATCGGCGTGGATCCACTGGTCGAAAAACCACCCGAGGTGGGAACCGTGATGGGCCTCCGCCACCGACCGGAAATCGTCCGTCGAGGCGTTGCCGTAGGCGAACCGGGGATCCGCGGCGTACGCGCGGAGGCAGGCGAAGAAAACGCTGTCGCCCATCATGCGGCGGAGCATGTGGAGGGCGATCGCGCCCTTGTAATAGACGGCGGGCCCGAACGAGTCCCAGAACGCGTTCTCGTTCCTGCCGATCACCGACCCGGCGTAGGCGCCGGGGGGCTGGTCCATCAGGTGGTCGATGTATTCCCGGTAGACCGCGGGTCCGCGCCTCGATTCGATGTAGAGCGCTTCCGAGTACGTCGCGAATCCCTCGCTGAGCCAGGTGTGGTGCCAGTCGGAGGGGGTAACGAGGTTCCCCCACCACTGGTGCGCGATTTCGTGGACGAACGTGTTCTCGTTGCTCCGGTCGCCGGTGATCAGCCCGCGTTCCATCGCGACCACCGTCTGGTTTTCCATCGTCAGGCGGCCTTCCACCTCCGCGACGGCGAATTGCTCGTCGGCGAACGGATAGGGCGCGAAGGCCGTTGAAAAATAGGCGAGGATCTCCTTGACGTTCCTGAAGTCTTCGGCCCCCTTCGCGGAATCCTCCGGAAAGAGATAGAGCGCGAGGTCGAGCGTGCGGCCGTCCCCGAGCCGGAGCGTGTCCCGGCTGACGAGGTAGTCCGAGGCGCCGAGGAAGACCAGGTAGGTCGCGATCGGGGTCTTCGTCGCCCACTCGAAGGTATGCGTGAGGCGCCGCTCGGTTTTTGAGACGAGCCGGCCGTTGGAGACGACCGTCATCCCGGCCGGGACGGAGCAGCGGAGGGTGACGAGCGCCTTGTCGGAGGGCCGGTCGTTGCACGGCCACCAGTGTCGCGCGAAATTCGGCTGGCTGATGGTGCCGACGGAATATCCGATCCCCGTCCGCGTGAAGAGGATGCCCCCGCTGTCGTAGCGCCCGTCGAAGGCGGAGCGGCCGCGGTAGTGCACGGTGAGCGAGAGCGTTTCCGACGGCCGCAGGGTCGAGGGGAGGACGATCTCGAGGACGTCGCCCGAATGGCGGTACGCGAGCTTCCGGCCGCCGGTCGTGACGGAATCGACCCGGAGCGCGGTCGATCCGGCGTCGAGGCGGAGCTCCGTTATCGCGGCGGTGGCCGTCAGCGTGATCAGGTTGTAGCCGGCGATGGTCATCGACTCGGGGAAGAGCGACAGGTTCAGGTCGTAATGGACGACGTCGTAGGACCGGTTGTCGGCCGGGGTGCCGGGAATCGCCAGCCGGGAGAACGCCAGGATGAAGACGGCGAAGAAGGTGACGAGGGGGATCCGGCCGCGCGCGATCATCCGCCGTACCCGAAGAAGCCGCGTCCGCTCTTCCTGCCGAGCCGTCCCGCGTCGAGCATCTGCTGCTGGATGATGTGGGGGCGGAACCGTGGTTCGCCGAAGGTCTGCGCGTAGACCGATTTCGTCACCGCGAGGTTCACGTCGATGCCGATCAGGTCCATCAGCTCGAACGGGCCCATTCTGAAGCCCCCGACCGACCTCACGATCCGGTCGATCTGCGCCGCGTCGGCCGCGCCCTCGCCGAGGAGCCGGAGCGCCTCGAGGTAGAACGGCCTGGCGACGCGGTTGACGATGAAGCCGGGGCTGTCGGCGGCGACGACCGGGACCTTTCCCAGGCGCTTCACGAACGCGGTCGCGGCGTCGATCGTGGCCGGCGAGGTGGCGTCGCCCCGCACCACTTCCACGAGCTTCATCGCGACGGGAGGGTTGAAGAAGTGGAGCCCGACGAACCGTTCCGGTCCGGTGACTCCGGCGGAGAGCGACGTGACGGAGAGGGACGAGGTGTTCGTCGCCAGGATCGCCTCCGGGGCGAGGAGGGAGCCGAGCCTGCTGAAAATGTCGCGCTTGACTGCGGCGTCCTCGATCACGGCCTCGATCACGATCGGGCACGGCGAGAGCGAGTCGAGCGACGGATGGGTGGAGATCCGCGCGAGCGTGGCGGCGGCGTCCTCCCTGGTACTCTTCCCCCTGGAGACGCCCCCGTCGATGTCGGCGGAGATCCGCGCCATGCCCCGCTCCAGCAGCCCGGGGGAGACGTCGTGGATCAGCGTCTCGAACCCGGCGGCGGCCGCGACGTGGGCGATTCCCGCGCCCATCGTGCCCGCGCCGATGATTCCGATCCGCCGGAGATCAGCCGGGGGGTGCGAAAGGGTGGCGGGCATCGGAGCGCGTCCTGTGAGATGATGGTTGAAACCGAGGACTATGGTAAAGAAAACGGGGCCGAAAAACAAGCCTCAGGAGCCGGTGAACCGGGCCGGCCGCTTTTCGATGAACGCCTTCACCCCCTCCGCGTGGTCGGTGGTCTCCGAGGCCGCCTGCTGCAGGATCGCCTCGTACGCGAGTGATTCGTCGAGCCCCGCGGTGGCGCAGTAATTCAGCGTGCGCTTGATGTAGCCGATCGCGGTCGTCGGGGCCTGGGCGAGCGTTCCGGCGAGTTTCATCGTCTCGGCTTCGAGCCGGTCGGGGGGGACGACGAGGTTGGCCAGGCCGACCCGTCCTGCCTCCTCGGCGGGGATGTCCCGGCCGGTGGCCATGTACTCGAACGCCCGCGCGTGGCCGACCGTCTTCGCCAGGAACCAGTGGGAACCGGAATCGGGGATGAGACCGATCCGGACGAAGACCTCGATCAGTTTCGCGCTCTCCGACATGGTCCGCATGTCGCAGGCGAGGGCGAGGCTGCACCCCGCGCCGGCCGCGACCCCGTTGATCATCCCGATGACCGGCTTTTCCATCCCCCTGATCGTCCGGACCATCGGATTATACGACCGTTCGAGCGATTCCCGCAGCGAGCGCTTCGACCCCGCGTGCTCCTTGAGGTCCTGGCCCGAGCAGAACGCCTTCTCGCCAGCGCCGCGGATGACGAGGCACCGGACCGCCGGGTCCCGGGCCGCCTCCTTCAGGGCCGCGTTCAGCTCCTTCTTCATCACTTCGTTGAACGCGTTGAACACCTCCGGCCGGTTCAGCGTGATGGTCAGGACCCCCGAAGCGGAGGCGGTCAGGAGAGTCGAATATGATGCCATGGTTTCTCCGTGCGTTGGGTGTGCGTTAATGGATGCCCCTGGCCAGTCCGCCATCCACGAGAAGACTGACCCCGTTGACGTAGGAGGCGCGTTCCGACGCGAGGAAGGCGATCACCTCGCCGATTTCCTCCGGGCGGCCCATCCGGGCCGCGGGAATGTCAGCGCTCATCTTCCTGATCAACGCCGCGGCCGACGTGCCGGCGTCCTTCGCCCGGCCGTCGAAGATCTCCTTCTGCCGGGCCGTCAGGATGTACCCGGGGCAGACGGCGTTCACGGTGATCCCGGACGCCGCGTGGAGGTTCGACACCACCTTCGAGAGGGCGTGGATGCCGGGCCTGAAGACGGTCGACAGGAGGAGGTCGTTGACCGGCTGCCGCGCCGCGATCGACGTGATCGTGACGATGCGGCCCCAGCGACCGGCGACCATCCCGGGCAGGAAGGCGCGCATCAGGCGGACGGTGCTCATCAGGGTGAGTTCATACCCCTTCCGCCACTCGGCTTCCTTCATCGTCAGGATGTCGCCGCGGGGCGGGCCTCCGGCGTTGCTCACGAGGACCTGGAGCGAGCCGAATTCTCGCCTCACGCTCCGCTCGAGCGTCCGGATCCCCGAGGGCGTGGAAACGTCCGCGACGACCGGCACGACGCTCGCCGCCGATCGTTCCGCGATCCTCGACGCGGCGGCGCGCAACGCCGCCCTTCCGCGGGCGCAGATCATCACCGACGCCCCCTCGCGGGCGAGCGCGGCGGCCGCGGCGTACCCGAGGCCCTCGCTGGCGGCCGTGACGAGGGCGAATTTTCCCTTCAGCCCGAGGTCCATCCCCGGTCTCCTATTTTACGAGAAGCATTTTCATCGACAGCGTCATTCCGCGCGAGCGCAGGACGCAGAAATAGACCCCGGCCGGGGCGCCGACCGCGTTCCAGTCCACGGTGTGCCCGCCCGGCACCAGCATCCCGTCCACCAGTCTTCCCGCCTCCCTTCCCGCGAGATCGTAGATCGTGAGGGCGACCGGCACCAAGCCGCCGGACGCGGCGCCCGCCGCCGCGGCGCCGTCCCCGGCGGCGCCCTCCCCCGGGATCGAGAACCTGATCCGCGTCACGGGGTTGAACGGGTTCGGATAATTTCGGTCGAGCGAAAACGCCCCCGGTACTGCGACAGTCCCCTCCGGCGCCCGGCGGATCGACAGCCCGCCGACGGATGATAGCTCCGCAGTGCCGGTGCCCGAGAGGCGGATGGCAGGGGCGTCGTCGCCTGAGAGAAGGTACGATTCACCCTCCGGCAGGACCCACGACACGGTGACCGGTAACCTGAGCCCCTGCGCGCGGATCGGGCGGGCTGCTTCGCCGGCGGCGGCGGGGAGCGAGCCGTCCGAAAAGCGCACGTCGAATCCCCCGGCGGGAGGGACGGGAGGGAGTTCGGACGATGCCGACGGTTCCACGGCGCGCCGCGTCAGACGCAGCGACGCCGACCTGCCGCGGGCGTCGGTGAAGCGGAGAGAGCCGGTCCCGTCGCCGGGTCCTCCCTGCGTGGCGGCCGGACGGGCTGCGGCGGGCGCCGACTCGTCGAGGACGACAAGCCCCGGGCCGCTCAATTTCACCCAGTAGCCGCGGCCGGGCCGGATGGTGTCCTCCGTCGAGTATGAGCCGTCGTACGCATAGAACGGCGAGACGACGAGGCCGGGGGGGATTGTGATGACGGATGAGGCCCCGACCGGGGCGCTGATCGAGCCGACCAGGTTCCACCCCTTCAGCCCGGCGAGCGTATCGGCTGGGATCGAATCACCGTCGACCGGGAGCAGTTCGGGCGCCGGGAGCTTCACCCAGTAGCCTCGTCCGGTTTCGAGCGTCTCCGCGGCGGCGTAGGCGCCGTCGAAGAGGTACGCCGTTCCGACCGCCGACGGCACGACCGCTGCCCGCGACGGGTCGGGGACGCCCATCGGCAGCGAAAGCAGGTTCCAGTCGGCGTCGAGGTCGAGGATCACGCCGTCGAAGGTGATGCTGAACGGGGCCGCGCTCTGCGCGGCCAGGAGGGTGTCGGATTCGGACCTCACCCGGACGCGGCCGAGGGACGTGAGCGTGGGCGGGACCGTCCACTGAAAGGAATCGGGCCAGGCGGGGACCCCGGCGGCGACCGGGATCCAGCTCTCCCCGTCATCGACGGAATAGTCGATCGACACCGTGGTGAGTAGCGTCTGCGCCCAGGAGATCGTCCGCGTGCTGCCGATATCCCATGCTTCCCCACCCGCCGGCACGACGCCAGAGAGCGAAGGGAGCCCGGTCGGCATTTTTCGTTCCCAGACGGAATTCCCGTGCGTGGACGCGCGGAGGGTCCTGTTGGAGGGGGTCATCGAAAGGTCGGAGATGAGGAGCGCTTCCGGGAGGCCGTCGTCGAGCGGCTCCCACGTTCCGCCGCCGTTGGTGGAGACGGCGACGCCGATGTCGCTGCCGAGGTAGACGACGGAAGAATTCGCCGGATCGACCAGGAGGGCCGTGACGGGGATGTCCGGGAGGGCTCCCGTGATGTCGGTCCAGCTGCCCCCCGCGTCGGTGCTCTTGTAGACGTGCCCCGTGCCGTAGCCCCCGTACCCGACGTACACGGTCGACGGGTCGAGCGGGTCGACGGCGATGTCGAGCGGGTGCCGGTCGGGGAGCGGCCCGGTGACGTCGGTCCAGCTCCCGCCCCCGTCGGTCGTGCGGAACACGTGGGTCCGCGTCACCCGGGGCGCCGTGCCGACGTAGACGATGTCCGCGTCGGTTGCCGAGATCGCCATCGAGAGCGCCGGGTTGCCGTCGAGCTCGAACCCGCCGTTGGTCGCCGTCCAGCTCGCGGCGGCGTCGGTGGACTTGAAAATCCTGCTCCTGCCGAAGTAGAGGACGTTCGGGGACGAGGGCGACAGCAGGAAGGGAGCGTTCCAACAGGAGAGACCGCTGAAGCCGCCGCCGGTCGCGCCGAAGCTGACGCCGCGGTTCGTCGATTTCCTGACCGAACCGCCGTCGCGCGTGCCGGCATACATGATGAAGTCGTTCGTCTGGTCGATGGCCGTCCAGCCCACCTCGTCGACCGCGCTCCGGGGCCAGGTGGCGGATCCCTGGTAGAGGTAGCCCGGGATGTGGTCCTGCACCTGACCGAGGGCGATCAGCGAATCGCCCGCGCTGTTGGAGAAGCCGTTGTAGAACTGCCCGGTCCCCAGGTTGACGCTGACTTTCGTGAAAGTCGTCCCGAAGTTGGTCGACCGGTAGATGCCGTCGTCGTTCGCGACGTAGAGGATGTCGGGGCTGACGGGGTCGTACGCGCAGGCGTGGTGGTCGGAGTAGGTCCCGCCGACGCCCGAGAAGGTGACGCCCCCGTTCGTGGAGCGGCTCGCGGGCACGCCGGCGTGGAAGACGATGGAGGAGTCGTTCGGGTGCACCGCGACCACGTGGGAGTACCAGCCCTGCACGCCGAAGATCGCGTTCGTGGTGCTGTTGCTGACCTCGGTCCAGCCGGCGCCGAAGTCGTCGGTCCTCCAGAGCGACCCGACCCCCGTGGTGCTGTCGGCGACGCTCGCGAAGACGATGTCGGGATTCGACGCGTAATGAGCGAGGAGGGTTTTTCCTGAAAAGTCCCGTGGTGTCGCTTCAATCCAGCCCACCCCGCCGTCCGTACTCCTGAGGACATAGTTCGACAGGCCGAGGTTGCCCGTCGACACGAGCATTTTCGACGTGTCGGCGGGATGGATCACGATATCCTGGCCCATCTGTATGGCGAGCTCGTTGGTCCAGCTTTCCCCGGCGTCGGTACTGCGGAAGATCCCCTCGGTGGTCGCGGCCCAGACCGTGGAGGGGTTGAGCGGATTGAGCCGGAGGGCCTGCACGCCGCGCTGCTGATTGTACGACCAGTCGAGGCTCTTCGACCAGCTCGACCCGCCGTCGGTGCTCTTCAGGATCCCCATCCCGTAACTGCCCCTCGTCGTCCTCACGACGAGTCCGCCCGCCGTCCCCTCGTACCGGTACACTTCGCCGGTCCCGATGTAGATGACGTTGGAGTCAGCCGGGTCGATCGCGATCGCGGCCACGCCGAGCACGGGGAACCCGGTGGGGACCCGTTCCCAGTCGCCCGACACCCCGCCGGTGTACGATCGCCAGAGTCCACCGGATGCCGAGCCCGCGTAGATCGTATTCGGATTTTGCGGGTTGAGCGCGATCGCCAGCATGCGCCCCGAGAGGTTGGACGGGCCGATGGAGTTCCAGCCGGAACCGTCGAGCGCGGGGAGGCGCCGCTTCAGCCGGGCCTGCCTCGCCCACTCGAACGCCTTCGTGTATTTGTCGGGTGCGATGTTGAGTTGCGGATAGCTCCTGGCCTCCGACCAGAACTCCAGCGACTCCATCGCTCCGGAGCGGGCCGGCGGTGCCGGGGGGGGCGCGGACGGCCAGCCGTCCACCGCGATGAAGGCGCCGCTGAACACGGCAAGGGTGAGGATCGTCGCCACGAATCGATTCATCGTGCCGGCTTCCGCTCGCGTACGAAGGCGATGTAATCGGTGGCGGGAGGGACCCGGCCCGCCTGGCGGATCAGGGAGGCGACCTGGCCCCGGTGATAGTTCGAATGGTTCACGAGGTGGAGCATCGCCTCGCCGTAGCTGTGCGTGAACGTCTCGCCCTTCGTTGTTTTCATCGAAAATGTCCCGAGGAGGAAGGAGTCGGTGAGCCGGGACGCGAGGAACGCTTCGGTCTCGGAGGACACCTCCGTCCAGTAGGAGCGGAGTCCGGGCAGGTCCGCCGCCCGTCGGGACCGATCGACCGACGCATCGTTGGGCCGGCCCATCCAGCGGAGGAGCCAGAGGTGGTGCGCCCAGACGATGTGGAGCATCGTGCCGTGGATGCCGCCGTGACTGCTGCCGGCGTCGGCATGCGCGACGTCGGCGGGGAGCGCCTCCATCGCCGCGAAGAATCTCGCGTTGGCCCAGGCGTTGTAGTCGAACAACAGGCGCACATCAGGCGAAGTCATCGGGGTCTCCTCTCCGGGGCGTCATCCGAACATCGACGTGAGTCCGGAGGGGGAGGGGAGCATCAGCCTCGCGCCGTCCTCCGTGATGACCATTTCGTCCTCGATCCGCACGCCGAATTCCCCGGGGATGTAGATCCCGGGCTCGTTGCTGTGCACGTCTCCCGGCATTTCCGGGCGGTCGCTGCCGCGGACGAGGTAATACCACTCGTGCCCCTCCATCCCGATGCCGTGTCCGAGGCGGTGCGTGAAGTAGCGGTAGTCGGGACCGAAGCCGGAGGCGGTGACGACGTCCCTCGCCGCGGCGTCGATCGCCTGCGCCGTGACGCCGGGCCCCGCCGCGCGCAGCGCGGCCGCCTGGGCGCGGAGGACCGCGTCGAACACGGCCGACATCCGGCCCGTCGGCGAACCGAAGACGATGGTCCGGGTGACGTCGGAGACGTAATCCTCGACCGTGCATCCCCCGTCGATGAGGACGATATCCCCCTCGCGCAGGACGCTTTCCTTCTCGAGGCCGTGCGGGTGCGCCGACGCCTCGCCGAAGAGGACCAGCGCGCCCCCGCTGACCCCCCGGTCGGAAAAATTCTTCGAGATGACGCGCCCGAACTCCCGTTCCGTCATTCCCGGCTTCAGCATCGGGACCGACGCGCTGAACACCTCGGCGGTGATGCCGTTGGCCTGCTGCATCAGGGCGATCTCGGCCGGCGATTTCACCGACCGGCACCCCGCCGTCACCGGGGTGCCGTTGACGATCGTGGCAGCCCCGAAGATGCGGCCCGCGCCCTCGGTGACGAAGAAACGCGTGGTCTCTTCGAGGCCGACGGTCGCCGTCGCCATCCCCCGTCCGAGCATCGCCTGTTTCAGGACGTCGTACGGGGACTGGTCCTCCTCCCAGGTGTAGAGGGGGGAGGGCGCGACCTGCTCGGCGGCCCTCGACTCCTCGAATTTCGGCGCGATGAACCAGGGATCCCCCTTCGCGGGGAGGACCATCAGGAACGCCCGCTCGCTCCTGCCCCACCGGACGCCGGTGAAATACCGCATCGTCATCCCCCCCTCGAGGAGGAGGGCGTCGATCCCCTGCGCGGCCATCAACCGTCTGGCCTTCTCGATCCTCCCGGCCCGCTCGGCGGCGTCGATCGGGAGCGCCTTCCCGGCGGGCGGGACGGCCGGTTTCTCCGGCGGGGGAGGATTCGCGGCGCCGTCCGCAGGCCCGGCGGCCGCCGGTCCTGCGAGGGCCGTTCCGATCCCTGAAAGGAGCCCCGCCCCGAGCGTGTTGGTGATGAAGTCCCTGCGTCGCATCATTCCTGCTCCGATGTGGATGAAATGTACTGCTTCAGATCCGCGAGGATGCGCAACGCCTCGATCGGTGTTGTCGACTCCGGATCGGTGCGGGCGATCATCCCCCTGAGCGCTTCGTCCCGGCCGCCGAAGAGGGTCATCTGGGCCGCAGGCCGTTCGGCCCCGCCGCGGGGACGGCCCGTTCCGCCCGGGCTTTCGCCGTGAACCAGGAGTTCGGAGCGTTCGAGGTTCCTGAGGATGTCGGCGGCGCGGGAGGTGACCTCCTCCGGCAGCCCCGCCATCCGCGCGACCTGGATCCCGTACGAATGGTCGGCCGATCCCGGGGTGACGGTGTGGAGGAAGACGACCTTGTTCCCGTACTCCCTGACGTCGACCTTCAGGTTCCGGACCCTCGGGAGCAGATCGGCCATCTCGTTCAACTCGTGGTAATGGGTGGCGAAGAGCGTTTTCGCGCCGATGACGTCGTGGATGTATTCCGTCAGGGCCCAGGCGATGCTGATGCCGTCGAAGGTGGAGGTCCCGCGGCCGACTTCGTCGAGGAGGATCAGGCTGCGGGCGGTGGCGGTATTGACGATGTTCGCGGCCTCGTGCATCTCCACGAGGAACGTGCTCTCGCCCGAGGCGATGTTGTCGCTCGCGCCCACGCGCGTGAAGATCGCGTCGACGATGCCGATCCTCGCCGACGTCGCCGGCACGTAACTGCCGATCTGTGCCAGGAGGACGATCAGCCCGGTCTGCCTGAGGTAGCTCGACTTTCCGCTCATGTTGGGGCCGGTGATGATCTGGATCTGGCCCGAAGCGGAGTCGAGGAGCGTGTCGTTCGGCGTATAGGCGTCCCCGGGGGGGAGCAGCGTCTCGATGACGGGGTGGCGCCCCCCCCGTATGTCGAGCAGCGTCCCCTCGTCCAGTTCGGGCCTCACGTAGCCCCTGGCGGCAGCGACCGACGCGAACGAGGCGAGGCAGTCGAGCGTGGCGATCGCGGCGGCGGCCAGCTGGATCTCCCCGGAGCGGGCGGCGATCGACTGCCGCAGGCCGTTGAACAGTCCCGTCTCGATACTGAGGATCTTTTCCTCCGCGTTGACGATCTTCTCCTCGAACTCCTTCAGGGCGGGGGTCACGTACCGCTCCGCGCCGGTCAGCGTCTGTTTCCGGATGTAGTCCGACGGGACCCTGTCGCGGTGGGTGTTCGTGATTTCGATGTAGTAGCCGAAGACGTTGTTGTAGCCGATCTTGAGGCTGGAGATACCGGTGCGTTCGCGCTCCGTCTTCTGCAGGTTGGCGATCCACTCCCTGCCGTGGTGGGCCGCCTCCCGCAGCCCGTCGAGAACGGCATCGACCCCTTTCCGGATCACCCCGCCCGCGCCGATTGTCTGCGGCGGATCGTCGGAGAGCGTCTCCCTGATGGTCCGGACCAGGTCGGCGAAGGAGGGGAGGGGGGAAAGGAGTGCCCGGGTCCGCGCGCCGCCCGCGCCGTCGACCGCCGCGCGGAGCGAGTCCGTCGCGGCGAGCATCCCGGCGACCGACGCGGTCTCACGCGGCGTGGCCCTGCCGGTGGAGACGCGCGCGACGAGGCGTTCGAGGTCGCCGATGCCGGAGAGCGCCCCGGCGAGCCCGTCGCGAAGGGCCGGGGAGGCGATGATTTCGGCCACCGCGTCGAGCCGTTCGAGGATCGGCCCGAGGTTCCGCAGCGGCTGGTTGATCCAGCGCTTCATCAGCCGCCCGCCCATCGGGGTGGCTGCCCTGTCGAGGACGGCGTAGAGCGTCCCTTCCCCGTTCCCCGACGACGAGGCCACGATCTCCAGGTTGCGCCTCGTCGAACTGTCGAGGGTCATGAACCCGGAGACGTTCAGGGCCGAGAGTCTCCCCATGTGGGGGAGGTTCGATTTCTGGTTCTCGCGCAGGTAGTGGAGCAGGGCGCCGGCGGCCGTGACGCCCACGGTCATCTCTCCGAGGCCGAACCCCTTGAGGCTCTTCGTCCGGAAGTGGCTGAGCAGGAGGTCGCGGGCGTGGTCGAAGGTGACGATCCAGTCCTCCATCCCGGTGATGACGGCCCCCCCGGCCGCGTCGAGGAGCGGTCCCAGCGATTCACGGTCGCGCTGCTGGACGAGGATCTCCGCCGGTGAGAGTGAGGAGACGTGCCGCGGGAGTTCGCCGAGCGGGATTTCCGCGCTCCGGAACTCCCCGGTGGTGACGTCGGCGAACGCCATGCCGACCGCGTCCATCCGGCCGCAGATCGGTGAGGGGAGGGCGAGGGCGACCAGGTAGTTGTTGTTCTTACCGGTGAGGAGGGCGTCGGAAAAGGCGGCCCCGGGCGTGATCACTTCGGTCACGTCCCGTTTGACGAGCCCCTTCGCGAGTTTCGGGTCTTCCGTCTGCTCGCAGACGGCCACCTTCAACCCCGCCCGCAGGAGCCTCGGCATGTACGTGTCCAGGGAATGGTGGGGGAACCCCGCGAGCGGGGTGTCGCCCGCCCCGCCGTTTCCCCGTTTGGTGAGGGTGATGCCGAGGACCCTCGAGGCGAGCTTTGCGTCCTCCTCGAATGTTTCATAAAAATCGCCCAGCCTGAAGAGGAGGACCGTGTCCGGGTACCTCGCCTTCATCCGGGCGTACTGTTTCATCAACGGCGTCGACATACCACGGATCGAGGTGGTGGCTGAGAGCTGGGGCGGAACGACATCGAAAATAAACGAAAAAAGGGCCGAAAAGCAACCATAGCCCGGGATGTGACGCAGATCGCACCTTGGACCGGCGGCTCTTGGATTTCCGCCCCCGCATCGATACCATGATCATTATCGCGGCGCGACGGCCCGGCGGCAGACACTCCCGTCCCGCCCGCTATTCGATCACCATCCGTGGAAACCGATGAACGACGTTCAGGAACGCGAACCGGAGGGATACCTCCCCCGGGATGACGAGGAGACACTGATCCATCTCTTCCGCGAGCATGGTCGCGTGTTGCATAATTACGCCTTCAGGATGCTGCGGTCCGCCGACCGCGCGGCCGATGCCGTGGAGGCCGTTCTGCTCCCGGTCGCGAGGGACCTCAGCCTCCGGCGTCCGTCCGCCCCCCCTGCCGGCCCCCTCCTCTTCTCGCGGATGAGGAGGCTGCTGCTCGGACGCGTCGGAGCGATCGACGCGGGGGACGAGGCGCGCGACGTCGATCTCTGGTCGCTTGTGTCGGCCCCCCGCCCGGGTGAAGGAACGGTCGAAGGATGCGAACCGGCGAACTCCACGTCGATCGCGGTCGCCCGCGGAATGGTGGGGAGGTGCGGCGTGGTCAGCTCCGCCGTCCTCTCGATGGCGTACTTCGGGGGGTACCGGATCGCGGAAATCGCCGAACGCTTGTCGATGACCCCGGCGGAGTGCCGGTCCCGGCTGCACGGGTGCCTCGAACACCTCTCCGGGGGTATCCAGGGACGCCACCGCGGGACGGCCCACGAGGTCCGGTTCTCGGTCTGCGCGTCAGCCGAAGCGCTGGGCGCGATCCGGGAGGAGGACGAACCGGAATATTTTCGTCATCGGGCGGAAGGATGCGCGCAATGCGAGGAGGAGTGTTCAACGTACGAGGGGGCGGCGCACCTCCTTGCCGGGATCCTCCCTGATGCGACTCCCCAACCGGAACTCCTCGAACGGTTGCTGTTCGCCTTGAGGCTTTCCGCGATCGCCGATCCCGTCGGTGTTCGCGCGGCGGGCGTCGCCGGCCCGGCCGCGGATCTGAATCCGGGGAGCGGCGATCCCCAACCGGGGCCTGAAGCCGCCGGACCGAAGCCCGGGACGAACGGGGGCCGGCGGGGACGCGAAAGGGGATCCGCGCTACCCGGAACGGGCCGTGGCTCCGTGATGGCGGTGGCCGTGGCGTTCGCGTCGATCCTGGTGATCGCGACGATCGGATGGTACGCGAACACCCTCACGGGGACGATCGACGACCAGGCGAACCTTATCGACCTGCTCCACGACCGGCAGACCGAACTCGTCCTACGGAACGCGCGTCTCGAGGGGATTGCCAGGTTTTTCGAGTCGAAGGGACTCGTGACCGTCCTCTCCGGATCGGAGGACTTTCCGGGACTCTCGGGGAAGCTCGTCTTCGACACCACGGACGGGAGCGCGATGCTCCAGATCGTGAACCTTCCTGCAGACCTCGGGCGGAGCCGGCTCACGGTGCGGGCCGAGCGCGATGACGCCTCGGTGCCCCTGGCGGAATTCGACGGCGCCGCGCGTGACACGGGCGCGGTACTCTACCGGTTTTTTCCGGTCGCGGGGGCCGCGTCACTCGCCGCGGGGGTTGTCACCGTCGAGGCGCGCGGGTACGGCGCCGCCGGGCCCGGGGCGTACCACCGGATCATGGAAGGCAACGTACCCCTCCGGCCCTGACCGGGACGGCCCCCGCTTCAGCGTTTCGACTCCGCCGGGGCGGTGATTTTCCTCGTCGTCGCCGAGTAGGAGAGCATCTGGTCGGCGAGGCTCAGCGGATACGTGACCCTGACGTCGATGATGTTCGCTTCCGGGTCCATCACCGGGGTCAGGACGGGCTGCACGAACCCGGTGTACGCCGGAGAGTCGAGTGAGCGCACCCGCTCCTGGACCTCGTCGCGCAACGCGACATCCACCTTCAGGCCGTACGTGTTGACGAGCCGCTCGGCGGCCTCGAGGTCGCCCTCGGCCTTGATCCGCATGACCTCCGCCAGGAGCTTCCCGACCTGAGCGTGCATCTTGTCGTAATCGGTGATCCGGTAATAGGTCTTGCCGCCGCGTCGTTCCGAGACGATGGCATCGGAATTGGCCATGATGTAGTGGACGATGAGCTGGCGGTTCTTCATATGGTCTTCCTCGATCTGGGTGTCGGTGCCGATCCGCCGGAGCTGGTTGATCGCCACGCGCACCGCCTGGTCATACATCGTCTCGCCGATTTTCCTGGCCTCCTCGGGGTCCGATGCGACGCCGATGTCGACGAGCTTCCCGTCCCAGGCGTTCCAGAGCGCCACCAGGTCGGCCCGCGCCTCCTCGAGCGTGTTATAGTAGCCGGGGAGGAAATCGCCGGGATCCTTCCCCTTGAGCGTGTCGCTCACCTTCCCCGACGCGTGCCCGATCACCTCGTGCATCGCGGTGTGCAGGTTGTCGGCGATCGAGCCGTACCGCTGCTGCTTGTCGATTTCCGTCTGCGAATTCGCGAACTCCTTCAGCAGGTCCTTGCCCGACGATTTTTCATAGGCGTCGACGATGTTGTCGAGGAGGACGCTCTTGCTGCCGTACAGTTCACGGATCGACTGCTCGTTCGGCAGGTTGATACCGATCGGGGAGACCGGGCCCGTTCCGCCCGTCTGGATGGTCACGTTGATCACGTTGGCGATCGGGACCGCTTCGATCTGCTTCTTGTAGCGGTCGTCCCAGGGCGCCTTGTTCTCGAAATACTGGGCGTAGGTCGCGAGTTTCCTCATCAGGTGGGTCTGGCCCGGATCGGTATAATAGACGGAGGTCTGGTATTCACCCTTCTGGCCCCTCGGATCGAGGTACACTTCGATGAAACCGAGTATGAAATCGACGTTCGAACTGTCGGTGACCCAGTGGATGTTGTACTTCCTGAAATCCTCCGGCTCGCCGCTGCGCAGGTACCGGATCAGGAGGCGGACCGTTTCGCGCTGATGGTCGGAGGCGGCGTAAGGGATCGCCGATTCGAGGTTGGCGATCACCGCCTCGAGCTGGGGGGCGTAGATCCCGGGCGGGACGCCGTTGCCGCCCGCCCTCCAGACCTTTTCGACGAGTTTTCCCCCCTCCTTCACGACCTTCGAATTCAGGGGGTACTTTTCGTTCCCCGCGGCGGCCCATTTCTGGATTTCGGCGTAGGAGATGTTCTTCCCGTAGAAATTCACCCCGCTCCCCCTGATCCAGTCCTTGCCGGGCGATTTCTCGGTCATCACGGGGTCGACCGCCGGGTCGAAGATGATCCCCGCGAGCCGGTCGATCCTGGCGTCGAGCGTCTCCATCCCGAGGATGAAATCGGCGCCGTTGGCGGCGGCCCTCGCCGCGGCGGTGCGAAACTCCGCGACGCTCACCGCCGGCACAAATTTCTTCGCCGTCAGGTTGTCGTAGAACCCGTTGTTGATCCAGAAAAGCTTCAGGTAGGTGGTGAGGTTCTGCCGGACCGAGCTGTCGATCCCGTCGGAGTGGGTGTAAATCTGTTCCATCAGGTCGCGGACCTCGAGGGCGTCGGGGTGGTGCTGGTCGATGGCGATGTCGCGCCCGGCGATCGCGGCCTGGTAGAGGTAATAGATGAAGATTTTTTCATTCGGCGTGAGCTGCTCGAAACCGTCGGCGTACATCTGGACCACCCTGGCCGGGCCCACTCGTTCGAGGGCGTACGTCCTCTCGTCCGTCCGCCTCCCGGATTCGTTGTCGCCGTTCTTGCCGCAGGAGGGGAGGAGGATCGAAACCGCGAGGAGGGAGAGGAGGAGCGATGGTCGGAAATTCATTGGTGGGCCTTTCGTTGATCCTGTGAGCGCGCTGTCAGTGGACGAAATAATTGATCATTTTGGAGACGAGCTTCGCGGCCGTGAGGTCGGGATGATGGAGGCCCTTCAGGGGGGAGAACTCGACGACATCGCAGCCGACGACGTCGCGTTCCGCCCCGACGAGCCTGAGCAACCGCATCGTCTCGTCCCAGAAGAGGCCGTTCGGCTCGGGGGTGCCGGTGGCGGGCATCACGGACGGGTCGAGCCCGTCTACATCAAAGGTTACGTAGACGTGTTTCGATAGTTTCGAGACGGCGCGATGCATCCAGGTGCCGGGATCGCTGCTCCGGATCCGGTGCGCGTAAAGCGTCGTGATCTTCCCCGCGCGGATGAACTCCGCCTCCTCCTCGCACTGGGCCCTGATCCCGACCTGGACGATCCGTTTTGGGTCCAGGAAATCGCAGATCCTCGCCATCACGCTGGCGTGGCTCCAGGGGGACCCCTGGTACTCCGGCCTGAGGTCGGAATGCGCGTCGATCTGCAGGACGGAGAGGTCGGGATAACGCGCCAGGTGCGCGCGGACGAGCGCCTGCGTGACGGTGTGTTCCCCGCCGAGCGAAAAAAGGAACTTGCCCGACCGGATGACGCCGGCCGCGCGGGACCCGATGGCGTCGAGCGCCGCGGCGCC
>CAZQSM010000026.1:0-27479 GCA_964596065.1 uncultured Chlorobiaceae bacterium | reverse complement strand
GATCTGGCCGGCGTGGTACACGTCGTGGGCCGCGATGCCGGCGATGATCGACGCGCCGGACACCCTGCTCCCCCCCGGCTTCCTTCCGAGGTCCGCGTCGTCGAGCGAGGCGATCGCCTCGCGCATGCGACGGTGCGTTTCGTCGAGGAGGCGGAGGTCGGACTTCCAATCGGCCCCGGGGGCGGGCCTGGCGAACCAGTTGCTCCCGGAGAGCGGAAACGATCCGCGTTTCTCCCCGAGGATCCTGCGCCGGACGATGTACTTCCAGTATGCCGCGTGGACGGCGATCTCCCAGATGTTGTGGCGCCCCCGCCCCGGGCGGGCGGATGCCTCCGATTGACCGATCCCGCGGAGCGATCCCTTCAGGTTCGGTCCGTGCCATGTCCTGCGGCTGTACCCTTCGTCGACGAGGTCGAGGAGGAGCGATATGCGGGTTTGCTTCATCATAATAAAAAAGGGCGGGGCGTCGGCCCCGCCCGTCGTCGTGGGGCGACCCTCCGTCCCCCGGCGTTTTTACTTGCCCTTATCCTTCGCGGCTTCCTTCGCGAGTTCCGCAGCCGTCCAGGGCGGGACGATGTTGTTCATCCTGGCGTAGGCGATCGACTGCCCGAGGTGCTCGTGCAGGTGGCTCAGCGCGGACATCAGCAGCGACCGCTTGGTCATCGTGTTGCCGAAGAGGTCGACCATCTCCGCGAGGTTCGCCTCGGTCTGCCTGCCGGCGGCCGTTTTCAGGTGTTCTATCGATGCCTTCAGACTGGCGGCGATCTTCGCCTTGTCGGTGACTTCGGTGTCCCACTTCTTCAGGTCCATGCTGAAATTGACGTCGGCCGGGGGTTCCGTTCCGAGCGTCTTCGTGAGCAGGTAGTTGCCAAACGCCATGTGGCGGTAGGTCTCGCCGATCGAACGGACCCCCTCCGAGGGCCTCCAGGAATACTTGTCGGCCGGAACGGCTTCCTCGAGGGACATGATCTGTCCCTCGACGAACATCACCTGGCCGAGAAAATCGTTGACGAACGCCGGCTTGTCCTGGGCGGTGAGCGAATTGGCCGCCAGCACCGTCAGGGCCAGGGCGAGAAGAAGGTGTATGGAAGATTTCATGATGGTGACTCCCTTGTGATGGTTGGATAGTGAAATTTGAAGCGTTACGGGGATTTATCCAGTCAATGTATGAAGCGTGGCGTTGGAATACAAGTGCCGTCCGCGGGGTTCGCCGCACCGCCGGTGCCGGCCCGGCCCCCCGGGGGTCAGCTCTGCCGCGGCGTCCGCCCCTCGTACAGCGCCGCGTAGGCTTTCGCGCTCTCCCCCCAGCCGAACCTCGCCTCGCCCGCGCAGCGGACGATCTCCTTCCACCGGTCCGGCTGCGACGCGTGGATGTCGAGCGCCCGGCGGACCCCCCCGACGAAGTTGTCCACCTTCTCGCTGAGCGTCCCGCCGTTGAACGTGAAACCGTTCACCCCGTCGCGGACGGTGTCCTTCAACCCGCCGACGGCGTGCACCAGGCAGGGCTGTCCTTCGCGCATCGCCTGCATCTGCGTGATGCCGCACGGTTCGTAGGAGCTCGGCATCACGAAGAGGTTGCCGCGCGTGAACAGGGCGGCGGCGGTGTTCCTGAAAAATCCGTTCAGGAAGATGAACCGTTCGTGGCGGGCGAACGCCCGCTTCAGCGACTCCTCGTACTCGGCCCAGCCGGAGCCGACGAGGACGTACGCGGCGTCCGATTTCGCGAGCAGCGCGAGGATGCTGTCGAGGGCGGTGGAGCCGTCGCTCCCCTTCTCGAACATCAGCCGCAGCTTCTGTTCGGTGACTCGCGTGATGCTCGAGAGGAGGAACCTCCCCTTCCCGTCGAACAGGGCGGTGAGCCGGGCGGCGACCTCGTCCCTCAGGGGCACGGGCCGCCCGCTCCCGCCGTCGACGATCTCGTCGAGCACCGTCGCGGCGAACGTCCGGTCGTCCACGGGCGCCCGCGCGGACGTCGGCGGATATTCGACCCCGTTGAGGATTCCGAAGAGGCGCCCCTCGTCGTGGGCCGCCCGCAGCGACACCTCCAGCCCCTCGCCGCCGTAGACGGCGTTGGCGTGGTCGCTCGGCAGGGTGATCTCGCGGGCGTAGGTCGGCGACACCGTCGTGACCGCCGATGCGTGGCGGACGCCCGCCAGCACCGGGGTGAACGTCGGCACGGCGTACCTGGCGTCCTGCCATTCCCTGATCCAGCGCGTCTTCCGGAAGAGCTCGGGGAACCAGTCCTCGAGCGACGGCGCGAACTTCCGCATCGGCCTGGTGCCCTGGTATCCGACGTTGTGGATGGTGAAGATCTTCCTGACGGGCCTGAGGTGCGCGAAGGCGGGGTGCAGCTCCGACAGGAGGAAGATGTACCCGGTGTGCCAGTCGTGCAGGTGGAGGACGTACGGTTCGTCCAGCGTCCTGAGGTATTGCCCGACCGCGGAACAGAAGAGCGCGTACTTCGTCGAGTCGCGCGCGAAGACCTTCTCCTTCGGGTCGTGGTAGTAGATCGGTTCGCCCCTGATCGCGGGGTGGTGGATGAGGAGATGCTCCGTCGGCTCCCCGCCGCCGCCGGGCGCGGGGACCTTCCACACCTCGCAGAACTCCTCCCTACCCCCGAACGGGAATGTCAGGTCGGCGACCATGGCGGCGCCGTTGAGCGTGTGGACGAAGCCGTACGACGGGATGATGACGGTGGAGACGTACCCGAGGGGCCGGAGTTCACGCGGGAGGTCGCGGATCACGTCTCCGATGCCGCCCACCTTCGCCCCTTTGAGGGCGTCGTTTTCGGTGGCGACCATCACCACTCGCGGCCGCGCGCGCCGGGCTCCGATGGGATGCATAGGCGGTATGCCGGGGCTTCAGATCGTTGTGCCGTCGGGGATGATCGCGCCCTTGAGGACGACGACGATCCCGTTGCGGATCCAGTATCCGCCCTTCTCGTTTTCGGCGTGGTCGACGTTCTGCGCGTTGAGGATCGACACGTTCTTCCCGATGCGGGCGTCCTTGTCCACGATCGCCCTCCTGATGACGCTGTTCTCGCCGATCCCGATCGGCGGGATGCCCGCCTTCATCGACGCCACGCGCTCCGACTCGGGCTCGATGCTGTCGGCGCCCATCAGGAGGGAATCGGAAATCACCGTCCCCTGCTCCACGCGCGACCGGATCCCCACGATCGTGTTGCTCACCTCGGCCCCCTTGATGATCGAACCCTCGCAGATCATCGTGTCCCGGATCGCGCCGCCGAGGATCTTCGACGGCGGGAGGAACCTGGTGCGCGTGTAGATCGGGAATTTCACGTCGTAGAAGCTGAACGCCGGCTTCGGCTGCTTCAGGAGCCCGAGGTTGGCGCGGTAAAACGATTCGATGGTCCCGATGTCCTCCCAGTACCCGTTAAACGCGTGGACGGACACCTTCTGCTCCTCGATGGCGCGCGGGATCAGGTGCTTGCCGAAATCGGTGCCGGCCGGGTGGCGCGTGAGGAGGTCCACCATCGCCTGCCGGGAAAAGACGTAGATGCCCATCGACGCCAGGTGTTTTTTTCTCGCGGCCTCGTTCTTGTCGAGGCCGAGGGTGGCCGTGTCGACCTCCATCGCTTTGAGCGCCTCCCCCTTCGGCTTCTCGCTGAACTCCTTCACGATCCCGTTCGCGTCGATCTTCATCAGGCCGAAGTCCGAAGCGTTGCGCGCGCCGATCGGCTGGACCCCGATCGTCAGGTCGGCCCCCGACTCGACGTGGTGCTGGAGGAAGGGCCGGTAATCCATCCTGTAGAGGTGGTCCCCGGAGAGGATCAGGAAATAGTCGATGGTCGCCGGCTCGACGACCCAGAGGACCTTCCGCACGGCGTCCGCGGTGCCCTGGAACCATTCGGGGCTGTTGAGCGTCTGCTGCGCCGCGAGGACGTCCACGAAGCCCTTCATGAACGGTGAGAAGCGGTAGGTGTTCGCGATGTGCTGGTTGAGCGACGCGGAATTGAACTGCGTGAGGACGTAGATCTTGAGCATCTGCGAATTGATGCAGTTGCTCACGGGGATGTCGATCAGGCGGTACTTTCCCGCGAGGGGGATCGCGGGTTTCGCCCGGAGTTTGGTGAGCGGAAAGAGACGCTCGCCCTTCCCCCCTCCCAGTATGAGTGCGACGACGTTCGGCATTGCTCAGGTTCCTTCTGCAGGGGCGGGACCCGTCCCGGCGGTCAATGTAAGAAATTCGGCCGACTGAAGATAGCGCCTGAAATGGTGGAGCCGGTATTCCGACCGTTCGGCCCCGGCGAGGATCATCCTCCCCTCCCTCCCGAGTTCGTCCAGTGCGGTTTTCCACCCTTTTCCCGCGAACCGGAAATCCGCACCCCTGCTGAAGGCCTCCGACAGCAGGGTGTGGGTGAGGAGGTCCGCGAACGATTCCTTGTGGAAGTAGACCACCCCCCGGTATTCGTTCAGGCGCAGGAGCCGGCCGGCGGCCCGCGAGTCGCAGAGGGCGGCGATCCGGCGGGCAACGGACCCTGCGGGTGGCGGGTCGGCGGAACGGGCGGCGGCGGGTCGCGGCGCGCCTTCACACGCCAGGAACCGGACCAGCTCAGCTTCCCGGGCGTTGCGTTCCGCGCCGGGGAAACTCCTCCCGAACGCGCCCTCGAGCGCGTCGGCGAGCATCCATTCGTCGAAGACCGACCCGCCCACAGGGGCGTCGAGGTCATCCGGAGCGCCGAAGAGCGCGCCGATCGCAAACGTGCCGAGGAGGACGCCCGCCGTCTCCCGACCCCGTGCCGCGGCGGCGGTAAAGCTCCCGCCGGAAACGCCCTCATATTTTTCCAGCGCGAGGAAGAATTTCCGGAGGCGCGCCAACCGCTCCGCGAGTCGCGCCGCGGCCATGGTGACGCCGGCACCGGGCATCGCGCCCGTCACCCGTCCCATCCGCCGGTCGAGCTCCTTCCGGAACGCCCCCATCCCCGGCTTCGGCGCCGTCAGGTATTCGACGAGCCCGTCGATGACGACCGGATCGAAGAGCGCGGTGAAGGCGTCCGTGAATTCCCTCAGCCGGATTCCCCGGGCGGCCTTCGCCGCGTCCCGGACCCCGGCGCCCCCGAGTTCGCCGTGGAGCCGGCCCCAGCTTCCGTCGTGGTCGACCACCTCCCGGAAATGGAGATAGACCTGCGACTCGTATCCGTTCACCCGGACAAAGAAGCCGTCGTCGTGGAGTTCGTCCCCCGTCCTCACGTAGTCGAGCCCCGACCGCTGCTCGGTGAAGAGATAGTACAACCGCTCCCCGCGGCGGAGCTTCAGCGCCTCGCCGAGGGTGGGATACCGGATGGCGCCGCCGGCCAGTTTCCCCGTCGACATCTTCAGCCTGCCGGAAGAGGCCTCGTACCGGTTGTTGAAGCAGACGATCGTCCGCTCCCCCCCGGCGAGATTGGAGAACGCGTAGAGGTCTTCGAGGATGTTCCCGTCGGGACCCGCGGCGTCGTAGAACTCGAAATGCTCCGTCTGGCTGAAGAGGCGGCGCATCCTCAGGAGGGGAAAGATCTCCCGCTCGTGGCGGCGCACAAGGTCGGCGTCGGGGGTTTCGTCGTGGTAATCGCGGCGGTACTCCATCCCGTATTTTTCCCGGTACCCCTCGACCTGGCCGTGCGCGAACATCGGGAGGCCCGGGAGCGTCACCATCAGCGTCGCGACGCCGAAGTACTTGTCCCCCTTCCCGAACTGTTCCACCGCCGTCTGCTCGTCGGGGTTGCTCATGAAGTTGACGTAGCGCTTGAGGATCTCGGGGTTGAAGTGGAGCGTGCTCCTGATCGCCCCCCGGTACATCCGGTTGTCCTCCTTCATCAGCATGTGCATGAAGGCGCTGTTGTAGACCCGGTGCATGCCGAGCGTCCTGACGAAGTACCCCTCCAGGAGCCAGAACGCCTCCGCGAGCAGGAGGGTCTGCGGCATCTCCCGGTTGATCCTGTCGACCACCTCCCGCCAGAACTCGAGCGGGACGCGGGCGTCGAATTCCTCCTGCGTCATCGCGTAATCGGCGCGCGACGGGATGTCGCCCCCCGTCCCGGGCCGGGGATGCCAGAGCCGCTGGAAATGTTTTTTCGTGAGCGTCATCGCCGCGTCGAACCGGATGACGGAGAACTTCTTCGCCACGCGGAGGATCTCCCCGATGACGGCCTCGCGCACGTCGGGCCGGAGAAAATCGAGCTGGGCGGTGTCGTTCCACGGCATGTTGGTCCCGTCGTTGCCGTGGTAGATATAGCGCAGCCGCCCGGTGCGGTTGTCGGTCCGCTGGAACACCACCGCCGCGTCGGTGCGGGTCCAGTAACCGTCCTCGATCCTCACCTGGTAGTCGGGGTCGCCCGAGAGGTCCGGCCCGGTGAAGCGGTACGACGGGAACGGCGGGCGGTCCGCCTGCATGAAGTAGTCGGGGTGATCGCGCATCCAGCGCGATTCGATGCCGGTGTGGTTCGGGACCATGTCCGCGGCGAGCCGGATGCCCCGCTGCCACGCCCGGTGCGCGAGGTTGCCGAACGCCCCCTCGCCCCCCAGGTCGGGGGCGATGTCGTATTCATAGAGCGAATACGCCGAGGGCGCGGCTTCCGGGTTGCCGGTCATCCGCTTGATCCGTTCGGAGGCCTGGCTCCGGTGCCAGACCCCGATCAGCCAGAGCGACGTGAAATTCCGCGACGCGAGGCGGTCGAGCTCCTCGTCGGGGACCTCGTCGAGCCGGGTGATCGTCCGGCCATACTCCCGGGAGAGCTGGTGCAGCCAGACGTAGGTGTTCTTGGCGAGGAGGATGACGTTCGGCATCCACTCCGTGTCGTGCGTGAAATTTTCCGTTTCCGGATATTCGCCGAACCCCCTTCCGGCGGCGGCGGAATAGTCGGGAACGCCGACCGGTCCGGCCCCCCCGACGGGATATTGCCGCTGATCCTCCCTCGCGAGGTCTTCGGAGGAGAGCACTTTCCTCCTGAAGTCGTCGGAGAGGATGATGCCCCAGCGGTCGCGGATGAAACCGAGCTGGGCCGCGAGGTTGTCGGGATGGGCGCGCATCGGCTGTTCGAGGACATCGAGGATCGACCCCCCGCTCCCCCCGCCGGCGTCGAAGGGGGTTTCGTTCCGGAAAAACGTCCGGAGTGCCGCGGCGAGCTCGGGATACGACGTCTCCCCGGAAAGGGGCGCGTCGTCGAAGAGTTCCCGGAACCGGGCGAAGGCGGGATTGGCGTTCGACAGGCGGAGCATCAGCAGTTCCTCCAGCGAAACCTCCGGGTGCGGACGGCCGTCGCTCGAACCCGAGAGCCACTGCGCGGCGCTCCGGTCCCCCCGGTAGACCGGGACCGGCGGGAACCGTTCGGTGAACCGGTGCAACGTGGTCCTGAACCGCAGGTGCCCCAGGCCGGCCTCCATCGCCGCGACGGCCCGCCCCAGCACTCCCGGGTTGGCCGTGGTTTCGTAGCGGCGGAATACGTAGTGGAGGATCTCATCGATGAGGCCCATCGCGTTGAGGTCGCCGGCACGTACGGGCGCTTCGCCCGCTCCGAGCCGTTCGTTCATCCTGGCGGCGAACTCCCTGACCGACCGGAAGTCGGCGAAGACGACGTTGCCGTTCGAACGGAAGAATGAATCGGCGAACCGGTATTTGTCCCGGACCCGGGCGGCGACGTGGAATTCGCACGGGAATTCTGACGCGGACGACACCCGGAGGCCGGGGCCGTCCGCGCGGAGACCGATCCGGAGCATCGCGGCTCCCGTCCCCGGCCTAATCATCGGTCCCCGTCTTCTCCCTGGCGCCGGCGGAATGTTCCGCCACCCGTTCGGCGATCAGTCGCGCGATGGCCGACACCACGGCGTCGGGCGCGCCGTTCTCGTGGTGCGATTTCATCCGCATGTCGCAGACTTCGTTCACATAGTCGACGACGATGAACTTCCGCTCCGGAGTGATGGCGATCTCCGACGAGAAGAAATCGAGCCGGCACGCCCGCCGGATGATTTCGATGACGTGGCGGAGCCCCTCGAGCCCGAAGCCCGACTCCTCCCCGGGCGTCACCTCCGTGTACTGGTGCGTGAGGTCGTCCCACCAGCAGAGAATCGTCGTCCCGAACGCGTGGTACGCCCTGAACCAGGCCCTCCTGCCGCCGAGGAGCGTCGGGTGGATCGTCTCCTGGACGAGGTATTTGTCGTCGGGATGGTCGGTGCGCGCCCCCGCGATACGCGCGAGCGTGGAGGCGTTGAGGATCACGCCCGTCCCGCCGCCGGTCGTGTTGGCCGGCTTGATGACGAAGGGGATGCCGATCCGCTCGAGGTCGGCGGCGGCGAGGCCGGGGTCGGGCTGGCGGTTCGCCGGGGCGAGGATGATGGTGTTGGGGACGTAGACGCCGTGGGTGATCAGTTCAAGGTGCATCGTCGCCTTGTCGGCGGCGTGGAGGACAAGCCGTCGCGGGTTGAAACAGAGGACCCGCGGCGCGTCGAGGTACGGCTGGAGGGCGAGGTACCGCTCGTCGGCGTCCGACGCGCGGTCGAAGAACGCGCCGATCCGGAGGTCGCCCCCGGAAAGGAGGCGGACGGTTTCGGCCAGGTTATGGTCTTCGACGCGCCAGGTGGCAAGTCCCTTGAGCGAGCATTCACGCTCGATGGAGAGGACGAACTCGCGGTCGAATTCCCAGTTCCAGGCGATGGCCAGATCAACTGAAGTCATCGAAGCAGAGTCTCGGAGGAGGAAATGACGACGGGCGGCGCTGGCCGCCCGGAATGATGTAATATAACGCTTTCAGGGGGGAATCACAACGCGCGGGGAGGGACCGGAGGCTGTCCTCCGCCCGGGCGCCGTGCCGGACTCAGATGATGATGTCCTCGTAGGTCGATTCTTCGATGACGCTTTTCTGGCCCCGTCCGTTGGAGCGCAGCTTGCTCCCGCGCTGCGTGATGCCGAGACCGGTTCGATACAGAAGCGGCACCTTGAATTCCATGCTCGAGTCGGCCGTCCTTCCCATCGGGGTGATCAGGCCGGCGTCGTAGATCGAACGGATCGCCTCGTCCCCGTTCGGTTCGAGTTTTTCGAACAGCTCGTAGAGCTCGCTCCGGTGGAACGTCGCCTTCTCCCGCCCGCGGAAGAGGTCGAAGTGCGCTGCGAGGTGCGGGAACTCGGAGTACAGATACGTGTCGCACCGGTACACCGACACTTCGGCGAACGCCTCCCGGAGGGCCGCGGCGCTGATAAGCCTCGTCGACGCGTGTTTCCCTTCCGCCCTGTTGATCTCGCGCTGCTTCTCGACCGCGATGTTTCCGAGGTGGATCAGTTCGCGGGGATAGATGTGCCCCATCCCGTCGGTCAGGTGCTTGAGCAGCCAGACGTGCGTGAAGGGGACAGCGTCCTCCTGCACCCCGCCGTTGAGCGACGGTTCGAAGATGGCGTAGAACACCTTCTGGACGAGCATCTCGTCCCCCTGGATGACATCGGCGACCCCGATCTCCTCACCGAGCAGGGCCGAGACGTAGGCGCGGACGTTGTCGTCGGCGACGGCCCGCGAGACCAGCAGCTTCATCAGCAGGTGTTCCTTCCACTTCATCTCCTGCGTGTAGCTTACCAGGTGCGATTTGTTCACGATGCGCAGCTGGCGGTAGATGTCGTTCCGAAGGAAGATCTTGAACTGCGTGTTCTTGAACCGGTTGCCGTGCTCCACCAGGATCTGCACGAGCGCCGTGATCGCCGATTTCAGCTTGGTGAAGTCGTCGATGAAGAGCAGGTCGAGCTTGTCGAGCATCACCCACGCGGCGCAATTCGACGTTTCGAGGACCATGTCGATGGTGTCGAGGAGCGCCTTGACGCTCATTCCCGTCCGGTGGGGAAAATCGACGGAGAGCAGCCGGTTGAAGGCCTCGCTCTCCAGGATCTGGCCGTTCACCCTGGGCCGGACCATGTTCTTGATCCTGAATTTGAACTTGGCGAACGCGCCCGGCTCCCGGCTGATCCCGAGGTCGCGGATGACGTTTTTTATCGTCTTGTAGCCGGTTTTGAGTTCCTTCGATTTGCTCGCGCGGACGATCTCCTCCATCCGTTCGCTGTGCGAGAGCGTGGCTGCGGACTTGAGGCCGATGTAGAGGAGCCAGAAGTTCCGGAAGTCGTCGATGCTGCTGAAATGGAGGTCCTGGAATTCCAATCCCGGCAGGTCGTCGTCGGTCTGGAGGCCGTAGACCGGGATGAAGAAGAGTTCCTCGTAGTTCTTCGGCAGGAGCGAACCGACGCGGTTCCGGTCCTGGCAGAGCAGCCGGAACGCGGCGCTCTTCCCCGAGCCCTTGCTCCCCAACACCAGCGAATGCTGCGGCTGGAGCACGTGCCGGAGCATCTCCGTACCGATGAAACAACTGTCAAATCGGGAATCGGTCTCGGCGTCGACGCGGCCGAAGTTCATTCCCTGCAATAGTTCGTGCGGTTCCATTTCAGTATCCCCGTGAATTCACGCCCTCTATAAACTCACAAACGACGCGGCACACGCCTCTCTGGCGGCCGTAGGTGAGTATACAGGGATTTGCCGGCAACTCAAACCGGGATGTGAGGTTGGTCACAATGCAAATCTGAAGGTGATTTGGAGTTACAAGGGAGGGCTTCACCGATCGTTGAACCGACCCGCCTCAATGGATGAGGTGGACGCACGTTCGGGCGATCGCGCGTTGCGAGGGAGCAAATTGAAAATCGACGGGTTTATGGCTATATTCCCCCCGTCACTCCGTCCTTTCTTTACATCCCAAAACCGCATATGCCAAAACTCGTCCGTCTTATCTCATTGCAAAAATCCCCTAACAACCCATACCCCCTCTTCGAACGGTGGTTCGAATCGGCGGTCAAGGCCGGGCTGAAACTCCCCAACGCGATGACGCTCTCGACGTCGTCGTCGACCGGAAAACCGGCCGCGCGGATCGTCCTCCTGAAGGACGTCGGACCGAAGGGGATCTGTTTCTTCACAAACTACCGGAGCCGGAAGGGCGCGGAACTGCTCGGGAATCCCCGGGCGACGCTTCTTTTCTACTGGCCCGAACTCGACCTCCAGGTCAGGATCGACGGGAGGGTGAAAAAGGTCTCCGCCCGGGAATCGGACGCGTACTTCCAGACCCGCCCGCGTGAAAGCCAGATCGGAGCGCACGCGTCACGCCAGAGCAGGCCGATGGCCGACCAGTCGGTGCTCTTCGCGGAATTCGGGAGGCTGACGAAGAAATTCGAGGGGATGGAAATACCGCGGCCGAAACACTGGGGCGGCTACCGGCTCGCTCCGTCGGCGTTCGAGTTCTGGAAGGGGCGGGATTTCCGCCTCCACGACCGTCTGCTTTACACGAAGACGGCCTGGGGCTGGAAGAAGACGCTGTTGTTTCCGTGACGCAGGATGATTCCATGCTGGACGGAACGGTGGTGCCCCGCCGGTCAGTATCGTAGCGCCTGCAGGGTATTCGCGCGGGTCATCTCCTCCCGTACAACTTCTCCGTGAGGATCTTCGTCAGTTCCCGGATCAGTTCACGCTCCCCGGGCATCACGTGCGGGGAGTCGTGTCGGATCCACTCCTTCGGCTCCCCCGCGGCGTCGTAGAGCGAACGCACCGACTCATCCGGGAAGAAGCGGTCCGACTCCCCGCTCACCAGGATGAACGGCCTCGGCGCGAACGACGCGACGTGGTCGTTCGGCTCGAACGGCGACAGGAGCCCGGCACCGATCTTCCCCGCAAGCCAGGAGGGGAGCGGCAGCCCGAGCCGTTCCGAGTTCGCCGCGATGACGGCATCGATCCGTCCCCCACCCTGGACGACCGCGAGCCGTTTCACCCTGTCGTCGGCCGCCGCGGCCGCCACGCCCGTGAACACGCCGAAGCTCACCGCGATGACCGTCACGTCCGAAGTGTCCACCTCCGGCAGTCGCGTGAGCCAGTCGAGCGCGAGACGGACGTTCCTGACCGTGCGGTGCGCCATGTCGCGAAGCGAGAGGGCCGCACCGAGGCTCCCCCACCCCGATACCTCGAAATCCCCCTCGAACGGGTAGTCCATCCCGAACACCACCACGTCGTCGTGCCCCTCGATCAGGCCGACCACCTCCCGCCCCGTTTCAAGGCCCACGAGCATGAACGCCAGGGGGTGGCGGCGGAGGGTGGTGGCGTAGGGACGGGCGGACGGGACGCGGATCATTCCCCGGATGGTATCGCCGTCGCCGACGACCAGGTCCGCGCTGAATGTGGACGTCGCCGAATCGGATCGCACGGGGCGGACAATGGCCGTATCGAAGGTTCCCTCCGCGACCGACCGGAGCGGCGGGAACGACACGGCCGATGGGAGGGGGGCGGTAGCCGCCATCCGCGCCGCCCCCTGGTGGGACAAGGAAATCAGCGCTGCCGCCAGCGCGATCGTTATGGCACGCGACGCGGCGATGCTGCTCAGGCCGTGACCGGGTTCCCCCTGAGAACTTTTTCGATCCGCCGGAGCCCCTCGGTGATGTTCGGGATCGAGTTGGCGTACGAGAAGCGCAGGTAGCCCTCGCCGTACGACCCGAACGCGGTGCCGGAGAGGCATGCCACGCCCGCTTCATACAGGAGCATATCGGCGAACTCCTTCGATTTCCTCCCGGTCGCCTGGATGTTCGGGAAGACGTAGAACGCGCCGTCGGGCTTGTGACAATGGAAGCCGGGAAGGGCGTTCAATCCGTCGACGATGAAATCCCTCCGCCTGCGGAACTCCGCGACCATCTTCACCATGTCGTCCTGGGGCCCGCTTACCGCCTCGATGCCCGCGATCTGCGTGAAGCTCGCCGCGCACGAGGTGACGTTGATCTGCAGCTTCGCCACCAGCTTCGCGAGCTCCTCGTTCATGATGCCGTACCCGAGGCGCCACCCGGTCATCGAGAAGATCTTGGAGTAGCCGTCGAGCAGGATCGTCCGCTCGGGCATCCCCGGGAATGACGCGATGCTGACGTGTTCCACGTCGCCGTAGATGATGCGGGCGTAGATCTCGTCGGAGAGGACGATGATGTCGTGCCTGACGCAGAGTTCGGCGATCCCCTTGAGCAGGTCGCGTCCGAGGATCCCGCCCGTGGGGTTCTGCGGCGAGTTCAGGATCAGCATCCTGGTCTTTGGCGTGATCAGCCTCCGGAGGTCGTCGATGTCGAACGCGAACCCGCGATCTTCCCTGAGGGGGAGCGGCACGGCCTTCGCGCCGATGAAGTTGATCACCGACTCGTAAATGGGGTATCCGGGATTGGGGTAGATCACCTCGTCGCCCTCGTCGACGCAGGCGGTGATGGCGAAGTTCATGATCGGTTTGCCGCCCGGGGTGATGACCACCATTTCCGGGTTGACCTTGAATCCGCGGGTCTCCGTGACGTGCTTCGCGATCGCCTCGCGCGCCTGGAGGAGCCCGGCGGCGGGCGAGTAATGGGTCCAGCCCTCGTCGATCGCTTTCTTGGCGGCGTTGCGGACGTTGACGGGGGTGTCGAAATCGGGTTCGCCGATCTGGAGGTGGATGATGTTCCTGCCCTGGGCCTCGAGGACTCTCGCCTTGGCGAGCATTTCGAACGCCGTCTCGGTGCCGAGGCGCTTCATTCTCTCTGCGATGTGTATCATGGCGGGCCTGTCATTGTCGTTGGGAATAGAAAGGGGACTAACGGGGGCAATATACGAACAATGGCCGGGAATCTCAAGAAAGGAACCGGAGGAGGGGGCCGACAGGCCGCTCAAGGGGAACCGACCCCCCCGGGCGTTGTCGGGTGGAGGGTTACTTCGCCGGTATCCTCGCCAGTCCCGCCTGGATCAGCGGTTCGAGCGCCTCCTCCCTGGTGAAGCCGACGAAATGCTTCGCGAGGAGCCCGTCAGGGAGGAAGAGGTAATTGTCCGGGAGACCATAGGTCCCGTATTTCCCGGCGACATCGTCGTTGATGCCGACGGGCCACCCGAGGGGCGTCTTCGCGATGAAGGCGCGCACCGCCGACTCGTTGGTCTGCACCGCGACGCTGATGATTTCGAACCCCCGCTCCTTGTACTTGTCGTGGAGTTTCGCGAAGCCCGGCATTTCGACTTTGCACGGGCCGCACCAGGGGGCCCAGATGTTGACGAGGACGACCTTGCCGGCGTAATCGGAGAGCTTCACGCTCTTCCCTTCGAGTGTGGTCAGGGCAAAGTCGTACTTTCCGTAATTGGCGGACGGTTTTTTCGGATCGGCTTTCGCGGCGGTTTGCCCGGCCGCCGTTTTGGCGGGGGATTTCCCGGCGGCAGGCTTCCCGCCCGCGGGCGGCTGGGGAAACGCCACGCCCACCCCCAGCGCCGTCGCCAGGAGCAGCCATGGCAGGGACCTCATCCCCCTCATTCCTTCTTCCCTCCCGCCGGCTTCGATTGTTTGATCAGCTCCGAACGGCTTTTGTACATCTTTTTCAGGTCCGCGTCCGGAAGCGCCTTCACGTCCTTCGGGTCGATGTCGGGCATGATGCCGAAACCCGCCGTCCACCCCCCCTTGCATTCGCCGCAGACCGGCTTCCCCTTCGCGAGGTTGTCTCCGCACGGGCAGCCGTTCATCGCCATCGCGCAGAAATCGCACGACGGGGAGATGCAACAGGAATATTTCCCATCCATCATCAGACCGTTCTTGGCCTTCGCGAGCTGGGCGCGGATGTCGTCGAGTTTCGCGTTCGGGGCCGGGCCGTTTCCCGATTTCTGTGACGGCGACGGATATCCTTCGGACATCGGCGACGCGTGGTACCCGGCCTCGGCGATCGACATGACCACGGCGTCGGTGGTCGTCGCCGCCGAGGCGAACTCGACGTCGGCGTACCCTTCCTGCAGGTTCAGCGTCCTCAGCGCGGCGCCCCCGACGCTGCCGACCGCCTTCCCGATCTTCGCGGAACAACCGCCGCAGGTCATTCCTTCGATCTTGAGGCGGACCGTCTTCGGCGTTTCGCCGCCCTGGAGGGAGGCGATCGCGAAGAGGAGCGCGGCCAGCGGGACGAGGATGGATTTCATCGATTTCATGGCGAGGGACCTTTCAGGTTGACGACAGGTAATATAACAACAAAAGGGAAAAATGGTTCCGCGGCCCGGGGGCCGGTCACCACCCGAAGCGGTGCGTCAGCGATCCCCCGATCCCCCATTCCGGGGATCCCGCGAACGCCGTCCCGAAATCGAACGCGTTCCCCGCCAGCCGCGCCAGGCCGTACAGGGTCACCGTTCCGATCGGTGACTCGAACGAGCCTCCCCCCCGCAGCTGCAGTTTATCGTCGTCCTCCCTGGGACCGGTGAACCCCCACATCTCGGCGAAGAGCGCCACACGGTCGGCCGGCCGCCAGTGCGCCAGCGCGCTGCCGGTGAGGATGTCGTCCTGCGAACCGGCGAAACGCGGGTCGCCGATGATCCCGACCCCGGCGTTCGCGCGTACTTCTCCGCGCGGGGCGAACCTGCGGGAGACCGTCGCCAGGAGGTACGCGTCCATCGCGTCGCTGCCGAGGCCCGCGGGCAGGAACCGGGTCGAGGGGAGCTTCACTCCGAAGAGGATTCCCGCCGCGGCCGGACCGCCCGTGTCGGTGAGCGTGATCTTCGTGGTCAACGAAGGGTCGCCCCAGTCGGAACGGGACGCTCCGATGTCGGGCCGCGCGATCAACCCGCCGCGCCAGCCCACGATGACGTCCACGTTCGGGGAGACGCCGATCCGGACGGAGAACGGCAGGACGCGGGTGAGGTACCGGAGGGGCGGCAGCGAGTGGGAGCCGTCCTCGTAGATGATGTCAAGCCGGTCGTCCTTGACGGCGTACTCCGCGCCGTACGAAATCTCGACGCGTCCCGCCCCGAGGGCGAAGGCGTCGGCGCTCAGGATCGCCGGCTCCTGTGCACGGAGCGCGCCGTGGCCCGCGAGGAACGCGACGAGAAGGAGGACACGCGCGCGACGGGGATGGGCGGCGCCGGGGGGTCGCGGAGCGGACATCGCAGGCCGTCGTGACCCGGTCTTCACGACCTACGACCTGGTGGCGTAATCGCTCAGCGTGAGCGCGAAGAGGATCAGCAGCCAGAGGAACCCCGCGCTGGCGAAGATCCAGGTCAGCCGGGTATGGTACCGGACGTGCATGAAATAGAGCACGACGAGCGTCGCCTTGATGACCGCGATCGTCACCGCGATGTAGATGTTGAGCCAGCCGAAGTCCAGGTACGCCACGGCGACCGTGAGGATGAAGAGCACCAGCAGCGCCAGGGCCACCCGGTAGTATATTTTCGTCGGGACGATCATCCGTGCCTCCCCGTGACGTCAATAAGGTAGAGCAAAGGATAGAGGAAGATCCAGACGATGTCGACGAAGTGCCAGTAGAGGCCGAAGTTCTCGATCGGCGAATGGTAGGTGGCGCTGAATCGGCCCTTCGCGGTCATCCAGAGGATCACCCCCAGGAGCAGGATGCCCACGATCATATGCGCGGCGTGCACGCCCGTCATCATGAAATAGAGGACGAAGAAGAGCTGGGCGTGGTCGGACTCGGGCCCCTGGAACGCGAACGACGCCCCCGGGAAGAGGTGGTGCTCGAACTTGGCCCCGTATTCGAACGCCTTGATCACCAGGAACGCGGTTCCCAGCAGGCCGGTGAGCACGAGAAACCGGATCGTCTTGTCGCGCTTTCCCTCGGCGATCGCGTGGACGGCCATTGCCATCGTCAGGCTGCTCGTCAGGAGGACGCCGGTGTTGATCGCCCCCATCACCACGTCCAGCTGGTGGCTCGCGCTCGCGAACGCCCGGGGAAACTCCGTCCGGAAGACGATGTAGGCCGTGAAGAGCCCTCCGAAGAAGAGCACCTCGGTGATCAGGAACGCCCACATGCCCAGCGTCGCGGCCTCGCGCTGCTGGTCCATGTCCTCGAACTGGTGCGAAAGTTCCGGATTATGGTCAGCCACGCGCGCCTCCTTTCGGGGGGGCCGCCGTTTCAGCGTCGTCGTCATAGAGGTACGGCCCGGTCGTCACCGTCGGGACGGCGTCGAAGTTGTGCGGCAGCGGCGGCGAGGCCGTCGTCCACTCGAGGCCCGTCGCCTTCCACGGGTTGCTTCCCGCCACCTTCGGCCTGCGGAGCGACCAGAGCAGGTAGACCATCGGGATGAGGTAGCCCAGGCCGAGGATCGACGCCCCCGCCGTGGACATCACGTTGAGGACCTGGAACTCCTCGGGGTAGACGTAGTAGCGCCTCGGCATCCCCATGTACCCGAGGATGAACTGCGGGAAGAATGTCAGGTTGAACCCCACGAAGAGGATCAGCGCCGAAAACTTCGCCCACGCCTCATGGTACATCCTGCCGGTGATCTTCGGCCACCAGAAATGGATCCCGGCGAGGTACCCCATCACCGCGCCCCCCACCATGATGTAATGGAAATGCGCCACGATGAAGTAGGTGTCGGTGAGGTGAACGTTGGTGGCGAGCGACGCCAGGAAGAGGCCGGTGAGGCCGCCGATCGTGAACAAACCGACGAACCCGAACGCGTAGAGGATCGGCGTGCGGAACTCGATCTGCCCCTTGTAGAGCGTCGCCGTCCAGTTGAAGACCTTGATCGCCGACGGGATCGCCACCAGGAAGCTGAGCGCCGAGAAGACCAGTCCCGCGTACACCGACTGCCCGCTGATGAACATGTGGTGGCCCCAGACGAAGAACCCGAGCACGGCGATCCCCAGCACCGCGAACGCCATCGCGTTGTAGCCGAAGATTTTCTTCCTCGAGAAGCACGACACCACCTCGCTCACGACCCCCATCGACGGGAGGATCATGATGTAGACCGCGGGGTGCGAGTAGAACCAGAAGAGGTGCTGGAAGAGGATCGGGTCGCCGTCGATCTTCGGGTCGAAGATCCCGACGCCGGTCAGCCGTTCGAAGCCGAGCAGGACGAGCGCGATGGCGACCACCGGGGTGCCGAGCACCTGGATGACGCTCGTGGCGTAGCTGGCCCAGATGAAGAGCGGCATCCTGAACCAGGTGAGCCCCGGGGCCCGCATCTTGTGGATGGTGACGATGAAGTTGAGCCCGGTGAGGATCGACGAAAAGCCGAGGATGAACACCCCCACCACCACCGGGACCGGATCGGAGAGCGTGTAGCTGGAGCTGTACGGCGCGTAGAAGGTCCAGCCGGTGTCGATCCCGCCGGTGACCATCGTGAAGAGCGTGAAGAGCCCGCCGACGACGAAGAGGTACCAGCTGAACAGGTTCAGGCGCGGAAACGCCAGGTCCCTCGCCCCGATCATCAGTGGCACGAGGAAGTTGCCGAGCACGGCCGGGATCGAGGGGATCAGGAAGAAGAAGATCATCGCGATGCCGTGCATCGTGAAGAGCTTGTTGTAGGTCTCAGCGGTGACGATGTCCCCCGCGGGAGTCATCAGCTCGACCCGGAGCAGCACCGCGAAGAACCCGCCGATGAAGAAGAAAAAGGTGATCGAGATCAGGTAGAGGATCGCGATCCGCTTGTGGTCCTGCGTGAGGAGCCAGCTTTTGACGCCGTACCCCGCGTTGAGGTAGTCGTCCCGCCGGATCGGTTCGTTCACGGTCGTCATCGTTCAATGCCCCCCGGTTTTAATGCCGCCGAGCAGCTTGACATACTCGACGAGTTCATTGATCTGCTCCGGGGTCAGCTGGCTCTTGTAGGTCGGCATCAGGAGCTGGTAGCCCTTCACGATCTTCGCCCCCGGGTCGAGGATCGACTCGCGGACGTATTCGGCGTCCGCCGAGAGCTTCGTCCCGTTGGACAGCGTGACGATGCTGCCGTAGAGCCCGTCGAGCGCCGGTCCGCGCTGCCCCGAGTCCTTCCGGTGGCAGGTCTGGCACCCGAACTCCGCGAAGAGCTTCTCGCCGGTCCCGGCCATCATGTCGCCGCCCCGCTTCCCGGCCAGCCAGTCCTGGTAATCGGCCTGCTCCATCGCGACCACCTTCCCCACCATCCCCGAATGCGACGTGCCGCAGTACTCGGCGCAGAAAAGGTGGTACTCGCCCGGCTTCGTCGCCTCGAACCACTGGGTGGTGTACCGGCCCGGGAGCACGTCCTGCTTGATCCGGAACGCGGGGACGTAGAAGCTGTGGATGACATCCTGCGAGGTCATCCAGAGCTTCACCGGCTTGCCGACGGGGATGTGCAGTTCGTTGATCTCCTTGTTCCCCTCCGGGTGCTGGATTTTCCACATCCACTGTTTTGCCACGACATACACGTCCATGGAATTGGGCGGCGAAACGCGCATGTCGATGAACACCTTCGACGACCAGGTGAAGATCCCCATCGCGATCGCGAGCGGGACGATCGACCAGCTGAGTTCCAGGATGAGGCTGTCGTTCAGGGCGCCCCGTCGGGAGGCCTTCGACCCCTTCCGGTAGCGGATTGCCGAATAGACCAGCCCCACGACAATGAGGGTGCCGAAAAACAGGCTGACCGCGACGAGCACCCAGTAGATGGCGTCGATCTCGCCCGCGATCGTGGAGGCGGTTTCCGGGAAGAGGGGGAAATTCCACATCGTCAGCGTTTCCCTCCCCCGGCGGCGGCGGCGACCTTCCTCCGGTCGCGGAGCACGTTGATGAGGATGTACCCGCCGATCGCGAGTATCGCCAGGATCCCTCCGCCCCTCAGCAGGTTCAGGACCACCAGGCCGTAGGTGCCGCTCGCGGGGTCGTAATGGTAGCAGAGCAGGAGCAGCTTGTCCACCGGCGAGCCGATGTTTTCGTTCGACGCCTCCATCAGCGAGAAGCGGAGGTCGTCGGCCTGGTACTCGATGCCGTAGAGGTAGCGGGAGAGTTTTCCCTCGGGGGTGGCGATCATCAGGCCGCTGGCGTGGGCGAACTGGCCGGTCTTCTCGTCATACAGGTAGAGGAACCCCACGGCGTCGGCCAGCCTCGCGATCGACATCGAATCGCCCGTCAGAAAATGCCAGTTCTCCGCGGCGCCCTCCCTGGCGTAGTCGCGGATGTATTTTTCCTTCCTGGTGACGGCGTCGGCCGGCCCCTCCCGGTGGTCGAAGCTGACGCTGATCACGTTGAATTCCCGCCCGATGTTCATGTTTTCGAGCGTCCTGAAGGTGCCGGTCATCCCCTCGAGCACCTGGGGACAGAGCATCTGGCACTTATAATAGACAAGCGAGAGCACGACGGGCCTCTTCCCGAAATATTGCGACAGCGCGACGCGCCGGCCCTCCTCGTCGGTGAACGTCAGGTCGAGGGGGATCTGCTCGCCGAGGCGCTGCTCGATGCCGACGTCGTTGAAGACTTTGGTCGCCATCGGCCGGGGCTGGGAATGCGCCCCCACCGGGAAGCCGGCGGCCACCGCGGCGGAGAGGATCGCGGCGGCCAGCATCCGCCCGCGTGAAGGATTCAAACATTTCATTTTCGCGTTTCCTGCAGGATGTACAGTTCCATCGCCCTAGCGACGGGGACGCGGGCGATGCCCCGGGCGGAGTCGGTCCATCCGTACCCGGTGAGGAGCTCCTCCTCGGCGGCGCGGAGCCTCGCGAGCGACGCCGAGGGATCGGCCTCGAGGTTCGGCCCCGGGGGTTGCGCCAGCGTGTCGGGGACGGCGAACGTTTCCGCGGGGCCGCCCGGCGCGGCGTCCTGCGACCTCACGATTTCATACACCGCCCACGCGAAGACCATCCCGACCACCATCACGCCGACGAGGCTGAATGCCGTCGCCATCACGCGCGGGAAGTCCGCGTCGCGGGTTTCATATTTCCTGTCAGACCTTCTATGGTCGCGCGAAGACACGGGTCAGTCCAGGTCGTGAATGTGGAACCCGTCCCGGCCGAAGCGCGTATCGTTCAGCGGGAGGATCGGGGCCGTGCGGAGCCATTTCGCGAACATTGCGACCCACACGCCGCCGATCGCAACCGGCGCGATCAGATCGAGCGCGTGGAGGTTGACCGTCGAGGCGTCAAACGCCGGGGCGGTGAGCCAGAGGAGGTCGACGAGCCTCATCACGAAGAGGTACGCGGCCACGTGGCCGAGCCTCCGGAGCACGCGCTTCGATTTCCTCGAGAGCAGGACGAAGAACGGGATGAAAAAATGGCCGACCAGGAGCGCCGCCGCGACCACCATCCATTCGGTCCCCGTCCGGCGGAGGTACCAGGAGTTGTCCTCGGGCAGGTTTCCGGACCAGATGATCAGGTACTGCGAGAACGCCATGTAGGCCCAGAGTATCGTGAAGGCGAACATCATGTTGCCCAGGTGGTGGGCGTGCCTGGTGGTCAGGATGTCGGAATACGGCTTGAAGGCCGCGATCCGCGCGAGGATGAACACGCAGAAGGCCAGCGCGGTCAATACCGCCCCGACGATGAAGCTCATCCCGTACAGCGTGGAATACCATTCCGGCTCGAGCGACATCATCCAGTCGACGGAGGCGAGCGTCGCGGTGAGCACGAAGAGCACCATCGCCGGGCCGCTGAAGATCTTCATCGTGCGCGTGAGGGAGGGGTCGGCCCCGGCGTCCTGCCGCGCCGACCAGCGCCGGAGCATCGCCGCCGCGCCGATCCAGAACGCGAAGTAGAACACGGCCCGCACGATGAAGAACGGGGTGTTGAGATAGCCGGTCTTATGGGCGATGACGTGGCTCGCGGCGACGACCGTTTCATCGGTCCAGGGAAAGAGGCGGCCCATCCCGAGGAGGATCGGGAGGAAGAGCGCTCCCATCAGCGCGAGGTTGCGGGTCCCGGACTCCGCCATCCGCTGGATGATGTGGCCCCACGCCCCGGAGACCAGGTGGTGCAGCAGCAGGATGCCCAGGCATCCGAGGGTGAGCCCCAGCCAGAGCAGGTAGCCGAGGAGGTACGACTGGAAGAACCGGTCGCCCCAGACGAAGTACGACGCCGCCAGGACGATGAGACCCGTTCCGCCCACCTTCGTGGAGACCCCCTCCAATTTTTTGAAATACGCTTCCACGTTATTCTTTTCCGCCGATCATGATCCGTTCTTCGTCCGTGAGCCTCGTCGCGTCGATGTTCCTGCTCAACTGCAGGGCCCGCAGGTAGGCGACGATCGCCCACCGGTCGGCAGGCGGGACGCTCGGCGCGTAGCTGTACATCCGTCCGAACCCGTTGGTGATCACGTCGTAATAGTATCCGACCGGCTTCGCCCTGACGCTGTCCTGGTGGAACGAGTTCGGCCTCGGGAACCCGCGCTGGACGATGATCCCGTTGCCGTCGCCCGTGCGGCCGTGGCAGGGGGAACAGAAGGTGTTGAACCGGTCCTGCCCCCTCGCGAGGAACGCGCTGTCGACGGCGACCGGGAGGGACGTGAGCGGTTTCCCGCCGGCCATCCCCGTGTGGAACGCGTCGCCGGCGCCGGCCATCCCCCGCGGCACCGTGCCGGGGACGAGCGGACGCGAGGCCTGCCGGTCGGCGTAGAACCGGCTCTCCTCGAGCGGCTTGATCCGGCTGTCGTTGTACATGTCGGTGCAGCCCGCGAAACTCAGCGCGAGGGCGGCGAGCGCGATCGCCCGCGAGACGCGGGCCGCGTATCCGTAGCGGTTGTTCAATGTTCCACCACGGTGACGTGCGACGGCTTGAGCGATTTCAGGAACGCCTCCGCCTCCGCCTTCTCGAAGAGCGGGTCGGTCGCCTCGATGCAGAGGAAGAACTTGTCGCGGCTGGCCAGATCGAACCGGTCGACGTTGAAGACCGGATGGACGGGCCTCGGCAGCCCGTTCCTGAAGATCATCCCCACCACCGCCCCGATCGCCGCGAAGAGGATGGTCATTTCGAACGTGATCGGGATGAACTGCGGCCAGGAGTTCAGCGGCTTCCCGCCGATGTTCAGCGGATAGTCGACCACCGCCGCGTAATACTGCATCCCGAAGCCGACCAGGCCGCCCGTGATCGCGCAGGCCAGGACGAAGAGCGGGAGCGTCGAGTGCCGGATCGAGAGCGCCTCGGTCAGCTCCTCCATCGGGAACGGCGTGAAGGCGTCCATCTCGCGGTAGCCCCGCTTGGACGCGGCCTCGGCCGCGGCCAGGACCTCCTCGGGGGAGTCGAACTCCGCCATCAGGCCGTATATCGGGGTCTTCTTCAATTCGCGTCCGCGCTGGTGTCGATCTTCCTCCCCTTCCACGGGAGGAGGTGCTTGATTTCAAAGATGGAGATCATCGGCATCACCCTGATGAAGACGAACATCAGCCAGACGAAGACGCCGAGGGTGCCGACGTAGAGCGCCCAGTCCCAGACCGTGGGAGTGTACATGTCCCACGACGAAGGCAGGAAATCGCGGTGGAGGCTCGTGACCACGATGACGAATCGCTCCAGCCACATCCCGACGTTGATCACGATCGAGACGAGGAACAGCGCGAGCGCGTTGAGCCGCACCTTCTTCCACCAGAGCAGCTGCGGGATGAGCCCGTTGCAGAGGATCAGGAACGCGTACGACCAGCCGTACGGGCCGTTGATCCTGTTGTCCATCATGAACGCCTCGTACTCGCTGCCGCTGTAGTACGAGAAGAAGAGTTCCATCGCGTACCCGTAGACCACGATCAGGCCGGTTGCCAGCATCACTTTCGCCATGAAGTCGAGGTGGCGGTCGGTGACGAAATCCTCGAGGTGGTAGAGCTTCCGCACCGGGACCATCAGGGTGATGACCATCGCGAAGCCGGAGTAGATCGCGCCCGCGACGAAGTAGGGAGGGAAGACCGTGGCGTGCCAGCCGGGGAGGATGCCGACCGCGAAGTCGAAGCTGACGACGCTGTGCACCGACACCACGAGCGGGGTCGCCAGGCCCGCCAGCAGCAGGTATGACATCTCGTAGCGGTGCCAGTGGCGCGCCGATCCCCGCCAGCCCATCGCCAGGATGCCGTAGCACACTTTCTGCCAGCGCTTCGTGGCCCGGTCGCGCATCGAGGCCATGTCGGGGATCAGCCCGACGAACCAGAACATGAACGAGACCAGAAGGTATGTCGAAATGGCAAAGACGTCCCAGACGAGCGGGCTGCGGAAATTGGGCCACACCGACATCGTGTTCGGGTAGGGCGCGAGCCAGTACGCGAGCCAGGGGCGCCCGAGGTGGAAGATCGGGAACATCCCCGCGCACGCGACGGCGAAGAGCGTCATCGCCTCGGCGAACCGGTTGATGGCGTTGCGCCAGTGCTGGTGCAGCAGCAGGAGCACGGCGGAAATGAGCGTCCCCGCGTGGCCGATGCCGATCCACCAGACCAGGTTGACGATGGCGATTCCCCAGCCGACCGGGTTGTTGATCCCCCAGATGCCGACCCCCTTGTAGAAGAGGTAGCTGACGCCGGCGATCAGGACCATCACGAACCCGAAGGAAACGGCCAGCGTGATGGCCACGCCCTTCGGAGTCTTCCGGTCGAGGACGTCCCCGGTGATCTTGTCGGTGATCGTCGCGTAGTCGTGCCCCGGCGCGATCAGCGGCGCGACGTTGTCCCCCTCGGACGCGTGGTAATCGTAGGCCATCGCGCTACCCGTTCGGTTCCCTTCCGCCGAGCTTCGGGTTGGGGTTGCTGATGCGGGCCAGGTACGACGTCCTCGGCCGGGTGTTCAGTTCCGTGAGCAGGCCGTAGTCCCGGGGCTGCGCCTTCGCCTTCGACACGGCGCTCTGCGGATCGTTCAGGTCGCCGAAGACGATCGCCTCCGCGGGGCAGGCCGACTGGCAGGCCGTCACGACGTCGCCGTCCCGGAGGTCGCGGCCTTCCTTCTTGGCGTCGATCCTCGCGGCGCTGATGCGCTGCACGCAGTAAGTGCATTTTTCCATCACACCGCGGTTCCTCACCGTGACGTCGGGGTTGTGCATCATCTGGACGCTCGGCGTCTTGGTGTCGGAGTACTGGAGGAAATTGAAGCGCCTCACCTTGTAAGGGCAGTTGTTGGAGCAGTACCGCGTGCCGACGCAGCGGTTGTAGGTCATCACGTTCAGGCCCTCGGAGTCGTGCGAGGTGGCCGCCACGGGGCAGACCGGCTCGCACGGGGCGTTCTCGCAGTGCATGCAGGCGACCGGTTGGGACAGGATGTCCGGGTAGTCCATCCCGCCGGCGTAGTAGCGGTCGATCCTGATCCAGTGCATCTCGCGGCCGTTGAGTACCTCGTCCCTCCCCACGATCGGGATGTTGTTTTCCGACTGGCAGCCGATGACGCAGGCGTTGCAACCGGTGCAGGCGTTCAGGTCGATCGACATCCCCCACTTGTATCCGTCGTAGGCCACCGGCGGGTAGAGCGATTCGTCGTTCGCCGGCACGTGGGCCATGTCACGGGCGAATTCCGGGTCGGCCGCGAACTCCGCCGCCGTCGCCCGCCGGTAAATCGGCCGGCCCTCCATCGCGCCGTGGTCCTGGGTGACGGCGAGTTTCCGCACCAGGCCGGTCCTGGCGATCGAGCCCCTCGCCCACCCCTGGTTGGCCGTCGACCGGAGGGGGTAGACGTCGCTGCCGGCGCCGTTCCCGACCCGCCCGGCGTGCCGCCTGCCGTAGCCGAGGTGGAGCGTCACCGAGTCGTCCGGGTGCCCCGGCTGCGCGAGGAGCGGGACCCGGCACTTCGCGCCGTCGACGGTGATGTCGATGATCTCCTCGTCCCCGATCCCAAGCTCTTCGGCGGTCCGAACGCTCACGAACGCCGCGTTGTCCCAGGTGAGTTTGGTGACCGGCTTCGGGAGTTCCTGCAGCCAGCCGTTGTTCGCGAACCGGCCGTCGGCCACCGTCGGGTCGGGACGAAACATCACCTCGACATCCGATCCCGGAAAATTCACGACCTGGTTCGGCCTGGCGTTCGCCCGTTCCGACCGCCGGCGCGAGGCGTCGGCGATCGCGGCGGCGCCGCGGTATTTCGGCACCATCGGCGCGGACGCCGTCCCGGGCACCACGCCGTCGCTCAGGCAACCCCTCCAGAACGTCTCGAAGTCGTGGCCGGCCCCGCCGCCGTCGCGGACCGTCCCCCTCCGGGCCGCCGCGTCCCTCCGGCGGAGTTCCCAGTACTCGCGGACGATCTCATACCCTTTCTTTCCGCTCATCCCCGCCATCTCGGCGAGCAGTTCGTGGACCGACATCGTGTTATAGAGCGGGGCGATGAGCGGCTGGACGATCGACGCCGTGCCGTCGAATGCGCGGGCGTCCGACCAGGCTTCCAGGTAATGGGATTCCGGGACATGCCATCCGCAGGCCCGGGCGGTTTCATCGTTATAGAGGCCGAGCGACACGCTCATCCCGGTCTTCGTCAGGGCGTGCCCGAAATCCAAATCCGCCGGGGCGTCGTAAAGGGGATTGCATCCCGCGATCAGGAGGAGGTCGACTTCGCCCGCGTGCATCTGCTCCGCCAGGGCCTTGAGCGACGCGTCCGGCGTGCCGTAGCCGTACTCGGCCGGCGCGAGGTACGTGATCGTCGTCCCGACGTTGCCGAGCGCCTCGTTGATGCCGTGGACGAGCCCGTGGACTTCCGGAGGCTGGCCCGGCCCGGCGATCACCACGGAGGCCCCCCGTTTCGCCTTCAGATCTTCCGCCGCGGCGGCGACCCACACCTCTTCACCCTGCGACAGGTCGGAGGGGACCGCGCCGGCCACCCCGAGCAGGACGCCGAGGCGGTTTGCGAGCGCCGCGATCCGGCCCGCCCTGACGGGTGCCCGGTGATCGGCGACGCTGCCGGTCACGGTCGGAAAACCCTCGGCGACGTACATCCGGCTGAGGTCGGCCTTCGCGCCCCGGACCCTGCGGCGCGCGGCGAATTCGCGCGAGTACCTGAGCCTGGCGGGCCCCTCGCTCATGAAATCGGCGTCGAACGACACGACGACGTCGGCCCGGTCGAACCGGCAGACGGTCTGCGCGTATTCCCCGAACGCCAGCTTCGAGCCCTCCCGCTCGTCGGCGTGGCCCGCGGGATCGTACCGGTGCCAACCGGCGCCGGGATACAGCTTCAGGAGCGACTCGATCTGCCAGGCGAGGGTCGGCGACGTGACCGTCCCGGTGAGGATCCGGAGCCCCCTGCCCGAGAGCCCCTTCTGCGCGTCGAGCGCGCCCGCGAGTCGGACCAGGAAATTGTTGAGCGTGGTGATCTCCCCGTCGCGCCGCACTACCTGCGACCGGTCCGGGTCGTAGAGGTGCAGGATCGAGGCCATCGTCATCGCGTCGGCGGCCCCGAGACTCGCCGGGTGGTCGGGGTTCCCCTGGATTTTTGTCGGGCGGCCCATGTGGCTCGTGACGAGCACGCCGGTGGCGAAGCCGTTCATCGTGAAGGCCGTCGCGAAGCTCAGCGGCTTGCCGGGGACGAGGTACTCGGGCTGTTTCACGTAGGGGAGGATTTTTTCGTCGGGCTGCTTCACGCATGACGACAGCCCCGCGAGGGCGATCGAGGCCCCCATCAGGTGAAGGAACCGCCTCCGGCTGACCGCGTCTTCCCAGACCGGCGCGTCGGAGGGGAATTCCTTCTCCACCGCGGCCCTGAACTCCTGCGTGTCGGCGAGTTCGTCGAGGCTGCGCCAGTACCGTTCGCCGGTGCGGCCGGCGAGTGATTCCCGGATGTCCTCGAGCGTGCGCTTTCCCTCGTTATGCTGGTCCATTGGAGTCGGGGGTTACCGGT
>CAZQSM010000025.1:0-28889 GCA_964596065.1 uncultured Chlorobiaceae bacterium | reverse complement strand
GCCCATCACTGTTCGATCGGGCTGGGCCGGCGCGGTACGGTAATTGCGTAATCAAGGGTGAGCGTATTGACACCACAGTTCATCGACACGGCCACGATGAAACAATCCCGATACATCCTTGAACTCGCGGAATTCGACACCCTCCTTCGGTCGATGCGCGGGGAGGGACGCGCCCTGATCGGACCCACGGCGAAGGGCGGGGCGATCGTCTGGGGGGAAATCACCGGCGCCGGCGACCTCCCGGCGGGATGGACCGATGAGCAGGAACGGGCCCGGTACCGCCTGACAAAAGGGGACGATCCGGCGCTCTTCGGATGGACGGCCGGCCCGGAGTCGTTGAAAAAATTTTTCCTGCCCCCGTCGCTCACGATCTTTTCCTCGACCCGGAAAAAAGGCTCGCTCGAATTCCAGGCGGCCCGGCCGGCGGACGGGCCGCCGCATCCCGGCGCCGCTTTCATCGGGGTGCGCGCGTGCGATCTCTCGGCCCTCGCGATACTCGACAGGGTCCTCGCGCAGGGGGCCTTCCCCGATCCGCACTACGCGTCCGCGCGGTCCGGCTCCTTCATCGTCGGCGTCAACTGCACGCGGGCGGGACAAACCTGTTTCTGCGCGTCGATGGACGCGGGCCCGCGGTGCCGGTCGGGATTCGACATCTCGATGACGGAGGTGACCGGGGCCGGTCCGCACCACTTCGTCTGTACGGCCGGCACGGAACGGGGGGAACAAACGCTCGCGGCGACCTGCCGGAGGAAGGCGACGGGCGCCGAGGTCGAGGCGGCCGATCTGCTCGTGGAGCGCGCCGCCGCCGCCATGGGCCGCGAGCTGGACACGGCGGGCATCCGCGACCTCCTCCATCACAATTTCGAGCATCCCGAATGGGACAACGCGGCGAAGCGATGCCTCTCCTGCGCCAACTGCACGATGGTCTGTCCCACCTGCTTCTGCACGACGGTCGTGGATTCATCGGACCTGGCCGGGGCCGGCGCCGCCAGGCGGCGCCGCTGGGATTCCTGCTTCACGGTGGATTACGCGTACATCCACGGCGGAAGTCTCCGGCCGTCCACCCGTTCCCGGTACCGGCAGTGGCTCACGCACAAACTCGGCGCGTGGCACGACCAGTACGGGACGTCCGGATGCGTGGGATGCGGAAGGTGCATCACCTGGTGCCCCGTCGGGATCGATATCACGGAGGAGGCCCGGGCGATCAGGACCGGAAGTCGGGAGCAGTCAACCGTACATTGAACAAGGAGGATGAAGATGGAAAACCTCGAACGGATGGTGGGGGAACACCCCTTCCTCAGGGGACTGAGCCAACCCGACATCCAGCTCGTGACAGGGTGCGCGTCGAACATCCGTTTCGCGGAGGGCGATTACCTCTTCCGCGACGGTGAGGAGGCGAACGCTTTTTACATCATCCGACAGGGGCGGGTGACGATCGAAACGTTCGTCCCCCAGCGGGGCCCGGTGATGATCGACACCTACGGCGAAGGCGACGTGCTCGGGTGGTCGTGGCTCGTCCCCCCCTACACGTGGCATTTCGACGCCCGGGCCCTCGAACTCACCCGGGTGATCGCCCTCGACGGGCGATGCCTCCGGAAGAAATGCGAGGAAGACCACAGCCTCGGGTATGAACTGTTGAAACGATTCACGAAGATCATCGAAGAACGGCTCGAAACCCTTCGCCTTCAACTCATTGATGTGTATGGCGCGCACTCGTGAGGGCACGACCCTCGCAGCCTCCATCGGCTTCAACCCGATGGTCCCCGTCCCGCTCCAGGTCCGGCGGATCAAACGGGAGACGGCCGACACCTGGACGCTCGAGCTCGGGGGCCGCGGCGCGTCAGCGTTCGGCTCCTTCGCCCCGGGACAGTTCAACATGCTGTATGTCCCCGGCACCGGCGAAGTCCCGATCTCGATCAGCGGCGACCCGTCGAACACCTCCGGGCTCATCCACACCGTCCGGTCGGTCGGCGCCGTCTCCCGGGCGATCGTCAGGCTGCGTCCGGGTGACCACCTCGGCGTCCGGGGCCCCTACGGGACCGCCTGGCCCGTCGGGGAAGCGGAGGGGATGGACGTGATGATCGTGGCGGGCGGCATCGGCCTGGCGCCGCTCCGGCCGGCGATCTACGGCATCCTCAGCCGCCGGAAACTCTACGGGAAGGTCGTCCTGCACTACGGGGCGCGCACCCCCGACGAGATCCTGTTCCGCCGCGAGGTGGAGTCGTGGCGGGCGCGGTTCGATTTCGACGTCGAGGTGACGGTCGACCGCGCGGAGGGAGACTGGCGCGGGCATGTGGGCGTGGTGACGACGCTCCTGCCGAAGGCCCGCTTCGATCCCGGGAACGCCTTCGCGCTGGTCTGCGGCCCCGAAATCATGATGCGGTTCGCCGTGTCGGAACTCCAGCGCCTCGGCGTCCCCGACGAACGGCTCTTCCTCTCGATGGAGCGAAACATGAAATGCGGCATCGGGCTCTGCGGGCACTGCCAGTACGGCCCGAAATTCGTTTGCCGCGACGGCCCGGTGTTTTCGTTCGACGCCGTCAGGGAGCTGTTCACGAGAAGGGAACTCTGATATGGCCCGACAGGCCCGAACACCGAAACTTGCCGTGTGGAAATTCGCGTCCTGCGACGGATGCCAGCTGAGCCTGCTCGACTGCGAGGATGAACTGCTCGCCGTGGCGGGGGCCGTGGAGATCGCCAACTTCGCCGAGGCCTCGAGCGCCGTGTCCAGGGGCCCGTATGATCTTTCGCTCGTCGAGGGCTCCATCACCACCCCGCACGACGCCGAACGGATCCACGCCGTGCGCCGTTCGTCGAAATTCCTTGTCAGCATCGGCGCGTGCGCGACCGCCGGGGGGATCCAGGCGCTCCGGAACTTCCGGAACGTCCGGGAGTTCACCTCGATCGTCTACGCTTCTCCGCAGTTCATCGACACGCTGGCGAAATCCACCGCGATCGCCGATCACGTCGCCGTCGATTTCGAGCTGCGGGGATGCCCCATCAGCAAGCTGCAGCTGCTCGAAGTGGTCGGAGCGTTCCTCCACGGGAGGAAACCCGACATCCCGTCGTACAGCGTCTGCGTGGAGTGCAAGCGCCGGGGGATCGTCTGCGGGCTGGTGGCGTTCGGCCCCCCCTGCCTCGGGCCGGTGACGCAGGCCGGCTGCGACGCGCTCTGCCCCTCGTACCACCGCGGATGTTTCGGCTGCTACGGCCCGAAGGAGACACCGAACACCGCATCACTGACTTCCTGGTGGAAGCGTGACGGCATGACGTCCGGGGAACTTGTCCGGTTGTTCAGGAATTTCAACGCCGGCGCCGAGGCGTTCCGGAAGGAGAGCGAATCGCATGAGCGCTAGGACGATCAAGGTCGATTACATGGCGAGGGTCGAGGGCGAGGGCGCCTTCGCCGTGAGGATCGCCGGGGGGAAGGTGGTGGACGCCCGGCTGAACATCTTCGAGCCGCCCCGGTTTTTCGAGGCGTTCCTCAGGGGGCGGCTCTACGCGGAGGCGCCCGACATCACCGCCCGGATCTGCGGCATCTGTCCCGTCGCCTACCAGATGAGTTCGGCCCAGGCGATGGAGTCGGCGTTCGGCGTGGCCGTCGATCCGCAGGTACGCGCGCTCCGGCGGCTCCTCTATTGCGGCGAATGGATCGAGAGCCACGCGCTGCACATCTACATGCTGCACGCCCCCGATTTCCTCGGATACGATGACGCCATCAGGATGGCGAAGGACCACCCGGAGGCGGTCAACCGCGCCCTCCGGCTGAAGAAAGTGGGCAACGACGTGATGAATCTCGTCGGCGGCCGCGAAATCCATCCGATCAACGTCAGGGTCGGCGGCTTCTACAGGCTTCCGACGATCAGCGAACTGCGCGGCCTCGTGGAGAGGCTGCAGTGGGCGCGGGACGCGGCAGTGGAAACAATACGGTTCACCGGCTCCCTTCCCCTCCCCGATTTCGAACAGGACTACGAGTTCGTGTCGTTGCGCCATCCGGAGGAATATCCGATCCTCGACGGCCGGCTCGTGTCGAACCGGGGCCTGGACATCGGCATTGCGGAGTATGAGCGGCATTTCACGGAGGAGCACGTCGAACACTCCAACGCCCTCCATTCGTCGATCAGGGGGGGCGGGAATTATTTCGTCGGGCCGGTCGCCCGGTACAACCTGAACTTCGACCGGTTACCCGGCCCGATACAGGCGGAAGCGCGCTCCGCCGGCCTCACCGATGAATGCCGGAACCCGTTCAGGGGGATCGTGGTCAGGGCCGTCGAAACGCTCTACGCGTGCGAGGAAGCCCTCCGCATCATTTCAGCGTACGAGCCGCCCGGGCAGGCCTCGGCAGGCGTCGTGCCGAAGACCTCCGTCGGCCACGGCTGCACCGAGGCCCCCCGGGGCATTCTGTACCACCGTTACAGACTCGACGCGGGAGGAATCATCCTCGACGCGAAGATCGTCCCCCCCACGTCGCAGAACCAGAAGAGCATCGAGAGCGACCTGCGCCGGTTCGTCGAGGACGACACGACGCTCGCGGACGATCTCCTCCGGAGGGGCTGCGAGACCATCATCAGGAATTATGATCCGTGCATCTCCTGCGCGACGCATTTCCTGAAATTGGACATTCGGAGGGATTGATGGCGCGCGATTCCTCATCCCCGGCCCCGCACCCGGCCGATCAAGGACCCGCCATCCGGGTCTTCGGCATCGGCAACCCCTGGCGCCGGGACGACGGCGCGGGGCCGGCCACGGCCCGCATCGTGCGGGAGATGGGCCTCCCGGGCGTCGAAGTCAGGGAGGAGTGCGAGGGCGGGACGTCGATCCTCAACGCCTGGAACCCCGCCGACCGTGTGTTCCTGATCGACGCCGCCGTCTCGGGCGCGCCTCCCGGTTCGATCCACCGCATCGACGCCCGCGCCGGCGCGATTCCGTCCGACGTGTTTCCCTGCTCGACGCACGCCCTCGGGGCCGCCGAGGTGGCGGAGTTCGCCCGCGCCCTCGGCACGATGCCCGAGCGTCTCGTGGTGTACGGCGTCGAGGGGGTCAATTTCGAACACGGAGAGGGGATGACGGGCGAGGTCTCCGGCGGGTGCCGGAAGGCGGCGGAGGAAATCCGGCGTGAAATAGAACGGCTCACCAATGCATGAACATTCGCTCGTCGCGGGACTGATCGGAAGAATCGAAATGATCGCGCTCGAACAGGGCGGGAAGAAAATCGCCGGGGTGAAAGTCCGGCTCGGGGCGCTCAGCCAGATATCGGGGCCGCATTTCCGGGGGCACTTCCTCGAGGCGGCCAGGGGCACATCGGTCGAAGGCGCGAAACTCGAAATCGAGGAGGGGACCGACGTCACCGCGCCCGACGCGCAGCACATCCTCCTGGAAAGCATCGAACTCATCCAATGACGAACCCGACCACACCCCGGGAGCGGAGGCGCGAACAGATCTTCGTCCGGGGAATGGTCCAGGGGGTCGGATTCAGGCCGTTCATCTACAGGCTCGCCACCGCCATCGGGCTCGACGGCTGGGTGAAAAATTCACCGCAGGGGGTCGCGATCGAGGCGGAAGGCGAGAGCGCGATGCTCGACGAGTTCCTGCGGAGGATCCCCCCGGAATCGCCCCCCCTCTCGTCGATCCGGAGCCTCGAACACACGAGGCTTGACCCGGTCGGCCTCGACAGCTTCGAAATCCGGCCCAGCGCCCGCGACGGCGTCCCCGATTCTCCCGTCCTTCCCGACATCGCCACCTGTCCCGACTGTCTCAGGGAGATCTCCGACCCCTCGGAGCGACGGTACCGGTATCCGTTCACCAACTGTACCAACTGCGGCCCCCGCTTCTCCATCATCCTCTCGCTCCCCTACGACCGGACCCGCACGACGATGAAGGAATTCACGATGTGCCCCGGATGCAGGCGCGAGTATGACGATCCGGCCGACCGACGCTTCCACGCCCAACCGATCGCGTGCCCCGTGTGCGGCCCGCAGCTGCGGCTGCTCGGCGCGCGGGGCGAACTCCTCGCGGACCGGGACGACGCCCTCCTCGCCGCGGCCGCCGCCGTCGCTTCCGGGAAGATCGTCGCGGTCAAGGGCCTCGGGGGATTTCACCTCGTGGCCGACGCCGCAAACGACGGCAGCGTCGGGGAACTGCGCCGGAGGAAGGGCCGGGAGGAAAAACCGTTCGCCCTCATGTATCCGTCGCTCGACGCGCTCAGGCGCGATTGTGAAATCCCGGTCGCCGGTGAGCGGCTGCTGGTGTCCCCGCAGGCGCCGATCGTCCTTCTGAAACGCCTCGGGCGTGATCAGGTCCGCCCCGCCGCCGGGGGGATCGCCCACTCCGTCGCGCCCGGCAATCCGTATCTCGGGGCGATGCTCCCCTGCACGCCGCTCCACCACCTCCTGCTCAGCGAGCTCGAATTCCCGGTCGTGGCGACAAGCGGCAACCTCTCCGACGAACCGATCTGCACCGATGAGCGGGAGGCGCTCCGGCGGCTCCGGGGGATCGCCGACCTGTTCCTCGTCCACGACCGGCCGATCAGGCGGCACGTGGACGACTCCGTCGCCCGGATCATCGCCGGACGCGCGATGCTGATCCGGCGCGCCCGCGGATACGCGCCGTCGCCGCTGGTCGTCGGTACCGCGTCGCCGGGCGACCGGTCCCGGACGTTCCTCGCCGTCGGCGCGCACCTGAAAAACACCGTCGCCATCGGCTCGGGATCCGGGATCTGCGTGAGCCAGCATATCGGCGACCTCGGGACGGAGGAATCTGTCCGGGCGTTTCGCGACACGATCGGCAGCTTCCGCGAACTCTACGACTCGCCACACGACGTGGTGGTCTGCGACATGCACCCGGGATACGCCTCCACGCAGTACGCGCGCGACGACGGCGCGCCGGTGATCGGGGTCCAGCACCACCACGCCCACGTCTGTTCCTGCATGGCGGACAACGATCTCACAGGATCCGTCCTCGGAGTTTCCTGGGACGGGACGGGATACGGGCCGGACGGCTCCGTCTGGGGCGGGGAATTCCTGCTCACCGACGGCGCCGCGTTCAGGAGGGTGGCGGCTCTGCGTACGTTTCCCCTCCCGGGCGGAGACAACGCTGTCCGCGAACCGGGCCGGTCCGCGCTTGGAATGCTCTGGTGCCTCTGGGGCGATGCCCTGTTCGAACGGGAGGACCTTTTCCCCGTCCGGGACCGCCCCGTCCATGAACGCGACATTCTCCGCCGGATGCTCGGGCGCCGGCTCAATTCCCCGATGACGTCGAGCGCCGGCCGTCTCTTCGACGCGGTCGCGGCGTTGCTCGGGCTGAGGCAACGTTCATCGTTCGAGGGGCAGGCGGCGATGGAGCTCGAATTCATCGCGGGGGATCCGGACGCTCCCTCCGACGGCGGGCTCTACCCGTTCGACGTCGTCGACGGGGCGAAGGGCGGCGCGGGCGCGCGATTCGCCCCCGGCCTGGTGGTCGACTGGGGGCCGATGATCGGCGCGATCGTCGATGACCTCGCCGCCGGCGTCGGACCGGGCCCGATCTCCGGGAAATTCCACGACACCCTCGCCGAAATCGTCATCGATGTCGCGCGGCGGGTCGGAAACGACCGCGTGCTCCTCACGGGTGGATGTTTCCAGAACCGGTACCTGGCCGAACGCACGATCGCGCGGTTGATGGAGTCGAGGTTCACCCCGTACTGGCACCGGAACATTCCGCCGAACGACGGCGGCATCGCCGCCGGCCAGGTCCTTTGCGCCGTACTGCAGGAAGGAGATCCCGATGTGTCTCGCCATCCCGGGTAAGGTCGAAGCGATCGAACCCAAATCCTCCCCGCTCATGGGGACCGTCGACTTCGGCGGCATCCGGAAGCGGGTCTGCCTCGAATGCACGCCCGGTGTCCGGCGCGGAGAGTACGTGATCGTGCACGTCGGCTTCGCGATCAGCGTCCTGGACGAGGAGGAAGCGTTCGAAACATTGAAATTGTTCAGGGAACTCGGCGGGGACGGTTGAGATGCGGTTCCTCGACGAATACCGGGACGGGGCCGTCGCCAGGCGACTGATCGCGCTCATCAACGCAGCCGCCACGCGGCGTTGGACCATCATGGAAATCTGCGGCGGCCAGACCCACGCCATCATGCGGTACGGCATCGAACCGCTCATCGGGGAGAACGTGACGCTCGTGCACGGACCGGGGTGCCCGGTTTGCGTGACGCCGGTCGCGATGATCGACCGCGCGGTGTCGATCGCCTCGAAGCCCGGCGTCATCCTGGCGTCGTTCGGCGACATGCTCCGCGTCCCGGGGTCCCGGGGCGACCTCCTCGGCGTGAAGGCCAGGGGCGGCGATGTGCGGATCGTCTATTCGCCCCTCGACGCGGTCGCGCTGGCCGGCAAACATCCCGACAGGAAAGTCGTCTTCTTCGCAGTCGGGTTCGAGACCACCGCGCCCGCAAACGCGATGGCCGTCCTGGAGGCCCACGGGCTCGGACTCGTCAATTTTTCGATCCTCTGTTCGCACGTGACGGTCCCACCCGCGCTCGATCTCATCCTGGCGTCGGAGCCGCGTCGCATCCAGGGCGTCCTGGCGGCGGGACACGTCTGCACGGTGATGGGATACGAGGAATATTATCCCCTCTGCGCGCGGCACGGGGTCCCTGTGGTCGTGACCGGTTTCGAGCCGGTCGACATCCTCCAGGGGATCGCCATGACCGTGAAACAACTCGAAGAGGGGCGCGCGGAGGTGGAGAACCAGTACGGCCGCGTCGTCAGGCGCGGGGGCAACATCGCCGCCCGCGAGGCGATCACGAAGGTCTTCCGCGTCGCAGACCGGGAGTGGCGCGGCATCGGCACGATCCCCGACAGCGGGTATGTGCTGAGGAGGAGTTTCCAGCAGTACGACGCCGAATTCATCTTCCCGTCGGATGGGACGAAGGCAACGGAATCGCCCCTGTGCCGCGCGGGACAGATCCTCCGCGGAATGGAACGGCCGTCGGAGTGCCCGGCCTTCGGGAGGGAATGCACACCGGAAAGCCCGCTCGGCGCGCCGATGGTTTCATCGGAAGGGGCCTGCGCGGCATACTATCACTATTCGAGGTGACGACCATGGCACGTGAAATCGCGACAGTGGACCCGGGCGCATTCGCCTGCCCCCTTCCAATGGGGGAATATCCGAACGTGCTCCTGGCCCACGGCGGGGGCGGGAAGCTCACGCAGCGCCTCATCGAATCGATGTTTCTCCCCCACCTCTCCAATCCGATGCTCGGCCGCCTCCACGACGGCGCGGTGTTTGAAACGGGGGGGGATCGGCTCGCATTCACCACCGACAGCTACGTGGTCAACCCGATCTTTTTCCCGGGTGGCGACATCGGATCGCTTGCGGTGAACGGCACGGTGAACGACCTGGCGATGTGCGGCGCGACCCCCGCCTACCTCTCGCTCTCGTTCATCATCGAGGAAGGGTTTCCGATGGAGGACCTCCTCCGGGTCGTGCGCTCCGTCGCTCGCGCGTCGGACGCCGCCGGAGTGAAGGTGATCACCGGCGACACGAAGGTGGTGGACCGCGGGAAGGGGGACGGGATATTCGTGAATACTTCCGGAATCGGGATCGTCGGTTCGGGAATCGAGATCGCGCCTTCGAGGGCCCGGCCGGGGAACTGCGTCCTGCTGAGCGGCACGATGGGCGACCACGGGATCGCGGTGATGGCGGCGCGGGAGGGGCTGGAGTTTCGCACCTCGATCGTGAGCGACAGTGCCCCGCTCCACGGGTTGGTCGGGGCAATGCTCGCTGTGGATCGTGGGATCCGCGTCCTGCGCGACCCCACCCGCGGGGGGCTCGCGAGCGCACTGAATGAGATCGCCGGGACCGCGGGGGTGGGCATCGACATCGATGAGGCGTCGATCCCGGTCCTCGACGAGGTACGCGGCGCATGTGAAATACTCGGGATCGACCCCCTCTACGCTGCCAATGAGGGGAAACTCGTGGCCGCCGTGGACGAGGCCAGGGCCGACGGCGTCCTCGCGGCGATGCGGGCCCACCCCCTCGGCGAAAACGCCGTGATGATCGGCCGGGTGGTGGATGATCATCCTGGGCGGGTCGTACTGGAGACGCCGATCGGGGGGAGGAGGATCCTGGACATGATGAGCGGCGAGCAGCTCCCGAGGATCTGCTAACCGGGGGGGGATGGCGGCGTCGGAGTCCCGCGTCATCCCCGGGGGATCACGGCCTTCGACGGAAGCGTTAGCAACCAATCGCACCATTCCGAGAGGCCGGCTATCGTTGTGCAGGAGACTTCGAAGATCATCAGCCGGGGATTGACCGCCAGCGCGTTCCGTTTCATCGCTCCGAGACTTACGGGCAGATGGGGGAGGAGGTCGATTTTGTTGATGACCAGCACACCGGCACTCCGAAACATCCCCGGGTATTTCAAGGGTTTATCCTCCCCCTCGGTCGTGCTGAGGATGACGACCCTCCGGGATTCCCCCAGGTCGTAATTCGCGGGGCACACCAGGTTCCCGACGTTTTCGATGAAGAGCAGTTCGGTCGCGGAGAGGTCCAGGTTCAAGGCGGCGTCCCGGACCAGGCTCGCGTCCAGGTGGCACGACCCGTTGGTCACGATCTGGACGACGGGAATCCCGTATTTCTCGACCCGCATCGCGTCGAGCGTTGTCTGGAGATCGCCCTCGATGACCGCCATTGTGCAACAGGGGCGGAGCTGTTCGATCGTCCTTTCGAGCAGCGAGGTCTTCCCCGAACCGGGTGAGCTGAGCAGATTCAGGGCGACCGTGCCATGTCGCGCGAACAATTCCCTGTTCCGGAACGCTGCCTCATCATTCTTGATCAGGATGTTCTTCTCAATGGTGATGATGCTCATGCGATATCTCCTTCGCCGCCATCCACCTCAATCGATACCAGGTCGAGTTCGCATCCGGAGCGTACCTCGACGTCCGTGCTCCCGCAGGCCGGACACTGCATCAGCGGCGGTTCGGCCTGTCCCGCGGCCTCGCAACGCCCGCACGTAAGGCCGAAGGGAACCCTCTCGATTTCGAGGGACGCCGGACCGAGGGGGGTCCCGGCCACCAGGCACCTGAAGCAGAATTCGAGCGACCCCGGTTCGACCCCGGCCGCCTCCCCGACCCTCAGCCGGATGGTCCTGACTGCCGCTCCCCCGCCGAGCTCCGGGAGCGCGCTGACCATCTCAATGATGTTTCGGACGATCGATAGTTCGTGCATCGTCCCTCCGCCCGGAGAGATGTTTCCTCTGTTCCACCGCGAAGCGGCGCAGACCCGCCCGGGCGGCGATCAGTCTGCACATCGGCACAATTGCCTCCGCCACAGGGGGAGACAGGCCGGGGCACACCGCCGGAGGGATCGCCCCGGTCTGGCAGGCCAGGACCCTCACGCGAACTCCACGCCTTGTGAGTTCCCGCACCATGTCCGAGGATGGGACCTGGTGGAGCGAAAAATCCTCCCTCTTCTCCGGGGGAAGGTCCCCGGGGGCGATCTCCCGGATCTCCCCCGGCCTCATGCCGCCGTCGACTGCGTCGACGATAATGATCTCCCGCGCAACCTCCGGATCGATCGATAGCGTGAAGAGCAGTTTCCGGATGCCCGTGCCCACATCCATCACGTAGACGTCGTCGGGAATGGCGTAATGGCCGGAGAGGAAATCCGCGACCGCCGGACCGAATCCGTCGTCCCCGAACAGCCGGTTCCCGCATCCGAGGATCAGCACCCTCTTTGCGCAGAACGACGGGAGGCATCGATCGGTCCCGACGGCCGTCGGAATCCGCGTCCGGCCATCTGAGCGCCCCCTTCTCACGTCGCCATCGAGTCGATCAGGCGCCCGTCGTGGCCGAAGATGTCGATCCGGACGGCGAGCGTACCGTCGAATTTGTGCGTGGCGCAGGAGAGGCACGGGTCGTACGCCCGGATCGCCATCTCCACCCTGTTGAGGATGCCCTGGTCGTACTTGCCGTCCCTGATCAGCATCTTCGCGGCCTGCTTCACCGACATGTTGATCGGCGCGTTGTTGTGCGTCGTGCCGACGATCAGGTTCACGTTGGTCACGAGGCCCTTCTCGTCGGTCGTGTAGTCGTGGATCAGCGTGCCGCGTGGCGCCTCGACGCACCCGATGCCCCGGGCGGCGCGCGGCTGGACCTTCACGCGGGTTTCGGTGTTCGTGATCTCCGGATCGTCGAGGATGCGGATCGCGTTTTCGGCGTTATAGAGCAGCTCGATGAGCCGCGCCCAATGATAGAGCAGCGTGAGCTGGGCGGGGCGGCCGAAATTCTTCCGGAACTCCAGGAGCTCTGCCTGCGCCAGCGGCGTGTCGATATGGTCGCAGACGTTGATCCGGGCGAGCGTGTTCGTCCGGTAGATCCCGTTCGGCGCGTCGAGGTCCATCGAGAACTTCCCCGCCCGCTTGTCGTACGGGAACTTCAGGTACGTCCACGGCTCGATGTGCTCGCTGATGTAGTCGGCGTACTGGTCGTATGGAAAATCGACGAACGTCCCGTCCTTTGACATCAGGCGGAGTTTCCCGTCGTACAGGCTGAGCGCGCCGCTCTCCGACACCGTGCCGAGGAACCCGGTCTCGATCACCCCGAGCGCCTTCACAACGTCCAGGTACTGCGGGAAGATCTTCTCCTTCGCGAACGCGATGGAGAATTTCGCCAGGTCGAGGCATTCGTCCGCCATCTTCCTCACCTCGTCGCGCTCGGGCGGCAGGAACGGCTTGCTGAACCCGCCCGGCACGACGGCGTCGGGATGGATCGATTTCCCCGCGAGGATCTCGAGCATCCTTGCCGCCATGTGCCGCACGCGGACAACCTTCCTCGCCACGTCCGGCACCTTTTCGATGATCCCGATGACGTTGCGCACCGAGGGATCGGCGTCCGGCCCCATCACGAAGTCGGCCCCCGCAAGGATGTAGAAATGCAGGATGTGCTCCTCCATGTAGGCGATGCTGTTGCAGAGTTCGCGCAGCTTCCTCCCGGCCGGCGGAAGCGTAGCCCCGAAGACCGCGTCGCAGGCCTTCCCCGAGGCAAGGTGGTGCGACCACGGACAGACACCGCAGATGCGCGTGACGATCCTCGGCAGTTCCTCGACGGGCCTGCCGATGCAGAACTTCTCGAATCCGCGCAGTTCGATTACGTTGACGCGGGTGTCCTGCACGTTTCCAGCGTCGTCGAGCTGGATCGTGACTTTTGCGTGCCCCTCGATCCGGCTCACCGGCTGAATGACGATGGATTTACTCATGACACCATCCCTCCTTTCTTGGGTACCGGACGCAGTCTGCCCTGGGCGCCGGCAAAACGGTTGAAGGTGGCGGCGCGGTCCTCGATCACCTTTGCGTCGAGGCCGATGGACGCGAGCGCCCCCATCATGTCGACCATCGGGTTCGCGTTGTCCGAGAGGGGTCCGAAGCATCCACGGCACGACTGGTAGGCCCGAATGCACCGGGGGGTCTTCTCGCTTCCGCCGCAACCCGACTTCGTCGCCGGCCCGAGACAGAGATACCCCTGCTCGAGCACGCACCGTACGGTGTTCAGGGCGGCCCCCGGTTCGAATTGAAGCGGTTCCAGCGGGCGTTTGAGCGTGGACACCGCCTTCTTCTCCCGGACGAAGGGGCATTCGTCGCAGACGCTCTTTCCCGACATCCCGGGCTTCCTCCCTTCCAGAAGCGCGCTGATCGCCTCGACAAAGAGTTCCGGGGTCGTGGGACACCCCGGGAGCTTGACGTCGACGGGGACCACCTCGTGGATCGCGTACACCTTGTCGGTCAGCGGGGGGAGCTGTTCCTTTGGTATCCCGTTGGATTCGGTCGTCACCGAACCACGGTACACTTTTTCGTACAGCTCTTCGACCGTGGAGAGGTTCGCGAGGGCCGGGATCCCGCCGTAACAGGCGCACGACCCCATCGCGATGAGCGTCTTGCACTTTTTCCTCATCTCCTTCGCCAGCTCCTTGTTTTCCTCGGTCCTGATTCCGCCGGAGATGATGCCGACGTCCGCTTCCGGGATCTCCATCTGCGTCTTCTCTCCCGTCTGGCCGAAGACCTTATGGTCCATCAGGACGGGCATATGGACGATGTCGAGCTTGGGAAGAATATCGAGAAGCGGCTCGCCGACGTCGAGGATCGTGACCTCGCATCCTCCGCAGATCGTGAACCACTCCTGGGCTAATCGTACTGCCATAGCGTCTCTCCTTTCATCCGGTGAGTGTTACCGTTGTGGAATCGAATGCCGTGGATTCGTAGTTAACGGAAATGATGATATTCAACCCCGCGCGCCTACGCCGACACGGCCTGCCGATACGGGCTCGGCCCGAGCTTTTTCACCCGCTCGACCATCTCGGTGATCACCTGCGCGAAGCGCGGCCCTTCTGACGCCGACACCCACTCGAGCCGGAAGCGTTCGTCCTCGAGCCCGAAGTCCTGCAGCATCAGCCCGATGGCGTCCGCCCGGGCCTTCGCGCGCACGTTCCCTTCCAGGTAGTGGCAGTCTCCCGGGTGGCAACCGCAGACCAGCACCCCGTCGGCCCCGCTCGTGAGCGCCTCGATCACGAGGTTGGGATGGATCATCCCGGTGCACTGGACCCGGATGATGCGCGTGTTGGTCGGGTACTGGAGCCGGGAGGTGCCCGCCAGGTCGGCGCCCGTGTAGGAGCACCAGTAGCAGCAAAAATTGATGATCAGCGGTTCGAACTGCCCGTTCTCTGTTTCCATGGATTCACGTCCTCGGAAAATGATCCCGTCGCGTCACGTCACCCCGGCGGGGGCTTCCCGGCCCAGCGCCACCTGCACTTCCGCCGAGAGCATTTCGGGCCGGAAGTGCCAGACGAAGATCGCCTTCTTCGGGCAGGTGGCCATGCAGCACCCGCATCCCTTGCAGAGCGAATCGTTCACCTCGACGCGTTTTTTGACCTCCCCGTTCACCTCGTGCTCGATCAGGGCGATCGCCTTGTACGGACACGGTTCCACGCAGTATCCGCACCCGTCGCAGTTTTCCTCGACGACGTGGGAGATGGTCGGATCCAGGTCGATCTTCTCCCGCGACAGCACGGTCGAGGCCCGCGCGGCGGTGCCGAGGGCCTGGGAGATCGTTTCGTCGATGCCCAGGGGCGAGTGGGCGTTTCCGCAGACGTAGATGCCGTCGGTGGCGAAATCGATCGGCCGGAGCTTGCGGTGCGCCTCGAGGAAGAACCGATCATCACCGAGCGGCACTTTCAGCAGCTGCGCGAGATCCCTGTTGCTCTCGCGCGGCACCGTGGCGGCCGCCAGGACGACATTGTCCACCAGCAGTTGGGTTGCCTCCTGCAGAGTCTCCGAACGGACCATGACCGAGAGCTTCCCGTTGTGGCCGACCACGACGGGCGGGTTGTCGTCGGCGAAGCGGATGAACGCCACACCCAGCTTCCGCGCCTTCGAGTAATAGGCTTCGTTGAATCCGTACGTCCGCATCTCCCTGTAGAGCACAAAGACCCCGGCGTCGGGCCGCTTCTCCTTGAGGGCGATCGCGTGCTTGACCGTTTCGGAACAGCAGGTCCGGCTGCACCAGGTTCGTTCTGCATTCCGTGAACCGACGCACTGGAGGAAGGCGACGGCGTCCCCCCTGAACGACCCGGACTCGAAACGCTCCTCCCATTCCTCCGCGACGAGGACCCGCCGGTCCTGACCGTAGAGATATTCCGAGGGCCGGTACATCTCCGCACCGGTGGCGACGATCACGACGCCGTGCTTCACCTCCACCCGGTTCCCGTTGCCCGCCGTGGAAATCGTCGACGTGAAGTTCCCCAGTGAACCGCTCACCGTTACAAGGGTCGAATCCAGGTGAACGCGGATTTTTTCGTGGGCCATCACCCTCCGGGCGATTGCCGCAACGCGTTCCCAGGGATCTTCACCGGTGATCAGGCGGCGCAGTTTGCGCAGATAGCCCCCCAGCACGGCATCTTTTTCCACCAGGTGGACGCCGTAACCCTGTTCTGCCAGCTCGAATGCCGCCGTCATCCCTGCGATCCCACCGCCCACCACCAGCGCGTCGTGGTTGATCTCGAGCATGTGCGGGTGGAGCGGTTCGTTGAGTTTCACCTTCGCCAGGGCGATCCGCAGGAGGTCGCGCGCCTTCGCCGTTGCCTTCTCCGGCTCGTGCATGTGCACCCAGGAGCACTGGTCGCGGATGTTGGCCATCTCGAACAGGAACGGATTCAGCCCCGCCTCACGAAGAGTGTTACGGAACAGCGGTTCGTGCGTGCGCGGCGTGCAGGAGGCGACAACGACCCTGTTCAGGTTGTGCTCCCTGATCATCGACTTGATCCGCTCCTGGGTGTCGTTCGAGCACGTATAGAGGTTGTTTTCGGCGTAGACCACCCCGTCAAGCGTGCGGGCGTAGCCTACGATATCGGGTACGTTGACCACGCTCCCGATGTTCGTTCCGCAATGGCAGACGAAGACGCCGATCCTCGGTTTCTGTCCGCGGACATCGGTCTCCTGCGGGTAGGATCTCGACCTGATCAGGCTCCCGCGGGAACCCCTGAGGAGCGAGAGGACCTTTGACGCCGCCGCCGACCCCTCGACGACGCTCTCGGGAATGTCCTTCGGACCCGCGAAAGGTCCAGCCACATAGATCCCTTCCCTGGTCGATTCGACCGGGGCCAGCGTCGATGTGGCGCAGAAGCCGAAGGGATTCAATTCGACTCCCATCACCCGGGCGAGGTCCGCGGTCTTCTTCAGGGGCACCATGCCGACCGAGAGCACCACGAGGTCGTACTCGGCCGACTGCCTCCGATCATCACCCGCCAGGTAACTGATCGTCAGATCGTGCGTGTCCGGATTCTCGCGGATAACCGGCACGCGGCAGCGGATGTACTGAATGCCGACCTTCTTCGCGCTTTCGAAATAGGCCTCGAATCCCTTGCTGTACGCCCTGACGTCCATGAAAAAGATGTCGCACTGGAGATCCGCTCCCACATGTTCTTTTGCGATGATGGCTTCCTTGGTCGCGTACATGCAGCAGACGGCGGAGCAATAGTCGTGTTCCGCGTCCCTCGAACCGACGCACTGGAGGAAGGCGATCCGTTTTGGCGCCTTCAGATCGGAGGGCCGGCGAACGTGTCCGCCGTACGGTCCCGTCGGTGAAAGGATCCGCTCCAACTGCAACGCGTTCACGACGTTCGGATACCGGCCGAACCCCAGTTCCCTTCTGGTCCCCGCGTCAAAGATCTCGCAGCCCGGGGCAAGGACGATGGCGCCGACGTCGATGTCAACCAACCTGTCCTGCTGGCGGTAATCGATCGCCCTGGCATCGCAACGCTTGTCGCACTCGCCGCACTCGATGCAGCCGGTGATTTTCCCGGCCAGGCACCGTTTTGCCTCGGCAACCGCCTGTTCCTCCGTGAAGCCCGAGAGGACTTCCCGGAAATTGTCGATCCGGTCCGCGACCGGGAGTTCCGCCGGTGCCGTTCTCGGTTCGGTCGGAAATCGTTCCCGCAGGCCGCTGATCTCCGGATCGCCGAGCTGCTGCGGAATCCTTCCCCGGTCGGCCGGCCGCGCGGCCCCGCCTCCGAGATACCGCCCGATGGAACGCGCGGCGGCCTTCCCGCCCGCGATCGCGTCGATGACGAACGCGGCACCCGTGGCGACGTCCCCGCCGGCGAATACACCCCCGATGCTGGTTTCGCCGGTATTCGGGTCGACCTGGATTGTGTCATTCCTGCCCATGGTCAGTCCAAGAGCACGCAGGAATTCGAGCTGCGTGGTCTGCCCGATCGCGGCAATCACCGTCTCCACCGGTACGATGAATTCCGATCCCGGGACGACGACGGGCCTGCGACGCCCGCTCGCGTCCGGTTCGCCCAGTGTCATACGGCTGCATTCCATCGCCGAAAGGCTCCCGTTCGACGAAATGAACCGACGCGGGATCGTCAGGAACTCAAAGCTGATTCCCTCGCGCCGAGCATCGTCGATCTCTTCCGGCGCGGCGGGCATCTCGTTGCGCGACCGACGATACACGATCCTGACCTCTCCCACCCCGAGGCGCTTCGCCGTCCGGGCGCAATCGATCGCCGTGTTTCCTCCGCCGATGATCGCGACCTTCCCTCCGAGCGTGACCGTTTCCCCCGCATTCACTCGCCTGAGGAACTCGATGCCATCGGTCACCCCCTGGAGGTCGGATCCCTCGACCCCGAGCATCATTCCGCCCTGCGCTCCCGCGCCGACAAACAAGGCGTGGGACCCGGTTCGGAGCGATTCGAGGGTGATGTCTGTCCCGACAGTGATCCCGGTTTTAATCTCGACCCCGAGCCTGCGGATGTAATTGATTTCCTGCCGGAGGATGGCCCGGGGCAACCGGTATTCCGGTATGCCATACCGCAGCATTCCGCCCGCCTCCTCACGGGCTTCGTAGACAACAACGGAATGCCCCTGGAGCGCGAGATCATTCGCTGCGGCCAGCCCTGCCGGCCCCGCCCCTATGATCGCGACTCCTTTCCCTGATTTCGTTATGTGCGGTACCGGCAGGTCATCCAGGTTGATTCTGTCAGCGACGAAGCGCTTGAGATTCCGTATGGAAACCGGCGCGTCGAGCTGCGACCGGTTGCAGGCCTTCTCACACGGGGCGTAACAGACCCTGCCGCACACCGATGGGAAGGGGTTGACGTCGCGGTTCATCCGGTACGCCTCCTCGAACCGGCCCTCGGCGATCAGCTTGACGTACGCGGGAACGTTTGTATGCACCGGGCAGGTGTCCTCACACGCGGCGTTGCACGGGCGGCTCTCCGTTTTGTTGATCGCCGCCTTGTTCGGCACGGCCTGCGGAAACAGGGAATAGATCGCCTTCTGATCCGACAATCCCAGGTCGAATCCGTTCGGAAGGGTCACGGGGCAGCCCGAAAAACATAATCCGCACCCCGTACACTTGCTTTCATCGACGTACCGGGCTTTTCGCCGGACCTGCACGCGGAAATGTCCGGCCTTCCCCTGTACCCGCTCGACATCCGTAAGGGTGAGGATCTCCACGTCCTTGTGCCTGTCGATCCCGACAAGGCGGGGGGCGATGGTGCACATCGCGCAGTCGTTGGTGGGAAACGTCTTATCGAGCTGCGTCATGACCCCGCCAATCGACGGTTTGTTTTCAACGAGATAGACCTTGATCCCTGACTCCGCGAGATCGAGCGATGCCTGCATCCCGGCGATGCCCCCGCCCACCACGAGCGCCGAGCCGACGGTCCTGTTCTTCTTTCTGATCTTCATGCTGACGTCACTCCTTCCGGGACAACGCCTGCCGGGGCCGTGGCCTCCGGCCGGGGCTTAGACGCTTCAGCCGCCAGGACCCTGACCGACTGGAAGTAGAGCGCCATCGGCCGGTAGAGCACGTGCGAAAACTTCCCGAACGGCATCTCGATGACGAGGAGGGAGACGGCGAAGGCCAGATGGAGCGCATACGAATAAAGACACGCCATCGGCATGTCGGCATACCGGAAGACGTGGACCGCGAGTCCGCTCACCGCGGTGAGCAGCATCGTCACGGGAAACGTCAGATCGCTGGCCTGCGTGAACCGGTGGATCTCCTCCTTCTTCCGCATCCGGCCGACGAGGATGTCGACGGGAAATGCGATGAGCACGGCGGCGATGAAATACCCGATCCAGCGCTGGGGATGGTAGACGGGGTAGAGGGTGTCCGTCTGGAACCATCCCAGGAAGAAGACGATGATGACGATCTTCATCGAGTACGCCAGGCCGAGCAGCCAGTGTTTTTTCCACCGTTTCACCCCCGCCCCCGCCATGCATTTCCTGATGTTTTCGTGGGACACCGCGTGGGAGAGCATCGTCTTGAATTCGGCGAAGTAATGGCGGGCGGGTATCCGCTCCCCGCTCGGTTTTCCCATCGTGTACCGGTACATTCGCAGGGCGTTGACCGCCATGACGACGAGCGGGATGGCCACCACCACCAGCGTGAAATCCACGATCATGCCGAACATGTGTTCGAGCCCGAGGGGCATCGAGAGCATGTCGTCGACTGTCAGCTCCGCGTACACGAGGTGGTAACAGGCGAAGAGTGCCAGAAAAATCAACGCGGCGGCGGTCAGCGACAGGATCGCCCAGCATTTCGATCGGAGCATCCTTGACGAGAGGCCGCTGAAATCATACCGCCCGGCGAGGTACCGCCTGAGCGTCGCCATCGATTCCCTCGGCTCGGCGTGCCGGGGGCACACCTCGGAACATTCGCCGCAGTCGTGGCAGAGCCACGGCTCCAGGCTCCGGTCGAGCGATCCCCGCAGTCCGAACAGGGCGCGCTGCATGGTTTTTCGGGGAAAGGCGGCGTGATCGGCGGAGAGGTCGCACGAGAGCGTGCAGCTCCCGCAATTCATGCACGCGTTCACGTCGAATCTGCCGTACTTTCGAATCTCGGTGAGCAGTTCGGGATCGACAAGATTGTCCATGATCCAATCTCCGGTTCAATCATCAATATTCGGCGTGGTCCGTCGTCCCGGATCGGATCGGCGGGAGCTACTAATCGGCGAACTCCTCTTCCTCCGTTCCGCAGCGGGATCGGGGAAGTTCACAGGCCGGCAGTCCGTTGAAGAGATCTCCCCCCGACTGTTCGGAAATCTCCATCAGCCTCCCGACCAGGGCGGTTCCTCCGACGGTCAATGAAACCTGTTCGACCCGGTGGTCGACCGGCGAGGAGCGCCTCCTGATGAGCCCCTTCCGTTCCATCATGAGCAGGACCCGCGACATTCGGGTCGAAGACACTCCCAGTCGCCCCGTCAGGTCTTTGACGCAGGAGGGATTGTGGAGAAAGAGTTGGGACAGGGCGTGCGTCTCGTCGACGGAGAGTCCGAGGGTGGCCGCCACCCTCTTCTCATACCGATGACACCGCAGGACCAATTCGGTCACATAGGCACCCAGCTGCATCCGATCATTCTCCCGGGTCAGGGTATTGCCAGCTCGCAATCCAAGATTGCATGCAATTTCCATTCCCGTCAGAAAAGCGCTGAAAATGGATTGTTCCGTGATGATAATTATTGTAACAGGTGGGCTTTATTGCGGAAAAATTCGGCGGGTGGTGAATATTTCAACATCGGCCGGGATACGGCTGCATCAGCCGCCTGAAAATCCGGCCCGGCTGTCAATTCCCCCTGTGCCAAATAGTGCACCGAGGTGTACTATTGCAGGACGGGATGGTTGACCAGGAGGAATAGTTGCGACCGATTGACCGTCAGAGTTACCAGGAAACCTTGAACCAGGATGCCTCGGCGTAATACGGCTTCGTCAGCTCCTCGGTTTTTTTCATCTCGTCAGCGCTCATCGGTTTGAAATCACGGGCGATCCGGACGTTTTCCTCGAGCTGTTTGAGGTCGTCGATGCCGACGATGATCGTGCTCACCGGCAGCGTCAGCACGTAGCGCATCGCCTGCTCCATCGAGCGGATCCCGCCCTCGCGGAACATCCGTCCCCGGGCCGGGACCTTCATTCCGACGATACCCATCTTCTTCTCCACGGCCGTCGGCAGGAGGTGTTCGATGAACGACTGGTTGTGCCGGTCCGCGGCGTTGAGGGCCATCAGGATGTTGTCGAACGGGTATTGGGCGATCGCCTTTTTCAGGATGAGCGGGTCGTAGTGCCCGGTGATCCCCAGGAAGCGCACCGTCTTTTCGTCGCGGGCCTTCTCGAGCGCCCTGATGGCGCCGTCCTTCGCGAAGATCCGGTCCAGGTCGTCCTGCGTCCGCACGTTGTGGAGCTGCCAGAGGTCGAGCTGTCCGGTCTGCAGGTTCTTGAGCGATTCCTCCAGCAGCCGCATCGAGCCGTCGTAGGAGCGGCTGTGCGTTTTCGTCGCGAGGAAGACCTCCTTCCGGCGCGTCTTCATCACCTGCCCGATGTACTTCTGGCTCACGCCGCCCCCGTACATCGCCGCGGTGTCGATGTAGTTCACCCCGAGGTCGATCGCGCGGTTGATGATCCCGAGCGATTCCTTTTCAGTCCCGTCCTCCTCGAGCGTCGCCTGCCCCCCCAGGCTGAAAAGCTTCACGTCGTGCCCCATCCTCCCGAGCGGCCGCGACGGCATTCCCCCCTTCCCGGGCGATGGTTCCTGGGCGAGGGCCTCCCCGAACGGACGCAACGCCCCCGCGATGCCGGCCGCGGTCATTCCTGCCGCCGCCGCGCCGCCCAGGACCGTGCCGACGAACCGGCGCCTCGATACGTTTCCCGATTTTTTCATGATATCCCTCCGATTGTCGCTGTTGTCAGTTCCGGCGCCGCACGAGGCTGTCGATCGGGTGGCGCGCCTTCATCGATTCCCGCGAATCTTCCGCCCAGGTCAGGAGCAATTGTTTTTTCTCCGGGGAGAGCTCCGCCGCGCTGTGCAGGATCAGGTACGAGGGCAGGGGCATCTCCCCGAGGTCGATCTGTTCGGTGATCTCCTCGAACTTGTGGAACTGCCGGCGCAGGCTCCCCGTCGTGAACTCGGAAAAATTCAGGTGTGACTTCGCGTTGTCGATGTGCCCGGCCAGGAACCATCCCGCCGGCATCACCTCGGCGTACCAGGGGTACCGGGTTTCGTTGCTGTGGCAGTCGTAGCACGATTCCTTCAGGAGTGCGGCCACCCCGGGCGGCGTCGGGACCGCGGCCGAGACGTCGGTGGAAGGATCGGTGGAACCCGAATTCTTCGAGGGCCGGAAAAACTGGAGCGCCAGGAACACGAGGAAGAAGACCAGGAGGATGACTTTTGTGATTTTCATCGTGGGATGTCAATGATGGATGATGGGCGGCGGAGGAGCCGCGTGATCAATCATCAAATATAGGCAATACGGGGGATAAATCCATCCCCGGAGAACACTCACGACCTCCAGAGGTATGACATCTTCAGGAAGAGCCCGCGGCGCATTTCGAGGAGGTTGTCCGCCTCGACGTACTCCGTGCCGTCCCACCGGACGCGGTTGAAGATGGAGCCGTACCCCAGGTAGATGACCGTCCCCGGGATGTAGGTGAACGACGCGAGGAATTCGGTGTTGAGATTTCTGCGGTAGTCGTTGTACTCGCCGATGGTCCTGAAGAAGAGATAGTGGTTGACCTGGAACGTCAGCCGCAGCCGGGTGAGAAGGTAATCGTACAGTTTTTCATTTGTGGCGTCGGGATAGAAATCCGCGTAGGTGAAGCTCGCGTCGGCCCTGAAATTTTCCCACGGATCGATCGTAAACGAGCCGCTGAAAACGTTGCTCTTCCCCTGTTCCGGGGTGCTGTAATAGATGGCCCGCATCCGCCGGTGCAGGAGGTTGACGAACACCCTGTTGGAGAGCTGGCCCCTCACCTGCGAATGGATGCCGCTCGTCTGGAACCGCCGGGCATCGAATATCTCCGTCGAGCCGTTCAGCCTCACCCTGAACAGCCAGCTCCCGGAAAAGAAGACATTGACCGCGAGGTCGTTGGCCGTCTCCCAGAGGCCGCTCGGTCGGTCCTTCGTCTGGCTCGAGACCAGCTCGAACCCGATCCGCTGGAAGAACTCCGCCTCCGGGTAGATCCTCGGGTTGAGGTACCCGGTGAAGTTCACCAGCCCCGAACGCGTCATGTATCCCATGTCGGCCCGGAAATTTTCAGAGATCTCGCGGACGCTGAGGCTGTAATCGACATCGCGCGTGCCGCTGTAAAACCGCAGGCCGAGCGTGTGGCCGTTGACGGCATCGATCGCCGGGTCGTCCTTCGCCGACGACACGAAACCGCTGCCGGAAAACACTGCGGCGTCCGAGACGCGGACCATCTCGTCGAATCCCACGAGCCTGTTGTTGGTCCGTTCGAGTTCCCTCCCCGCGTAGAGGAACCCGACGTAGCTGTCCTCCGAGAGCGAACGCTTGAACCGCACGACCGGGGTATGCACGTACCTGCCGAGCGAGCCCCGGTCCGCCTCGTAGACGTTGTCCATCGCGTAGAGCGCGGCGATGGTGTTTCCGTCCCCGATCTTCCCGGTCAGTTTTGTGCCGAGGAGCGGGTCGGCGATCGTCCTCGAATAAAAGATCTGCGGGTCGAGATCGTTGCCCGTCGCGGCGATGGTGTAATTGTCCTGCCCCTCCAGGAAGAAGGGGCGCTTTTCAGAATAGAACAGGCTGTACCGGAGGTTGACGTCCACCTGCCCGGCGTCCGACTCCACCTGGCTGAAGTCGGGGTTGACTGTCCCGTCGAGGATCAGGTCCGACATGATGCCGTACTTGGCCGTGAGGCTCACCTCCGCCTCCTGCCGGTCGCGCTCGAGGTTGGTTCCCCTGCGGACGTCCTGCCGCGTGGCGGTGACCGCCGGGAGGATTTCCAGCAACGTGTAATGCTCCACGCCGGGGTAGCTCACCGGGAACATCTGCGTCAGCAGGGCGAACCCCTTGGCCGGGTCGAGCCGGGGGAAGCAGCTGTGCTCGTCCCGCCTGCGGATGTAGCGCTCGACGATCACGCCCATCACGGTGGGGTCGTTGTTCGCGTAGCGGAGGCTTTTCAGCGGCAGGCGTACCTCGACCGTGTAGCCGATCGAGTCGATCCTCCCCGCGCTGTACCAGACGTAATCGGGGCTGAAGTCCTCGTTGCCCGCCGCGAACCGGCTGTCCCCCTGGATGCCGAGCGGGTTCACGTAAAACGCGTTGAGCCCCTGCTGGTCGTTGGCGGCGTCGAGGTTGATGCAGATGAAATCGTCCTGCATCATCTTGTCGCGCGCGGAAACCGACGCCTTGATCTGCGAGATGTCGTCGTAGCAGCGGAACCCGAAGTAGATATTTTCGGCGTCATACGCGAAGGCGACCTCGGTCTGTTCCCTCGGGACGATGTCGTAGTCGGGGAGGAAGGTCTTGAACCCGGTGACGCTCGGCGCCAGTTTCCAGAACGGTTCGTCGAAGATGCCGTCGATCGTCGGCAGGGCGTCCACGCGGATCGGGCGCAGCGTGTCGGTGGTCGAAGCGGGGGTTCCGAAGGGCGTTCCCGGGTCGCCGACGGAGGAAATGGGCGCAGCCGCGCAGATCACCGGAAGGATAAGGGCGAGCACGCAGCCGATCAGTGCTGCCGGCCTGCGGGCGAAGAACGCGGGCGTAGATGGGTGGTGATGCGTCATCACTGCGATACCGTCTGATGAAGGGACAACATTGAGACAACCGGCTCAGGGGATGGTACGGGGCGGGGGTGCAATAGTTGCGGAGCGACAGGCCGGTCTAGACCTTCAATCCGGCCGATTTTTCCAGCTCAAGGAGCCTTTGCTTCCTCCAGACCCCCCCGCCGTAGCCGGAGAGGGAGCCATCCGAGCGGATGACGCGGTGGCAGGGGATGATGATCGCGAGATAGTTCCGGCCGTTGGCCTGGGCCACGGCCCGTACGGCCTTCGGGTCCCCGATACTCCCGGCCAGTTGCGCGTACGACCAGGTTTGCCCGTAGGGGATTTTACGGAGGTTCGACCAGACCGATATGTCGAACGGAGAGCCGCCGGGCCGGACCGGCACGGTAAACCGCGAGAGCTTCCCGTCGAAGTAGCCGCGCATCTCGTTGGAGATTTTTTCTATGTGGGGATTCTCACCCGGCGTGATGACCGATTTCGTCCGGCGGCGCAGCGTCCCGATGGCGCGTTCGAGCCCCTTGCGGTCGACGAAATCGAGGAGGCAGAGGCCGCCGTCGTCCGCCACGGCGAGCATCGCCCCCAGCGGCGTGTCGATCCACTTCGCCGTCAGGACGCCGATGCCGTTCGCGTTCCCCGGCCGTTCGCCGAAGACGTTCCTGAACGCCCGCCAGAACCCGCTCGCCGATTCGTATCCCTGGTTCAACTGGGCGCCGATGACGCTTTCGCCGTTTCGGACTTCGCGGAGGGCCTTCCCCATCCTCCGCGCCCGGTGGTAGGCGTGAAAGGTCATCCCGTAATATTTCTTGAACTGCCTCCGGGCGGTGGAGGGTTCGATGCCGTCGCGCCGCAGGTCCGCGTCGGAGAGCCTGCCGGTTGGATGCGTTTCGATCGTTTCCCGCAGCCGCCTGACGAGCGGCGGCGGCCCGCTCGATGCCTGCAGAGGCTTGCACCGTTCGCAGGGGCGGTACCCCGCGAAGAGCGCGTCGTTGGGTGATGCGAAGTATTCCACGTTCGCCGGCTTCGGCTTTTTCGCGCCGCACGTGGGCCGGCAGAAGATGCCGGTGGTTTTTACCGCGGCGATGAAAATACCCTCGTAGGAGGAGTCCCTCTTTACGAGAGCGTGGTACATTGTCCTTGGTGCCGGAAGGGTGTTCATGGTGCGATTCTCCGTCGACGAAATCCAGGGGACGATATTCTTGCACCCAAGATAACCACCCCCGACCTTTCGCGCATTCGACGATTGAACATCGAATTAGAGAATTTTCGTCAACACCTTCGTCAACCCAAACTGCAGCTGCCAGTCGGCCGCGTCGTCGTTGAGGCCGACGCCGAAGGAACCGTCGACGACGAAGTCGGGTGAAATCGCGAACGAAGCACCGGCGTCGAAATAGAACGGCGACCAGTTGCTCGCCGATTCACCGTAGAACTCTCCGAAGATGCCGACCGGCGAGGGCATCACGGGGGAAAAGGCCACCGCGTAGATGAGCGAGGTCGTGCCGCTCTGGTTCGCGACGCCGAGCGTCACGTCGAACCGGCCGATGAAGGGCGTCAGGCTCGGCACGACGTACGCGGTAAACCGCGTGCCGGGATCGGAGAAATCGAGCCGCGCGACCGCCGCCACCGCGGTGTTCCCCTCGTTCATGAACTGGTATTTCACCTGCAGTCCCGGGTCGCCGATGTCGGTGGAGGTCACCGGTTTCGAAACGTGGTTGATCAGGCCCGACATTAAAAATCCGAACTCCATGTCTTTCACGAGGGAAGCCTTGAGGAGCGTCGGGATCGAATAGAAGCCGTCACCCAGGAAGAGCCCCGTCTCGACCTCCAGGTACCCCGGTGCGGTCAGGAACGCGTTGTCCGATGCCGACGGACGCGTGGGACTGGCGTCGGGGAGCTGCGCCAGGGAGGCGGAGGTTGCCATGACAGAAAGAAGGGCGATGAGCGAGAACGATTTCTTCATATGAGCTCCTTGTGATTGATCGTGATGGGGATCTGGCATTGTTAAAAATTAAACTGTGACCGGACGCCGGCAATGATGACGTCATGCGGCGCGCCCGGGGCGAACCTGATGGCCTGGAGGTGGGCCGAGATGTGCGCCCACCTGTTGAGGTGCAGCCGGACATAGCCTTCGAAGAGCTGCTCCTTCACCGACGGCGCCGGGGCGGCGTACGTTTCCCCGAACGCCGCGGCGGTGACGAGCTTCCTGCCCGACACCGACGTCACGAACCGCCCCCCCGCGCTCCACGCCTTTTCGACGCCGAACCACCCTGCGAGCGACGCGTTGTTCCGGTTCCAGCGTCCGAAGAGCGTCACTCCCCCGCCGAGCGCCTGGTCGACGCTCGTTCCGTAGCCGCTGCCGTCCCCCGCCTCGGGATGCAGGTAACCGTAGATGCGGATGTTCCCCTCGGTGTCGGTGTCCGGGAGCAGTTTGAACCCGACGCTTCCCATCTTGACGATCTCCGCGAAAATATGATCACCGGAGTTATCCACGCTGGCGAGGCCGGCCTGCAGGTAGAAACGGTCGAGGATGGTGGTGCGGAACCTGATCCCCGGCGAATTTCCGGGGGCGGGCAGGGCGCTCGAGTTCACGAACGGCCCGCTGATGAACTGGGCGGTCTCGTCGTTGGCCACCCCGTTGTTGTCGAAATAGTTCGTCAGGTCGATCTTGCCGGCGGTGACGACGAAGCCGTCGTCGAGGAGGGAAAACTCGCCCCACGCCTCGAGGACCGAGAGCCGGTCGAAACCCTGGAGGTCCTGCGTCGAACCGGCGTCGGCGTTGAGGGAACCGAGCCTGGCGTTGCGTCCGGCAGGGCCGTTCCCCCCGATCACCTCAAAATCGAAAAAGAGCAGCGTGCCCTTTCCAAAACTGGTGTGGGCGAAAATGTCGAGGGAGCCGGTCGCGGTCGAAAACCTGTCGCGCCGCCGGGGGTTACCCTGTATGATGGTCGTGACCCCCCCGTTGAACCGGAGCTGGCCCGGCCGCTCGCTGATCGCCTTCAGGAGGCCGTCGAGCCGTTTCCGCTTCGACCGCTGGTCCTCCGGGACGGCCTCCTCCTCCCCGCCGTTCATCGACTCGAGGAGTTTTTCGATGTCCGTCCCCTCAGCGAGCTTCGCCTTCATCGTCTGGAGTTCGGCGTTGACGATTCTCAGGCTCTGCCGGAGCGAATCGAGCTGTCCTTCAAGTTCGACGGCCCTGAGGATGTTCGTAGTGTCCACCTCCTGGGCGGCCAGCCGTGTACCCGCCGCGATCGCAAACAGGGGAAAGAGGATGAAGATATACCTGGCGGCCGGTTTCATCAGGTGATCCGTCGGGTCATAGTGTGGGAAATTGTACGGAATTGGGGCGGGATTTACAAAGATGGGTGCGGAAGCTCAATGGTAAGGTCTGTTACAAGCTCCGGTAATCCATCCCGGAGGCCTCCTCGCTGAATCCGTCCTCCGCGAAGCCGGCGCATTTCGGGCCGGCCCCTGTTTGATCACCCGTCAGTAGGTGCCCCCCACGTCTCCCGCCGTGAACCGATCAGGCGGGGCTGGCCCCGCGTGGTGCCGGAATCCCTGCATCCCGATCAGCCCGGGGCCGAATCCGCCTGGTGTGGATCATCCCCCCGGACATTCACCCTAATCCAACCCCCTCCTCTTCAACAGCGCGTCCACCTTCGGCTCGGCTCCGCGGAATTTTACGTACTGCGCCATCATATCGTTGCTTCCCATCGAGAGGACGTTCTTCCTGAACGAGGCGGCGAGCGCCTGATTGAAGAGGCCGGCCTCCCTGAAGGCCTGGAACGCGTCGGCGTCGAGGACCTCGGCCCACACGTAACTGTAATAGCCGGCCGCGTAGC
>CAZQSM010000024.1:0-30166 GCA_964596065.1 uncultured Chlorobiaceae bacterium | reverse complement strand
AATCGATCACCCGGAAGATCCCGCCGATCACGTCATAGTCGAAATAGAACACCGCGCCGAGCCAGATCCCGGCGTAGAGCGATATCACGACCTGCCGCAGGGCGAGGGCGAGGACGATGGCAAGGAGCGGAGGGAGCACGCTCAGGAAGCCCGGAATCGCCCGCGCGTTCACGCTCGAACGGATCGTCCCGTCGGTGACGCTGATCCCGAACGTTCCGCCCTCCGGGACGATCGCATCGGTGATCGTGAGCACCCCGTTTTCGAATTTGGGGATCGCACCGGCCGGCCCGCGCCCGGCGGCCCGTTGGATGCCGTCGATGACCGGGGTCCCGGCGTACGTCGTGTCCGTGTTGCCGGAGGAGTCCTTCGCGGTAATCGTGAGCGTGAAATCAACCCCGCTCAGGACGAGCGAGGGGGGATGGATCTCGAATCGCGCGACGGCCGGGGGCTGCGCACCCGCGGGCAGGGCGAAACACGCAAGAAGCAGCAGTGCCCAGACGAAGGATTTCAGTGATCGTTCCTTTCAGTGCCGTGGCGGCGCAACACCGGAATCGCGCCAGACGGAAAAATGACTGGACAACTTACTAAGAATGGGATGGATTTGCAACACCGCTCCTGATGATCTGGTTGGCGAGTCATGGATCGTTTCAGGATGGAAGACCCGCTCCGGGAGAGCCCCTGGTCGTGCACTGCGGGATAATTTACCCGAATCATTTGAAAGGGGATGAAATTCGGAAGGTTGAATGCGCGGTCCGGGGAAAATAATTTGACATTACGATTCTTCGTCAGTACATTCCCCTATCAGGGGTGGCACCCACTTTCCGTTCTGGCTGGCCCATTCAATCAACGGCCTGCCTCCTTTTTCTTCCTTCGATCGCATCATACCCGGGGACCGTTGCGTTCCGCATGCGCGGCGCATCAGCATCATTCCCCGTGAAACTCCACCTTCGCTGCGAGAGGAAATCTTATGCGTACTCTGACGGCATCCCTGAAAATCGCCCTCCCCCTGATGTTGATCATTGATCCGGCCATCGGTCAGTGGTCTGACAATCCCCAGGTCAACACCCCGGTGGTGACCGTCGCGCGCGATCAGACGTCCCCCAGGATGATCAGCGACGGCCTCGGCGGAATGATCACCGTCTGGCAGGACTCCCGTGACTCAGCCACCACCGGCACGGATATCTATGCAAAACGGCTCGACCAGAATGGCCTGACCAAATGGACCGTCGCACTTTCAAAGGCATCGGGCGACCAAAACCTGCCCTCGATCATCGCTGACGGTCAGGGGGGTGCGATCGCCGTCTGGACCGACCGGCGAGGCGGGGGCGCCGATATTTTCGCACAGCGCATCAACAACCTGGGGGGCATCCTCTGGAAATTAAACGGCATCGAGATCTGCACGGACGCCGGCGATCAGACGGATGTCGCTCTCGCGTCAGACGGCCTGGGCGGGGCGACCTTTTCCTGGGTGGATTTCCGCACCCCCGCGAGCGGGTCCGACATATACGCTCAGCGGATCAGCCCCGGCGGGATCACCCAATGGACGCTCAACGGCATCACAGTCTGTGCGGCAACCGGTGATCAGGCCCAGCCCCGCCTGACCGGGGACGGGTTCGGCGGCGCGATCGTCGTATGGCAGGACGGCCGTGGCGGTGTCAATACCGATATCTATGCCCAACATCTTGAAACGACTGGCGCGCTATCCTGGGGGACGAACGGGATCGTGATCACCGCCGCCGCGGGCCGGCAGCGAAACCCCCAGGTGATTCCGGACGACGAACAGGGGGCCTTCATCGTCTGGGAGGATTCCCGCAGCGGGAGCAGCGACGTATATGCGCACCGGATCGACGCGAGCGGTTCGCTCCACGTCGGATGGCCCGCCGCGGGGCTCCCTGTCTGTACCGTCGCGGGCGAACAATCGATGCCCGCAATTGCAGGAACCGGACAGACCGGCGCCATCATCGTTTGGCAGGACACACGCAACGTCGAGGAAGACCTGTTTGCCCAGAAGCTCGACGGCGCCGGGACGGCGCTCTGGGCTCCCGGAGGCATCTCCGTGACCTCCGCCCCCGAAAAGCAGATTTTTCCCGCCATCACCGGCGACGGCTTCGGCGGGGCGATTGTCGGCTGGCAGGACAACCGCAACGGAAATGAGGATATCTATGCCCAAAGCATTTCCGCGGGCGGAAGCCCCGAGTGGACGCCGGGGGGCGTGGCCGTTTCGTCAGAGCCCCACGGGCAGGAAATTCCGGCGATCGTCGGCAATGGATCGCGGGGCGCCATCCTCGTCTGGCAGGACCTCCGGGCCGTCACGAATTACGACGTCTATACACAGATCATCAACCGCGCGGGAATCCTCGGCCTGATCTCCATCGGTGGCGTCGTTTTCAACGACGCGGGCGACGACGGATCCTACGACAACACGGATGCGGGACTCGCCGGCTGGAGGGTCACGCTCGGCGGCGCGGCGTCGGCCGTCGATACGACAGACTCCCTGGGTGCGTATACATTCACAAACCTCTCCCCAGGGAACTATTCCATCAAGGTCGAGGACCGGACGGGGTGGAAGCACACGTATCCGAATGCGACGGGGGACAGCACGGTAGCCCTCGATTCGGCCATCGGGCAGGTCAATTTTGGAAATTTTGAGCTCGCAACGATCAGCGGAAGGATCTACGACGACCGGAACGAAAACGGAATTGTGGATGCAGGGGAACCGTCGTTCACCCAGAGCCAGCGCTGGCGCGTGAAACTCAGCGGAGCCGCCAGCCGCGAGATGGACACGGACAACGGAGGCAATTACAGGTTTACGGGGCTCGCGTCGGGTGAATATGCCCTGACGGTGGTACAGCAAATCCTCTGGTTCCAGACATTTCCGGTGGATACGCCGCGGCCGATCGTGGCCCACGGTCAGGATACCGTGATTCATTTCGGCTTCTTCAGGCTGGGACAGATCAACGGTCAGGTGGTGACGGACCAGATCGCCGACAGCGTGCTTGACGACGGCGACCGTCTGAAGCCGTTGGGCGGCTGGACGGTGAGACTCCACAAAGGGGGCGTGTTCCAGGCCCAATCCGTGACGGCGGGGAACGGGAATTATTCGTTCGGCAACCTCCACGTGGGTTCCTACGTCGTGAGTGAAAGTACGCAGGCGGGATGGGTCCAGACCGTCCCGTCTGCAGGGTACGCCGAGTCGATCACGGCGGGCGCGCAGACCCGGAACAACCGGGATTTCGGAAATTTCAAGACCGGGTCGATCAGCGGCAACCTCCATTTCGATGACGAGGCTGACAGCTCCCTGGCGGGCGATGCCGGGCTGAGCGGCTGGACGGTCCGGCTGCTTGACACCGGCGGCGTGATCCTCCAGACGACCCTGGCGAACGGATCGGGGTTCTATTCGTTCAACCACCTGATGCCCGGGATATACACCGTATCCGAAAGCCTCCAGACGGGATGGAGCCAGACATACCCGAAACCTCCGGCCCCGCCCGAGCCGCAAAACAAGGATACGATGGTGGTCATCCCGGCGACCTCCGGTCTCGCCGAGGACCCACGAATGTATCGCACTACCATCGATTCCAGCGGCTGGTCGCGGCCGCGAAGGTCGTTTGGAAATTTCAGGCGCGGCCAGATCGGCGGCACGGTGTTCCTCGACCTGAACGGTGACGGCGGGAAGGACCCCGGAGATCGGGGGCTCAGCGGGTGGCGACTTCAGCTTTCCGGGAAGGACGCATCCGGAAAGCCGGTCACCGGCGAATGCACGACGGATTCGTTCGGCGGATATCTCTTCGCCAACATTGCCGGCGGTGACTATACCGTAAAGCTTATCCGGCAAACCGGCTGGAGGATCACCCGGCCCACCACCGCCGACCTCTATGCGGTCCGCGTCAACGTGGGGGCGATCGTCTCGGGGAGGGATTTCGGCACCCGGCTGGCCGGCTCGTTGCACGGACAGGTCTACCTGGACGTGCTTGGAGACGGAGAAAAAACGGAGGACGATACCGGACTTCCGGGAAGAAAGATGCTGTTGCTGAAGCCGGGTTCCGGCTGGGTGCTTGATTCCACCCTCACGGATTCTGAAGGCATGTTCATCTTCGACACCCTCCAGCCCGGCCTATACCGCGTGGCCCAGAAAATGGAACCTGGATGGAAAAACATCGTTCCGCCGCCCCCGGTTCACCTGAGGGATATCGAGGAGACACAGGACTTCAGAATTGCGAACTTCCAGTTCGGGACAATCGGCGGCCGTGTATTCGACGACGTGAATGGCGACGGGCTGAATAGCGGAGAACCGGCCATCGCGGGGTGTACACTGCTCCTGAACCTGGTACTCACGGACACCACGGATTCCCTGGTCGCTCGGGCGGTCACCGACGGGAGCGGCACGTACCTCTTCCCGGGCCTCGAAAGGGGCCGTTACCGCGTCGCCGTCCGGAAGCCGATCGGCTGGAAGCAGACCACCTCCCCGTCGGCTTTTCTCGATTCGATCACCAGCAGCGGGCAATCGATATCCGGCCCCGACTTCGGCGGATATCACTGGAGCAGCGTCACCGGCTCCATCTTCCTCGACGTCAACGGCAACGGGTCGATGGACGCAGGGGAAGGCACGCTCGCCGACCGGAGCGTTTTCCTCTCCGCCGGGGGCGGAGGCCCCGTCATCGACTCGACCCGGACGGCAGCGAATGGAATGTACCAATTCACCGGCCTGCCCGGCGGGACATTCGTCATCACGACCAACCCGCCGCCCGGGCATTACCAGACCGTTCCCGATTCGTCGGGCGGCCACATCGTGACATTCGAGTCACCCCCGGCCGAAAGCACCCACATCGATTTCGGCTATTACCCCGGGACCATGGGGGGGACGCTTTTCAACGACCAGAACGGCGACGGCGTTCGCGACGCGGGTGAGGGGCGCCTCGCCGGGTGGAGCGTGTACCTGAGCGGCCATGCCGCGGCCGCGGCGGTCACAGACAGTTCCGGCCGGTACGGCTTTTCCGGCCTGAGGCCGGGCGGCTACAATATCGAAGCCGAACACCGGACCGGCTGGGTCCATACGCATCCGGATTCCACGGGCCGTCGCACGGCCGTACTCGATTCTGTGACTACGGGCCGAGCCGATCTCGACATCGGAAATTTTCAGCTGATCTCGATCGGGGGCCAGATGTTCGAAGACCTGAACAGGAACGGAACCAGGGACCTCGGTGAGCCCCCGATGGCGAACAGGGGGGTCCTCCTGACGGGGGGGACCGCTCCCGTCAATGCCCTCACGGACATCGGAGGAAATTACCTCTTCACCGGCATCCGCGGCGGCCAATACACCGTCGCCCAGCAAACGCCGGTCGGTTACGACCGGTCATTCCCCCCCTTCCCGGGCGTCCACCCCGTCGCCGCCCTCAGCGGCGAACCGGCCACCGGACGAAATTTCGGCAACTATCAGACGCTCCCGAATACCATCACGGTCAGGTGCTTTCGGGACAACGACGGATTGTTCACCACATCCGCCGACCTGATCGGCAAGCCTTGGAACCTGAGGTTGTACCGGGGGTCGGTCTCCTCCGGCAACCTCGTTCCCCCATCGATCACATCGGTGTCGGGCATCTACTTCACAAACCTCACCCCGGACACGTACATCGCCGTGATGGCGGACAGTTCCGGGTGGATCCACCTGGGTAAAATCGTCAACGGCGTGCCGTTTGCGGGTAGTCATACCGCCGACACGATGCAGCTGACCGCCGGCGGCACGCACCAGGTCAACATGGTGGTGTTCCGTCCGAACAGCCTCCTCGTCCGCGCGTTGAGCGACACCGACGGGAGCTTCACGACGGTCAACGATCGGGACACCCTTCCCTGGGACCTTTCGGTCTACCGCAAATTCATCGCGCCCGCAAACCTCGTGGCGAGCGCGTCTGCGGCCGAAAGCCTCTTCATCGATTATCTGGGGAATGACACTTATGTTGCGGTCCGGGGCGACAGCGCGGGCTGGAAGCAGATCGGGAGCATTCCCGGGGGCGCGGGGGGCACGGGTTTCCACAGCGTCGCCCTCAGCGGCGGCTCGTCGGCATCGGTCGAATTCGTCAGTACGCAGGTCGGGAACCTGACGGCAAGGGCGTGGTACGACGCTGACGGGAGCCACGCCACGACGTCAGACCGGGCCCCGCTGCGCTGGAGGCTCCGGATCTACCGGGGGAGCGTCCTCCCGTCCAACCTCATCGCCGATGATTCGACCGAAACGCTTGGCGTTTCCGACCTCGCCCCGGGCACTTACGTCGTCACGCAATCGGACCGGCACGGCGGTGCCGCCTGGAACCACATCGGCACCATCGTCGACGGTGCGCCCGACAGCACGATAAAGAACTTCTCGACGACCGTCACCATCGCAGGTGGCGGGAATCGGAGCATCGAGTTTCTGAATTTCGATCCCAGAAGAAGAAAAAGCTGGACGGCGGGCGAGGACGGGCTCTGGAACAACGCCCTGAACTGGAGCCCGCCCTTCATTCCGAGGACCATCGACACGGTCGCCATCGCCCCGACGGCGCTGGCCTGCGTGCCAGAAATCCCCGGCGGGCTGTCGCTCCCGTCACTGATCGTGGAAACCGGAAGCGCCCTGAGGATCCGGGGGGTGGATACCATCCGCGGCGACATCCGGGTCGACGGCACGCTCGCCGCAAACGATACCGCCCCGGCGGTGATCATTGTCGGCCGTAACTGGCTCGGCGACGGCACATTCCTTCCGGGGGTCTCGACGCTCCGTTTTACGGGGGGCGCCACGCACACGACCGGCGGGCTCATGGTGTACGACCTCCACCTCGATACGAACAACACGGGGCAGCCGTGGAACCTCGGTGCCCACGGCAACCTGACGGTGATCAACACCGCCCGGGGCCCGGGCGACCTGGATATGATCGACGATACGCTCCATATCCTCAGCGACGAGGGCGGCGCGATCAGCGATTCCATCAGGATCGTCGGCGGAAGCATACGGCGGACCATCGACGCGTCGACACCGGGAATCCGGTACCGGTTCGAACGCGACAGCACCTACATCCTGTTCCCTGACACCGGGGGGATCCCGTCCTCCGTCACGATGCGCTCTTATCCCGCCACCCTGCCGAGCGCATTCGGCGACGCCTGGGAAACCATCGGCGTGAATCCGCGGAGGGAGACGGGCTCCGTCGTGGTAGACAGCGTTCATCACATTTCCCGATTCAAGGTGCTCACCCTCGGGCGGATCATCGGGGGCAACCCGACTCCGACAATCAAACGGGTGTACTCCATCGGAGCGGACGTCGATTCAGGGTTTACGGCCACGATCAGTCTCCGGTACGAACCATCCGAGTCGATCGGCACACCAATGCCCGACTCGCTCCTGGTCCTCTGCATGAAATTTGCGGTCCGGGAGTCGGTCTCAGGCGGCTGGAACCTGGTCTCGGTCGGTGCCAAACCGGACGATTTCAGGAAGAACGTGGTGTTTCCCGGAGCGGTGTCGGGCGCGGTCGCCTTCGACCCGGTCGCGGGGGCATACGCCGCGCGCGACACGCTGAGAACCGGCGAGGGATACTGGATGAAATTCGGGGCGGACACGATCGCAACAATCGTCGGCTCGATGCTTCTCGACGACACCGTAACGCTCCACCGCGGGTGGAACCTCATCGGCTCGCTGAGTCAAACGGTTCCAACCTCCGGCGTGGGTTTCCTGCCGCCCAACCTCGGGCACGGGGAATTTTTCGGATTCAACAGGGGATATGGCGCCGCACAGGTGCTCGATCCGATGCGCGCATACTGGGTGAACGTGAGTGATACGGGCCGGCTCGTCCTGCACGCGAGCGGCGCCGGGGCGTCGCCGAAGCCGGCGGGGATGCCCGCAATACCGTTGACGGCCGGCGAACCGGGCACAATCACGATCGCCGACGCGGACGGCTGCCGGCAGCTGCTGCGGTTTGGGATGGGCCCATCCCCCGTGCCGGACCGTTACCTCCTGCCGCCGCCGGGTCCTGCCGGCGTGCTTGACGCGAGGTTCGGGAACCAGAAGATGCTCGAGTATTATTCCGGCTCGCCCGATTCGGCCGAATCCTTCGACATCCTCGTCAACACACTCCATTATCCGGTCACGATTTCGTGGGAGCTCGCGTACGAGCCGGGCACGAGGATCTCGATGCACGCTTGGGCGCCCGACGGTCCCGGCGTTCGGGGCGGTCCGGACGGCGGTGTCACGATGCGCGCCCGCGGGACGTTCAGCGTCACGGACCGTTCCGTGAACCGGGTGAGGATCAGGGTCGAGTCGTTGTCGTCGCTGCCCGAATCGTTCGCGCTCCGGCAATGCTATCCGAATCCATTCAATCCGACCACCACGATCGCCTATGAACTTCCCTCTCCCGCCCTGGTGACGCTCACGGTCTACGACATCCTCGGCAGGGAGGTGGCCGTCCTGCTCGATGGGGTGCAGAAGGAGGCGGGGCGATTCAGCACACTCTTCGACGCCACCGGACGCGCCAGCGGTGTCTACTTCTACCGGATGACCGCGCGGGGGAATGCGGCCGTGTTCGATAATGTGAAGAAAATGCTCCTCCTCAAGTAAGTCGGCGGGATCGGCGGAACCGGCCCACCCGCTTCGACGGTACGACGGCGCAACGCATCAACCCCGCGGGCAGGGATCTAATCGGGGCCGGCGATTGTTATCGGGCGGACGGTTGATTACATTCAGGGGGTGCTTTGCGCGCTCCAGGGGAACCGGATTTCCCGGAACCCCGGCCCATTCCCGATCATCGTCATCGAGGTCAATCCGCCATGAACCGCCGGACGCTTTACTATTCGATCGCCGCGGCGATCGCCGTCATCATCCTCATCACCCTCGTCACATCCGGCGGACCCGCGGCCGGGTCGGACATCCTCGTTTCGCCGAAGAAGGGCGGCTTCGTCGTCACCGTCACCACCACCGGAGAACTGCAGGCGAAAAATTCTATCCAGATCATGGGCCCTGAGGGGGCGCGGACGGCCAACATCTGGCAGATGAAAATCGCCAACCTCATCCCCGAAGGCACCATCGTCAAAAAGGGGGATTTCGTCGCCGAACTGGATAAATCCGAAATCACGGGCAAGTACAAGGACTCGCAGCTCTCGGTCCAGAAGCTTGAGGCGCAGTACGAGCAGACGAAACTCGACAGCACACTTGCGCTCGCACAGGCGCGCGATGAACTCGTCAACCTGAAGTACGTCGAGGAGGAGAAGCGGATCATCATGGACCAGTCGGCCTACGAGGCGCCCGCGATGCAGCGGCAGGCGAAGATCGATTACGAGCGGGCGGTACGGAACACCGAACAGGCCACCAAGAACTACGTGACCAAGACCCAGCAGTCGATAGCGAAGATGCAGGTGGTCGACGCCGACCTCCGGAAAGAGCGCCAGCGGCTCGACCTCTACCAGAAGACAATGACGGAGTTCACCATCACTGCGCCGGCGGACGGGATGGTGGTCTACGCCCGCGAATGGAACGGGAAGAAAAAAGTGGTGGGATCGACGATCAACGCCTGGGACCCGTCGGTCGCCACGCTGCCGGACCTGCGCGAGATGGAATCGATCACGTACGTGACCGAAATCGACATTCAGAAAATCGCTCTCAAGCAGGGCGTGACCCTCAAGCTCGACGCGGAGCCGAAAAAACCGCTCACCGGAACCGTGACATCGGTCGCCAATATCGGGGAACAGCGGCCCAACTCAGACGCCAAGGTGTTCGAGGTGCGGATCCGCGTCAACGAATCGGACACCACGCTCCGCCCATCGATGACGACCTCGAACGAGATCCTCGTCGCAAAACTCGACAGCGTGCTCCACGTTCCGCTGGAATGCATACAGACCGAAGGGACGACGACGTTCGTCTTCAGGAAGGACGGCGGCGGGGTGGTCAGGCAGGAGGTCCGCCTCGGCCTGATCAACGAAAACGAGGCGGTGATCACGGCGGGGATCGGGGAGGACGACGAACTCTACCTGTCTCCCCCCGGGGACGGCGAACTTTCCGAGACCGTGCTCCTGAGCGACGCCGGCTGAGCGGTTCACCCATCCCCAACCGCCCGCCTCAGCCCCATGTTCCGCGCCCATCTCCTCCAGAGCCTGAGGATCTCCGTCGAGGCGATCTTCCACAACAAGCTCCGGGCGATCCTCACATCGCTCGGCATCATCTTCGGGGTCGGTTCGGTCATCTCGATGCTGGCCGTGGGCACCGGCGCCAAGCAGGAGATCCTCGAACAGTTGAAGCTCCTCGGCGCAAACAACATCATCGTGACGCCGATGATTGAACAGTCCGAAGGCAGGGTCCGGGAGGACGAAGACCCGGGAAAAAGCGAAAAAAAGAAGTTCAGCCCCGGTCTGACGATCCAGGACGCGAGGAGCATCGAGCGGGTCCTGCCGCACGTCGAGTTCGTCAGCCCCGAAGTGATCGTGGAAACGATATTCCTGCGCGAAGGGCTCAAACGGACGGGCAAGGTGGTGGGCGTGGACACCACATACTTCGCCACGTCGAATTTCGACATTGATCGTGGACGGTATTTTTCGAAAGCGAACGTCGAGTACGCGATGCCCGTCGCGGTGATCGGTCACGCGATCAAGACGAAATTTTTCGCGGGGAAGGACCCGATTGGGGGGCGGCTCAAATGCGGCAACCTCTGGCTGACCGTCATCGGCGTGCTGAAGGAACGCTCCCTGAGCAAGGAGAACATCCAACACCTGGGGCTCCGCGACTACAACTACGACGTGTACACCCCCGTGACCACTCTCCTGCTCCGGTACAAGAACCGCACGCTCATCACCCAGCTCGACATTCAACGGGCGGCCAGGGAGACGGGAAACGACGAGGGCGCCGATACCGAGGTGAAGAAGGCGCCGAACTACCACCAGATCGACAGGCTCGTAGTCCGGGTCTCGGCCTCGGACCGCATGACCGGGCTCGCCCGAGTCATCAGCCGGATGTTGGAGCGGCGGCACAACGGGGTCGTCGATTTCCAGGTCACGGTGCCCGAACAACTCCTGGAGCAGGAGCAGCGGACCAAGGATATTTTCAACGTCGTCCTCGGCGCCATCGCGTCGATCTCGCTGATCGTCGGCGGCATCGGCATCATGAACATCATGCTGGCCTCGGTGTTGGAGCGGACGAAGGAGATCGGCATCCGCAGGGCGACCGGCGCGACGCGGCGTGACATCGTCCTGCAGTTCCTGGGAGAGGCGGCGATGATCAGCGTGACCGGCGGGATCATCGGGATCATGCTCGGCGTCGGAATCAGCATCGCGATCGAAGAGATGGCCGGCGTCACCACGATCGTGACAGCCTTTTCGGTCCTCCTTTCGTTTTTCATCTCCATTTCAATCGGCATCGCTTCAGGGATCCTTCCGGCGATGCGGGCCGCTGAACTCGATCCGGTCACAGCATTGAGGTACGAATGAGCAACAGAGCGGGGTGCAGGACATTCCCGGGACGGCGGCCCGGCGCCGGGGACGGGGGGGCGGGACTAGCAACCCCGGGATTCGCGGTCCCGCGGCCCGCGTTCCTGGTGTTGGTCCTCCTCATCACGGTGAACCCGGCGGCCCGCGCACAATCCGACACCGCCTTCCTCACGCTCCACGAGTGCATCCGCCTCGCGCAGACCAACGGGCCGCTCGGCGTGGTCGCCCGCCGGGCCTATGAGACGAAACAGCACGCCTACGATTCCTTTTCCGCCACGTTCCTCCCCCAGCTGACGCTGCAGGGCGACCTCCCGGGCTACTACCGGTCGATCAACTCGATCATCCTCCCCGACGGCACAAGTATCTTCGCCGCTCAGAGCCAGGCGTCCTCATCGCTCAACCTGGCGCTCTCCCAGAAGATCCCGTTCACCGGGGCGGACCTCTCGTTCGTCTCCGGCCTGAACCGGATCGACCTGCTCGAATCGCGCTTGCGGTATTACCGGTCGAACCCCCTGACGGTGTATCTCCGGCAGCCCCTCTTTCAGATCAACACGATGCGATGGGACCGGAAGGCCGAGTCCCTCCGCTACCGGATCGCCGGGCGGGAGGCGGCCGAGGCGATGGAGCAGATCGCGATCGACGTGACGAACAGGTTTTTCGACTTTTACCTCGCCTCGATGAGCGCCGCCGACGCCGCGCTGAACCTGGCCAATAACGACACGCTCTATAGGATCTCAAAGGGAAGGTATAATGTCGGCAGGATCGCGGAGAACGACCTTCTGCAGAGCGAACTCGCGTACTTCGACGCCCGCACGCAGCTCGAAAACGCGCAGCTGGAATTCAACCGGTCCGCGGCGGCCCTGCGGACGGCGCTCGGACTCGACCCGTCGCGCGTCGTGGCGGCGCTCCCCCCCACCGACATCCCCGAGCTGAAGATCGACAGCGCCTTCGCGCTCGCGCAGGCCCGGCTCCACCGGAGCGAAGCGCTGCAATTTGACCTCCTGCGGCTCAACGCGGAGCGCGCCGTCTCCCAGGCCCGCTCCGACAACCTGTTCAACGCGACGATGACCGCGAGCGTCGGTTTCAACCAGCAGGCGCCGGCGATCCCCGAGGCGTACCGCAACCTGCTCGACCAGCAGCAGTTCACGTTGCGGCTCGACGTACCGATTTTCCGATGGGGGGCCGGGAGTTCGGCGATCGACGCTGCGATCTCCGAACAGCGGCGGGTGGATGCTTCTCTGGATCGGCAGCGGCAGGAGTTCGACCAGGAGACGGAATACCAGGTCTCCCGGCTGAACCTCCTCCGGAATCAGGTTGCGGTGGCTGAAAAGGCGGACACCATCGCGCAACGGCGCTTCGACGTGTCGAAGGAACGCTACCTCATCGGCAAGATCGACATCCCCAACCTGTTCCTGGCGCAATCCGAAAAGGATATCGCCAGGAGGCGGCGCATACAGACGCTCAGGGACTACTGGAGCGCCTTCTTCCAGGTCCGCCGGCTCACGCTGTACGATTTCACCGCCGGAGAGTCGCTGATCGAGGAGGAATGATTCGGGGGGGCGAACCCTCGACGGCGGCGGGCCGGCAGGGTCAGATTAACGCACCAGCACCAGTTTCCTGCTCTGCCGATAATCCCCCGCGCGGAGCGTATAATAGTAGACGCCCGAGGCGAGACCCTCCCCTTCCAGCACCACCTCATGGTCGCCGGCATGCCGGTGCCCGTCGACGAGCCGCGCAATCTCCCGTCCCGCCGCATCATACACCGTCAGAGTGACGTGCTCAGCCGTGGGGATGCCGTAACGGATCGTGGTCCGGGGGTTCCACGGGTTGGGGTAGTTCCGGGAGAGCCAGAAGGCGGCGGGCATCCCGTCCTCCCGCGCCGACGTCACCGAATCGGCGCACGGCGGAAACTGTCCCGCCCCGTCGACGACGCCCGCTTCGACGTGCGGTATTCCGCTGTTGACGATTACGTGTCCGTAGATGTCGGTCACGCGGAAGGTGTAGGGCCCGGGACCCATTCCCGCCGTTTCCACGAAGTAATTATATTGGGCCCGCGGCACCGACTCGTACGTCCCGGCGCCGGTGAGGTATTCAAGGCTCGCAATCGGGTGCCGGTGGTTCCGGACCTGGACTGCCGTCCACCACTGGCTGCTCCCCTCCTTGAACCGGAACTGGATGGGACCGGTCACGTCGCACGGGATGAGGTGCCAGCTGATCGGGACGCGGCCCCGGCTCAGCGGCGCAATCAGGGAGAAGGCTTCGGGGCTGAGGTCGATGTCTCCGGAGAGGCACTCCGGGCAGCGGTCCACGATCCGGATTTTGATCGTCCCGTCGGGGCCGGTCAGCTCGACGCACTCGCCGCAGGCGGCCGAGTTCGCGTACTGCGATTCGTTCATCGCGCCGAGCATCAGGTCCTGGGGGGAGGCGTCGTAGAGGCAGTTGCCGGTTCCGTCGGCGAAGGTGTAGTACGTGGCCTCCCCGGAGTACGCGGTCGTGTCGGGGACGCATTGGGAATGCAGCGCTCCGGAACCCGGCACGGCGCAGAGCATGGCCAGGACGATGTATCGGAACAATATTTGGTGCGGCATCCTTTGCAAGCGTGAAATGTACGAAAATGACATGACCGGCGCCAGAATAGAACGGCGCTCCATCGTTTCAATTATTGCGAGGGGAGTGAAATCTTCATAAATTGATACGCTCGCGACGCGCCCATAGCTCAACTGGATAGAGCATCAGCCTTCGGAGCTGAGGGTTGGGGGTTCGACTCCCTCTGGGCGCACTCATCCGATATGCCCGCGACACAGACTTCACACACCTACAAGTTCAGGGCACAGCTCTGGATCTACCGGGGGTCAGGCACGCCATCCTCCAACGCCGGGGCGATGCGCGGGTCGTGGTATTTCATCACCCTCCCCAAAAAAACCTCCGGGATCATCAAGGGACTCACCGCGTCGACCCGCCGCGGATGGGGCTCGGTCCGGGTCACCGTGACGATCGGCCAGACCACCTGGCGAACTTCCATCTTTCCCGACGCAAAAGCCGGGGCGTACCTGCTGCCGGTCAAAGCCGCCGTCCGGGAAAAGGAAGGAATCGAAGACGGGGACCGGATCGCCGTGGAGGTCAGGACTTCCCCGACATAAAACGCCCCCGCCGTCTCCGGGAGGGGCTTTGTGAGTTTCTGCGACATCCGAATCAGCGCATCAGGAGCAATTTTTTGCTCTCGCTGAAATCACCCGCCCGCATCCGGTAATAATAGACGCCTGCGGGCATCGCGGCGGCGTCCCACCGGAGAGAATAGGCGCCGGCCGGCATTTCCCCGTCCACCAGCAATGCCACTTCCCTTCCGATCACGTCGTAGACGGAGAGCCGCACGTACGCGCGCTCGGGTATCTGGTAGGAAATCGTGGTCGCCGGGTTGAACGGGTTCGGATAATTCTGCCCGAGGGCGCAGGCGTCCGGGAGGGCGCCGTTCGCATCGTCGACGTCGGCGACTACCGTGTTCACGCTGATCGTCCTGGAGCCATTCACCGCGCCGGTGGTCTGGAGCAGGTATTCCGTCGGCACTGTCGGTGTCACGATGGTGTCGGCCTGGTTCGCGACCTGTACCCCGTTGAATGTCACGAGCGATCCCTGGGCGGCACTCCAGGAGATCGTGCACGGCTGCCCGATTTCCACCACCGTATCGGACGCCTCGAACCTGAATATCTCACCCGGCACCTGGTCGACGATGATGTCGGCGGGATATCTCGCGCGCAGATCACGCAACAGCGGTTTCGTGGCGGCCTGCTGACCGGCATTGATCCATTGCCAGGTGAAGGCTCCGGCATACCCGTTGTCAATCAGAATCCTGTAGAGGTCTTCCGTCGCAAGGCCCAGCGTCGGCTGCGCGTAAAACTCGGCGAGGATCAGCGGCTTCGTCAGCCCCCAGTGATCGAAGGGGTGGTGAAGCGGCGACGCGGAGGTGCCAGCCCATTCATAATAGTGGACGGTGTAAAAATCGAGCGTGCCGTCCGGGTCCCCGCCCGCGGCCAGCAGCCGATCGTCCCGGTAATAATTGTAATTGGCCGACACCTCCGTCCTCGAGAGTATCGTTTCGACCGGCCGGGAGAAACCGTACCTGGCGGCGAACGCGATTTCAATCCGCCGTTTTTCCTCCGCTGACAGGCCGGAGATGCGTTCCTGCAGGGGGACCGCCTTGGCGAGGGAGTTGACGTCGGACAGGGCGTAAAACCCCTCGGCCCCTGTCGTGACCTTTGCGGCGGGATCGATCCGGTGGATGATTCCCGCGGCCTGGTTGACGAATATCTGGATGTCCCTCATCGGCACGTGCAGGTAGCCGCCCCATCCGAATTCGTCGCTCATCCCTTCCGCCTCGTTGAATATCTCCCAGGCGATGATGCCGGGGTGTCCGGCGAGCGCCTGCACCATCGGGACGAGGCAATTCTGCAGGTAGGCGGCGCGCGCGGCGCTGTCCGTCAGCAGCATCCGGTTCCTGTTGGCGAGGTCGGTCCCGTATGAAGTGCCGGTCATGTCGAACGACCAGAGAGAGAGGAGCAGTCCGATCCGCCGCTCCCACGCGAGATCGAGTATTTGCCCCAGATCCGAGATCGTATTGACGCCGGGTCCCGTCACCCTTCCATCGGAGCCGTATGCCGGGCTCGTCGAACCGTTGGTGTGCATCCAGAACCGCATCGAGTTTCCGCCGTTCGCCTTCACCGAATCAAAAAAAAGCGCGAACCGTTCGAAATTGGTCGCTCCCGGACCCAGGTCGGCCGAGAAATTTATCCAGGCGATGTTGGATCCGTTCATGAACAGCGGCAGGCCGTTATAGGTGATCCTGGACTGGGCCGGGGAAGTTGCGGGGAGAAGCGGGATGATTGCGAGCAGTGGCCCCAGGAGCCATGCACCGGCTTTCGATGGTTGAGGCTGCATATGAACGTCCCCTGATGACACTTCCTGACAGGGGGAACTTAACGAATTATCCGCTTCAATCCAACGACATTCGGGACTTCTCCCCGACGCGCGGAATCCCCCATGCTTGCCCAAGGTACGTCCGGCGACGGGAGCCCGGCAACAGGCGCGTGATGCGGATCAACAAAAAATTGTACATTACGCGAACCGTCGATGCCTGACGGGTATCGAAACGGATGCACGGCCATGGAACTCACATCCCCCGATCGCCAATTCTTCTTCGCGTCCGACCTTCACGGCCGGAGCACGCGGTACGAGACGCTCCTCTCCCGCATCCGTCTCGAACGCCCGGCGGCAGTGTTCCTCGGCGGGGATCTTCTCCCCTCGCACATGTCCGTGCTCGCCGGCGGGGAAACTGCCCCGCGTGAGTTCATCACCGATCACCTGATACCGGCATTCTCGGGGTTGCGGGCGGAATTAGGCCCGGAATATCCGCATATTTTCCTCATTTTGGGGAATGACGACCCCAGGGCGTTTGAGGAGGAGATCGAACGGGGGGCGTCGCTCGGGGCCTGGTGCTACATCCACGGCCGGAGGTCGGCGGTCGGGCCGCATCCGGTCTTCGGCTATGCATTCGTGCCGCCGACGCCGTTCCGGTTGAAGGACTGGGAGCGTTACGACGTCTCGCGGTTCGTCGACCCCGGGTGTGTCCACCCGACGGAGGGATGGCGGAGCGTCCCGGTCGCGGAACGCGACATCACCCTCTCGACGATGAGGGGGGACCTCGAGGCGATCGCCCCGGGCGAGGACCTGTCCGGCGCGATCGTCCTCTTTCACTCCCCCCCGTACCGCACCGCGCTCGACCGTGCCGCCCTCGACGGGCAGTCCGTCGATCACGTGCCGCTCGACGTCCACGTCGGGAGCATCGCGATCAGGGAATTCATCGAGCGGCGGCAGCCGCTCGTCACGCTGCACGGCCACGTGCACGAGTCGGCGGGGATCACCGGAAGCTGGAAGGACGCGATTGGAAGGACGGTCATGCTCGGCGCGGCCCACGACGGGCCGGAGCTCGCGCTGGTCCGGTTTTCACCCGGCGACCCGTCGTCGGCGACGAGGGAGTTACTGTAGCGGCCGCCTCCCCAGCGTCAGGGGCCTGGGCGCGTCGGTCACCGCGTTGATCTTCACCGCGTAGCTCGATTTATTCCTGATGTCGTCGTCGGTCACCACGTGCACGTCGAGGAGGCCCTTCGTCCTGAACCCGGTCTTCAGGAAATTCACCTGGCTCAGGCAGAGGCTCCACCCCTCGAACCACGCGAGCATTTCCCGTTCCTGCTCCTTCGACCCGGCGAAATGCACCAGCAGGTCGACGTCGCTCTGCGGCCCCGCCGAACCGTTTTTCGTGCTCCCGAAGAGGTACACCGCTTTCACGCCGAAGCGCTCCGCGTCCAGCTCTGCCGCGATCCACTCCGCGAACTTCGTCCGCCAGCTCCAGTGGTCGTCGTCGTGGGGGACGTCGGCCTCCGGTCGCTGCGCCTTCACCGGCTCGGCGGGGCCCCCGGGGGATGGAGGCCCCAGCAGGGCGAGCGCCTCGTCCCGTTCGCCGTTCATCAGGACGTTCAGCACCTGCCCGCCGCACGAATGGGGAATGTCGATGACGTAAATCGTGTCGGCGAGCGACGCGTACTTCGGCACCAGTGACGGGAAGAAATTACGGTTTTCCAGGAAGAACGCCTCATTGAACACCACCCCCCTGTCGTCCGGGTAGAGCGGCAGGTACCGGATCGACGACTCCACGAGGTCCTGGAAAAAGTGCGTGCCGAACGAGGGCTCCGGCAGGTAGCCGCCCTGTTTCCGCGCGATCTCGATGAGCATCGCCGTGTTGTTGATGTCCGAGTAGGTGACGCTGACGCCCAGCCGGATGTCCCCCCTGCTCCCCCAGCGCCCGGGCCCCATCAGGATGAAGCGGTGCTTCGGGAGGATCTGGTTCAGGACTCCCACGGCCCGCCCGACCGCCAGCAGTTCCTCGCGGTCGGCGAGCGCCGAGTAACGCGCCGGGTCGATGTAGACCACGTGGCTGATCTCGGAAACGCTGCCGTTGGTCACGTGCCTGGAGGCGGAAAAGACGACCCGTTCCGGGGGGACGTCCCGGGGGATGTCGGCCGGCTGCGCGGCGCTCCCGAACGCCTGGGCGCGGCACTGGACGATGTAGAGGTCCGTTCCGTCGTGCGCGAATTCCACGTCGACGGGGACTCCCATCTCCGCCTGGAGCGTCTTCATGATGAGGCTCATCCCGGGGACAAAACCGGAGTTCTGTAAAATGCCGTCGAAGGTGACGATGAAACGATCCCGCTCGAAATCAAACCCCATACCCCCGGGGAATTCGATCCTGTCGTTCCGGAGGAGCGACATGATGCCGCCCAGGAGCGGGTATTCCTCGCCGCACGCCCTGACCAGGTCCCTGATGTCGACCGTCTCGAATGTGTTGGTCCGAAGGTTGATGACATCCGCCTTGTGGGGGGAATAGTAGATCTTCTCGTCGAGCGTGACGTTCGCCCGCAGGTTCGGCTGGCCGGGGCTCAGGAGGATCGGGTAGTCGTCGCTGAGCCGGTCCACCGCGCGGGTCCCCAGGCCCGTCACCATCCTCAGCAGGCCGTCCTCGCGGCGGATCCGCCGCGACCAGCGGAATTCGTTGTGGCTGAACGCGACGCCCGCCATCGCCGGGAAGTAATAATCCCCCACTTTCCTGCCGACCACTTCCTGGATCATGATCCCCATCTCCTCGTGGAAATCGATCATCCCGTGCTCGATCCGGTACTCGATCGGGTCGGGGCTGAAGGTCGAGGCGTAGACTTCGGCGATCGCGTCAACGAGGTCCCGCAGGCGGTCCCGCTTCGGGCCCTGATTCGCGATGAAGAGGCTCTTGTATTTTCCGGCGAACGAGGTCCCGAAGCGGTCTTCGAGCAGGCTCGAGCTCCGGACGATGAGGGGGCTCTCGCCGAAATCGTCGAGCGCGACCGAGAGGCCGTTCACGATCTCCGGCGGCATGATCGAATTCTTGAAGAGGTGGACGATGTACGGGTACTCCTGCCGCACCCTCGCGATGTTCTCGTATTTCTGTTCGACGATTTCCTCAAGGTCGTTGTGCTGGATGAACCGGAGGATCGCGTCCGACGTCAGGTACCACGTCTTCGGGATTTTGATCGCCGGCATCCCTTCCTTCGGGAGGAGCGTCTTTTTCAGGATCTCCGAGGCGAGGAGCAGGCCCGAACTCTTCCCCCCCAGCTTTCCGTGGCTTTCGGTGGGATAGATGACCCTGTGGAGCAGCTCGCGGAAGTCGTTCAGGTTGAGGAACTTCAGCGCCACCGCGATGAACCGGGTGTCCTCGGTCAGCAGCCGGCGGATGAGCGACACGCGGTAGCCTCGTTCCCGCGGCGTCAGCGTCTCCTCGGCGCCGCGCGTGACGGCCAGGTACCGGTCGACGGTTTTCCCGATCGTCTCCAGCGACGCGCCCGGATCCTCCAGGATTTTCACGAGGAAGGCCGACCGGTCCTCCATGATCCATTTCTGGATATTGTTGAGGATCTCCGTGTGGCTCAGGTATTTTCCGGCCATGTCGAAAATTTCGTCGGTCACTTCCGGCGAAATCGTCCCGATCCGGAACCTCATCGGGCGGTTCGAATCGACCGAAGTCGATTGCGCCTCCCCGGCGAACATCAGGTGATAGCGCGCGAGCAGGTCGCTCGCCTCCTCGTTGCCCGCCGACGAGAGGAGGTTGAGCATCTTTCGCGACATCCGGAGGAAGAGCCGCGCGTCGGTTTTCTGGAGGAGCTCCAGGATCACCCTCCACTGTGGATCGCCGCCGGGAACGGCGGGTTGATGGTCGAACACGTCCTTCAGTTTCTCGAAGAGGATCCTCCGACCGAGCCGGTCGGCGATCGCGTCGATGAGCCGGCGTTCCTCCTTGAGGAACGGCCCTTCGTCGGCCGCGGGCCGCTCGGCGGTGTAATAGACGCTCACCATCCCCACGACCACGTCCTGGGATAGGATTTCGGAGTGCATCACCCAGGGGGTTTCGGCGAAATCGGGGCGATGGTAGGTCTCGCCGGCGTGGCTGATCGACGCCCGGCAGAGCTCCGGGTACTGCCACCCCGCGGGGATCGCGTCGACGATCCCCCTGATGATGTCGGGGAGGGAAATGCCCGGCCGGTTGAAGAGTTCCTCGACGGTGTAGAGACAGCTCAGTTCCTTGGCGCGCTCCCGGAGCTCGACCAGGAGGTTTTCCGGCTGTTGTGAAGGCTGGTCCATTTACGGTCTCCGGATGATCCCCCGTTTTTTCCGCCCGTCCACCTTGACACTCAACGGCGACGGAAACCGCACGTGACGAACCCTCCCGGTGTCCGACACGCGCTCCTGCGCCTCGAGCCACGGCCAGTCGACGGGGGGATCGACGGCCGCGGAGAGCGAAAAATAGGCCACCCTGAAACTTATGAGATTATGGAAGAAATGCGAACCCTGGCTCAGGTCGACCGCCCGGTGCGCGTGGGTCGCCTCGACGATGACTTTCGCCCCGCTCACCTGGTCCCAGGCGACCGGGATGCCGAGCCAGGGATCGGCGCTCCCCCACCGTCCGAACCCGATCAGCAGGTAGGGCCTCCCCTCCGACACGAGGCGGTCGTTGATGGCGTCCACGTCGGCGGCGATGGCCCGCGATTCAGCGAGGTCGAACCGGTCGGGCCGGACGTAGACGACGTCTCGGATCGTGGCATCGGCGCCGTTCCCCAGCGCGGACCCGGAGGCTACGAGGACCCCCTCTGCCGTCCGTTCCGCGTCACTGATCTCGACCAGGTCGTCGGAGACCATCATCGGCCTGACCTGGAGGAAGCCGAAGCGCGCGGGATTGAGTGTGAGCGCGAACTCGATCTCCACGGGGGCCCCGACAAATTCCTCGCATTCCTTCAGCAGTCGCCTGACGACGTCGTTGAGCGGGACCGCGCGGTCGACGAGCAGGCCTGAGAAATTCAGCACCCGGGGACCCGCCGACGAGGTCCCCGGTCTGAGCCGTTCCGATTGCGCGTCGTACGTCGAGGCGATCAGGCTCAGGCGGTCGTCGCGTTCGGCGTCGGCGATGCTGTACCGCGACAGGAACTCCGCCTCGTTCACAGGGTCGTACGGGGGATCGCCCCCCATCGAGACCGCCCAGAACTCCGACTGCGTCGTGTCGATCAGTTCGCCGACTGAACCGACCGGCGGGGAGGCCGCCGGGTGGGAGGGGCTGTAGAGCCAGCAGGCGCCGCCGTCCACGATGGTCTTGCCGAGCCCCAGCGCCAGGCTCACCGCGCCGTCGCGGGGGAGGCGGTCTCCGGGCGCGTAATAATCGTACGACCGGGCCACGCCGGAGACGTCCGGGTAGTGGCGGTCGGCGTTACCGCTTCCGACGACTTCCTGGATCATCACCGCCATTTTTTCGTCAGTCGCCGCGCGGCCCACCTTCCTGACGTAGTTCTTCGCGGACCTGAAGAAGACCGTGGCATAGACGAGTTTGATCGCCTCCGTCAGCCGCCGGAACCTGAGGTCGGGACTCGCCTGGTTGTTCGGGAGCATCTTGGTGGCGTAGACGCCGGCGAAGGGCTCCGCGAGCGCGTCCTCGAGCAGCCCCGACGACCGCACCGCGAGGGGGACGCGCACCTCGTCGACGATCGCCCGGAGATCCCCGAGGAGTTCCGCCGGCAGGCTGGCGCGCAGGAACCCCTGCGCGATCTCCGTGTCGGAGGCGTCGGAAAGCGCCAGGTCGTGGAGCCGGTTCTGCTTCATGAACGCGTCGAAGGCCCCGGTGCGGATCACCGTGAAGGTGGGGATGCTCACCGGCAACCCGTCAATCGCGCTCCCTCCGGGATCCACCGAACCCAGCATCCGGCTGGCGGCGATCAGGCCGCCCGCCTTGCCGCCGGGCGATCCCCCGCCGATCCAGCTCCAGGAGCGGCCCGGCTCGAAAAACTTCCTGTTGAATCTGCCGTCGCCCGTCACACCCAGCCGCGGTCCAGGCACGCCTGGGCGACGCGCCCCACCGAGATGACGTAGGCGGCGTTCCGCATCGAGATCTTCCGCTTCCGGGAGACGGTCACGACGTCCACGTACGCGGCCGTCATCCTGGTGTCGAGTTTCGAGAGGACCTCGTCCTTCCCCCAGTAGTAGTTCATGTTGCTCTGGACCTGCTCGAAGTAGCTGCAGGTGACGCCGCCGGCGTTCGCGAGGAAATCGGGGATGACGAAGATCCCGCGTTCGTTCAAGGTCGCGTCGGCCTCCGGTGTGGTCGGGCCGTTGGCGCCTTCGGCGATGATCTTCACCCGGGCCGAGATTTTCGCGGCGTTTTCAGCCGTTATCTGGTTTTCGAGCGCCGCAGGGATCAGGATGTCGACGTCCCTGGTCAGCCAGTCGTCCCCCGGGAGGACCTCGTAGCCGAGGTCCCGGGCCTTCGCCTTGTCGATCCCGCCGAAGTGGTCGGTGATCGCGGTGAGCGCCGCGAGGTCGACGCCATCCCGCCGGTAGAATGAATACGACGCCTTGTCCTTCTGGTCCCAGCTCGAGACGCAGACCACCCGGCCGCCCAGCCGCTGGTACATCTCGATCGCGAACTTCGAGACGTTTCCGAACCCCTGCACCGACGCCTCGGTGTTCGCCGGCTTCAGGTTCATCTCCTTCATCGCCTCGCGCAGCGTGAAGACGACGCCGTAGCCGGTCGCCTCGTTCCGCCCCTGCGATCCGCCGATGCTCACCGGCTTGCCGGTGATGAATCCGGGGTATTTGCCCCCGTGGATCGTCTCGTATTCATCGAGCATCCAGAGCATGCTCTGCGGGTTGGTCATCACGTCCGGCGCGGGGATGTCGATGTTCGGTCCGACGAGCCTCGAAATCTGCCGCACCCATCCCCGGCAGATCTGTTCGAGCTCCCGCTGGCTCAGGTTGTGGGGATCGCAGATCACCCCGCCCTTGCTCCCCCCGAGGGGGATGTCGACCACGGCGCACTTCCATGTCATCCACATCGCGAGCGCCCTGACGGTGTCGATGGTTTCCATCGGGTGGAACCGGATCCCCCCCTTCCCCGGTCCGCGCGCGTCGTTGTGCTGGACCCTGAAACCCCTGAAGATCGACACCGACCCGTCGTCCATCCTCACCGGTATCGAAAACGAGAATTCGCGCATCGGTGAACGGAGCAGGTCGCGGGTCGCCTGGTTCAGCCCAAGGAGGTCCGCGACGTTGTCGAACTGCTTCCTTGCCATCTCGAACGGATTGAATCCTTTCGCGCTCATACGATCATTCCTCATTCTTAGTCGTTGTTCAACTCGTGGTGGACCCCCGCTTTCTCTATATTCACATTATGTGCCAGAGAAAAAGGAGAAAATCCCCAAAAAGGAGGCCTTATTGAGCATTTTTCCAGTGTCCGGCCGCTCGCGGACCTCCCTGATCTCAATTATGAGAATCCCGGAGAAGGACGTGGAACGGGGCTTCTAGCGGAGCCCGGCGACGATCTCCCGGATCAAGCGGGGCAATGTCTCGAAGGAATATTTCCGTTCGACCCGTTCCTCCGGCTGGTGTGCGCCGAAGCCGTACGGACCCACGTTGACGACCGGCAGGTCGACGGCGTTCATGGTCGCGAAGTCGAGGGCGTAGCCGTTTCCCCACGCCGGCATCTCGACGGTGAGTTCCCGGAGGCTCTCCCGGATCTCCGGCTCGAGGCGAAGGTAACTCATGTCGGAAATGTAGGGATAGTATTCCTCCATCGTGATGGCGCGCCCGTCGTCGGATCTCATTTGTCGCGCGACCGCCCGCACCGCGGAGCCGAACGCCCCGCGGTCGGGGGAGATGTAGGGGTAGAACGGGGGGAGGAACGTCAGGACGACGACCGGGTCCCTCGATCCCAGGAGGTCGAGCAGCGCGGCGATCATCGCGAACCCCGCCTCCCGGATGTCGCCGTGCCGGCCGGAGTCGCGGACGGCCCCGAGCGCCGCCTTCACGGCCTCCGCGCCCGAGTGCTGCTCGGCCCGCCGACGCAACCCGGAATAGGTCAGGGTCTCGACGTCCCAGATCAGCCCGCCGGAGGGCAACCCGGCCGCCTCGCCGTAGGCCCTGAAGCCCGCGTTCAGGCCATCGAGATATTCACCGATGACCCGTTCCGATTTCGCGCGGAGCAGGCCGAGCACCCGGGACGGGGTGGTTCCCGTGGTAAAGACGTTGAAGTACGCCCATCCGGCCGGAGACGTCATCACGTTATATTCGTCCTTGGCGTCGCGGACCTTGAGCGTCACCGGAGGCGGCGCTTTGCCCGATACGTCGGTGGCGCCGTCGATCGCCGAGACAAGCCGGGAGAGGAGCCCCATCGCGTGGAAGCCGCGGAAGTATTCTCCGGCGTGCGTCTGGTAACCGCGGACATAGACGCCCGCGAGGAGCTTCCCTACCGTTCCTTCCCAGACGTGGTAGTCGGGGTCGCCGGGGTACCGCTCCGTGGTGTAGTCGAGGTTGAGCACGCCGAGCAGCTCACACGGCGCTTCACCGCGGAGGCGGGAGGCTGCGGCCGCGTCCGCCCGATCCACGGCCGGGTTCCCCTTGAGCGCCGAGAGGAGCCCGATCGCCCTGAGCACGCCCGACGATTCCACCTCCTCGTCGCAGGTCGCGACGAAGAGGACCGAGAGGCGCGGCCGGGTCGGGTCCTTCTGCAATGCCGCCATCATCGACATCGCGACCGCGATGCCCGACTTCATGTCCAGCGATCCCCGGCCGTAGAGACAGCCGTCATCACGGCCGTCGGGGGGTCCGGTCACCTGCCCGGGAGAGGGTGGGACCGTGTCGAAGTGTCCCATCAGGACCACGGTCCGCGGCGAATTTCCGCGGACGAGGGCGACGACATTTTTTCTCCCGTCGGGAAGGTCCTGGAGGACGCTCCGGACGCCGCGCTCCGTGAGCCAGCCGTGGATCCATTCCGCGAGGAGCGTTTCGGCAAAGACCGGCGCCGCCGCGACGCCGCCCGCCAGCGTCCCGGTGACACTCGCGCGACGTACCAGTTCCATCGTGAGGCGTTCGATTTCGGAAGGATTGAGGTCCATCGGCGTCAGATTTGAATAACGCCGTAATATATCGTATTTTCAGCTGATTTCAATCAGCAGCCGGCATCCACGAAGCCAATGACCAGCACCGACCGGGAACGGGACTCTTTCTTCCACACTTACAAGCGCCTGCCGCTCGACATCGACCGGGGCGAAGGGGTCTATTTGTACGACCGTTCGGGCAAACGGTACCTGGACCTCTTCGGTGGACTCGCCGTCAACGCGCTCGGCTACGGCCATCCAGGGGTCGTCCGGGCGATCCACGAACAGAGCAAGCGGTTCATCCACCTCTCCAATTACTTCGTGACCGACCCCGCGCTCGAGCTCGCGGAACTGTTAAGGAAGCACACCGGCTTCAGCAAGGTGTTTTTTTCCAACAGCGGCACCGAGGGGATCGAGGGGGCGATGAAGATCGCCAGGCTCTGGGGCCGTCCAAAGGGGAAAACGGAGATCGTCTCGTTTTCGAACGCCTTCCACGGCCGGACCTACGGCGCGCTATCGATCATGGACAGGGCCAGGTACAAGGACGGTTTCGAACCGTTCCTCCCGGGCTGCAGGGTCCTGCCGTTCAACGATCCCGCGGCGCTGCGTTCAAACGTTGGCGACGCGACGGTCGCGGTGTTCCTTGAATTCATCCAGGGCGAGGGCGGGATCGTTCCCGCGTCCGCCGAATTCGTCGGCGCCATCGCGACGCTGCAACGCCGCCACGGGTTCCTCGTCGTCGCCGACGAGATCCAGAGCGGCATCGGGAGGACCGGGCGGCCGTTCGCGTTCAGCCACCACGACATCGCCCCGGACATCGCGGTCGTCGCCAAGCCGCTTGGCGGCGGGCTGCCCATCGGAGCGATCCTCGGGTCCCCGACCGTGGAAGCGGTGCTCGACATCGGGCAGCACGGGACGACCTTCGGGGGAAATCCCGTGTCGTGCGCGGCGGGCGTGGTGGTCATGAAGGAAATCTTCGAATCGGGATTGATGCGGCAGGCCGGCGATTCGGGGGACTATTTCATCGCCGGGCTCGAGGGGGTCCGCGCGTCCTGCCCGTCGCTCGTTCGGGACGTGCGGGGAAAGGGGCTGATGATCGGCGTGGAACTGACCCGTCCCTGCGACGGGATCGTCGCAGGGCTCCTCGACGCGGGGGTCCTCGCCAACTGCACGAACCAGAACGTCATCCGGATCGTCCCCCCGCTCATCATCTCGCGCGCGCAGATCGATGATGCGCTCGGCGCCATTCGCGCCGTCCTCGAGCGGTTTACCTGACCAGGACGAGCCGCATCACCTTCTCGAAGAGCGCCCCGCTCTCGCCCCTCGCGCTCAGGCGGTAGAAGTACACCCCGGACGGTAGCGCCGCGAAACTCACCTGGCGGTTGTACGAACCCGCGTCCATCCATTCCCCCCTCGCGGGCGTCATCACTTCCACGCCGAGCACGTTGTAGACCCCCAGGGTGACCTCCGAGCGTTCGGGCAGGTCGATGGGTATCGACGTCGTCGGGTTGAACGGATTGGGGTAGTTCTGCCCGAGCGCGTATACCTTCGGCAGCGAACCCGTTTCTCCGCCCACCGCCGTGGTCGGGTCGAACGCGATGTCAAACGTGTCGGGTGATCCGACGCTGACCGTCCCGTCGGAGACCCTCACGGTCCAGCGGTACGTCGTGTAGTTGACGATCGGGAGACCGGTCAGGTCGAGCGTCACGCCCGTGTCGGTGACTTCGAATGAGCTGAAATTCACGCCGGGACCGTTCATCGTCAGGATGTACTTCAGCAGGTCGCCGGGATTCGCGTCAGACGACCTCCTCCAGCGAAAGGTCAGCGCTCCGAGCAGCGACGGCGGCAGCGTAGCACCGTCAGCCGGCGAGACGAGGGCGAACGCGGTCGGCGTCGCGTTGCTGGTGAACGTCGCCGATATCGTGTGGTTCGACGTCACGTTCAGGAAGATGTGGCTCGTGACCACACCGATGACGGACCCGTCCACCGTCACCTGCTGGATATAGAAGCCGGTATTCGGGGTGATCGTATAGCGGATCGAATCCCCGTAGTTGACGGTCGAGGCGCCCGCCGGCGTCACCGAGCCGTTGGGCCCGGAGCTGGCGCTCACGGTGAACGTCCGCAGGGCGAAGAAGGCCTGGATGGTGCGGTTCGCCGAGAGGCTCATGAACGTGTACGTCACGGGCTGGCCGACCGACACTCCGTCGATCAATACGTCCTGGATCACGTAACCGGTCGAGGGCGTGATCGTGAACGCCTGCGATGAACCGTACGCCAGGTTCAGCGTCCCCGCCGGCGAAATGCTCCCGCCCGTTCCGGCCGTGGCCGTGATGGTGTAGTAATTGATCGAAAACCAGACGGAGATCGTGTGATCGGCGGTCACGTTGAGGAACGTGTGGGTTGCGGGCGCTCCGATGTTCACACCGTCCACGAGCACGCTGTCCACGTGATACCCCGTTGCGGGGTTCATCGTGAACGCGCGGCTGCCGCCGTACGAGACGCCCACCGGACCGGCGGGCGAAATCGTCCCGCCGGCGCCGGCGGTGGCGGTGATCGTGAAATCGTTGATCGAGAAATACGCCGCGATGGTATGATCGGCCGTGACGTTATTGAAGGTATAGGTCGTCAGGGCGCCCACATCCACCCCATCCACCACGACGCTGTCGACATGATATCCGGTCGCGGGTGTCATCGTGATCGTCAGGGAATCGCCGTAGTCCACGACGGACGGGCCGGCCGGCGAGATGGCGCCGTTGGGGCCCGCCGTCGCCGTCACGGTGAACGTATCGGGCGAGAAGTACGCGGAGATCGAATGATCGGCGCTGACGCCGGTGAATGAGTACGATCCGACCGCGCCGACATTCACGCCGTCGACCACGACGCTGTCGATATGGCGGCCGGTCGCGGGCGCGATGGTGAACGCCTGGCCGGCGCCGTAGTTGACGTTGACGCTCCCGGACGGCGTAATCGTGCCGCCGGCGCCCGCCGAGGCGGTGATCGTGAAGACATCGATGGAGAAATACGCGGCCAGCGTGTGGTTCCCGGTGATCGCCTCGAAGTCATGGGCAGACGGAGTCCCGACGTTGACCCCGTCGACCACGACGCTGTCGATATGGTGGCCGGTGTCCGCGTCGATCGCTACCGAGAGTGTGTCGCCATAATCCACCGTGACAGCCCCCGCGGGTGATACCGAACCGCCCGGCGACGCGCTCGTCGTCACCGTGAAGGTGGTGATTGCGAATATGGCGTCGATCGTATGGTCCGCCGAGACGGAAGTGAACGTATGCGAAGTCACCGCCCCGATCGACACCGAATCCACCAGCACGTCGGCGACCACGTATCCCGTGTCGGGGACGATCGTGTAAGCCGCCGATCCGCCGTACGCGACGATCGTCGTCCCGGGGGGCGTGATCGAGCCGTTCGGTCCCGCCGTCGCCGTCACCGTAAAGAGATCGATGGAGAAATACGCAGCGATCGAGTGGTTGGCGGTAATGTTGGTGAACGTGTACCCCGTGAGGGCGCCCTGGTTCACTCCATCAACCACGACGCTGTCGATGTGACGTCCGGTGTCCGGCGTCATCGTGAAGATCACGCTGTCGCCGTAGTTGACGCCGGTGGTCCCCGCCGGGGAGATGGCGCCGCCCCCTGACGCGGTCGCGGTTACCGAGAACCGGGTGATCGAAAAGACCGCCGCGATGGTGTGGTTCTCCGTCACGCCGATGAAATCATACGACCCGACCGCGCCGACGGAAACCGAATCGACGGTGACATCGGCGATGAAGTAGCCGGTCGCAGGAACGATCGAGAACGATTGATTTGAACCGTAGTCGACATTCACCGATCCGGTCGGTGAGATCGATCCGCCCGCCGACGCCGAGGCCGTGATCGTCAGGACGTTGATCGAAAAATAGGCGGCGATCGTGTGGTTCGCGGTGACGTTCGTGAAGTCGTACCCGGTGAGCGCGCCCTGGTTCACTCCATCAACCACCACGCTGTCGATATGGTAGCCGGTGTCGGGCGTGACCGTAAATGACTGGTCCGTGCCGTAATTGATGTTGACCGATCCGGTCGGTGAGATCGAACCCCCAGCCGAGGCCGAGGCCGTAATGGTGAAAACGTCGATCGAGAAGTAGGCGGCGATCGTGTGGTTCGCGGTGACGTTCGTGAAGTCGTACCCGGTGAGCGCGCCCTGGTTCACTCCATCAACCACCACGCTGTCGATATGGTAGCCGGTGTCGGGCGTGAGCGTGAACGACTGATTGGCCCCATAGTTAACATTCACCGATCCGGTCGGTGAGATCGATCCACCGGCCGAGGCCGAGGCCGTTATGGTGAAAACGTCGATCGAGAAGTAGGCGGCGATCGTGTGGTTCGCGGTGACGTTCGTGAAGTCGTACCCGGTGAGCGCGCCCTGGTTCACTCCATCAACCACCACGCTGTCGATATGGTAGCCGGTGTCGGGCGTGACCGTAAATGACTGGTCCGTGCCGTAATTGACGTTGACCGATCCGGAAGGGGTGATACTTCCCCCTGGCGAAGCCGAGGCCGTAATCGTCAGGACGTCGATCGAGAAGTAGGCGGCGATCGTGTGGTTCGCGGTGACGTTCGTGAAGTCGTACCCGGTGAGCGCGCCCTGGTTCACTCCATCAACCACCACGCTGTCGATATGGTAGCCGGTGTCGGGCGTGAGCGTAAATGACTGGTCCGTGCCGTAATTGACGTTGACCGATCCGGAAGGGGTGATA
>CAZQSM010000023.1:0-30355 GCA_964596065.1 uncultured Chlorobiaceae bacterium | reverse complement strand
CCATCGTGATCGCGCCCACCGGGCAGGCGGCCACGCAGAGCTCGTGGCTCACGCAGCGCGTGCCGTGGATGACCGCGGCGACGCCCCCGACGATGCCCAGCACGGCTTCGGGGCACGCCCTCACGCAGCTGGCGCAGCCGATGCACGTGCCGATGTCGATCCTGGGATGGAGGGTGGCGGGTTCGTTGAGACCCGCCCTCGCCGCCCTGCCGTGGCTCTCGAGGGCCGACCGCCGATTGCGGGCGGCGCGCACCCAGTAGGGCACCGCGAACACCGCGACCAGGACGAAAAAGATGACGATGGTGATGACCGACTCCATCAGAACCTCCAGCTCAGGCTGCCCGAAAACAGCCGCTGGCCTGGACCCGACCCGGAGGAGATCTCCGCGCCGAGCATCAGGTACAACGAATTCGGGAGGGCGGCGCCGACGTCAACGCCGAACGTCCCGCTCCGCCCGATCTCCGCGTTCCGTCCGAAGTCGTTCCTGTACGTCTGGTACCTCACCCCGGCGTCCACCGCGTCGCCGACCGATCTCCTGGCGGCAATGGCGTACCCCGTCGACACGGCGACGGACGAGTGGTTCAATGATTGCGTGACCCTAGCGGCGACGCCGCTCCCCAGGATGTCCTCCATCCCCACGGAGGCCACGTTCGAATACTCCCTTCCGAAACCCTCCGGCGTGGATCGCGGGGAGTATTGTTCCTGGACGCTGACACCGGCGCCCGCGTTGACGCGCAGCGAGAGCGACGGGCTGACCCAGAGACGGTCGTCCCGCAACGAATCGGGGAGCGCCAGGTCGAAGGAGAGCGGATAGACCGGCCTCCACGCGGTCACGCCGGCGCCCGCGCTCACCGCGTCGGAGATCCGGTACCGGACCTGCGCGAGGAGCGAGCTCAGCCGGGGTTTGTGGAGCACCGCCGAATTTCGCGCGGCGAGGAAATCGACCTCCGACCGCGCGGTGACGAACAGCCCCCGCGACGGTGCGAACGTGGCCGCCCCGCTCAGGACGCTCCGTTCGGCGGAGGACCGCAGGAAGGTTTTCGCGTAGGCCGCCGCCGCCGACCACCCGTCGGGCGCGGCCGACGAGGCGCCGACGAAGACCACCGCCTTCCGCCGGTCTGACACGATCCCTTCCCGCCGGTATTCCGGCTCGAATCCCGCCGCGACCCCGACTTCCACGATGCCGATTTTCCTTGCCGCGACGAGACCGTCGAGGTACCCGGTGTGGACGCCGGCGGAGGGGAGGAGCCTCCCGGCGCCGAACCTGTTGAGCGAATCGTCATACTCGACCGAGAGCCTGTAGACCCGGCTCCTGTTGACTCCCCCGGCTCCGAACGGGCCGGCGGAACCGGTGCGGGACGCGCGGGCGACACCCGAGATCTCGAACCGGAGGGGAGCGTCGCGCAGCGCGCCCCGGAGGTTCACCGAGAGCGAGGGCTGCGTGACGGCGGACGTGGAATTCCCCGGATCGAACGTCTGGTATTGCGCCGAGATCCTGCCCCGCACCGCCAGCGGGAAGGGCCTGGATTCGCGGCCGGTACCGCCGTTCCGGTCGGTGTCGCCGCGGGCGGTGCCGCCGCGGGCGGTGCCGCCCCGGATCGCACCGCCTTGGTCCGGACCCTCCCCGGCGCCCGCGCCGTTCCCGCCGACCGACAGGCCCGTCCCGGCGTCGCGCTGCGTCGGGGGAGGCCCGGCGACCCGCGCGACGACCGCCTCCCCCCGCTTCGGTGCCCGGCCGGACGAGAGGATCCTGCACGCGGATGACTTCGAACTGACGGCAAACACCTGAAGGGTTGCAATCGTGTCGGCGCCGTCGACCACCGACACGATGGACGAGTCTTCGATGCCCGACGGGGAACCGAGCGAGATGTAATACACGTCCCCCGAGACGTAGGTGATGGTCCCGCGCCGCTCCCCTCCGGCCTGGCCCCGCGCCGGACCGGCGGCGAGGAGGAACAGCGCCGGCAGGAACAGCCCGAAGATGATCGGTCTCCGTGTCATACGTTTCGATGACACGTGTAACACGACGTCCGGCTGTAGATGTAATCCCGCACCCCGGCGTGATGACCGTCGGTTTCGGCCGGGGTGTGGCGGTGGCAGGAGATGCAGGTGAACACGCCGTAATCGGCGGGCGCGTCGTGACAATCCGCGCAGGCGTTCCATTGATCCCTGTGTTTGCCGCTGTAGATCCTGAAAAATTGGCCGTCGTGGTCGAAGGTCGACGGGGTCCAGGCCGACGTGGTATGGCAGGGGGTGCAGTCGCGCCCGAAATTCGCGACCACGTGATTCGGATCGATCGCCGACGCGTATTCGGCCTGGTGGCACTGGTAACAGTCCGTATACGTCAGCTGGTAGTTCCCGTCGGTGTGGCAATCGGCGCACGGGGTCGCCGTGTGCCTGCCCGTGAGCGCGAACCCGGTCTGATTGTGGTCGTAGGTGGCCGGCTTCCAACCGGCGGTCGTGTGGCACGAGAGACAATCGCGGCTGAATCCGCCCGTCACGTGGTTCGGCGCGGCCGCGAGCGCGTAGTCGGGTTCGTGGCAGCTGAAACAGTCGGTCGGAAGTTTCCCGAAGCTGTTGCCGGCGTGGCACTCCGCGCACCCCACCGCCCGGTGGGCGCCGGTGAGCGGGAACGCGGTCGCGGCGTGGTCGAAGCTCCCCTTCCACTCCGGGGCCGTGAGCCGGTGGCAGGCCGCGCAGTCGACGCTGAAACGCTGCGCCGCGTGGCTCGGTTCCATCGTCGCGGCGTACTCGTCCCGATGGCATGAAACACACTCGGGGGAGGTCGACGCGAACCGCCGCGGCGATGCGTCGCCGTGGCAGCTTTCGCAATCCGCGGCCAGGTGCCGGCCCGCGAGCGGGAAGCGGGTCTGCTGGTGCTTCTGCCGCATGTCGGTGACCGTCCAGGAGGTCATCGCGTGGCACCGGAGACAGTCGGAGCCGAGTTCGGAGTTGTGCACGTCGGTGTGGCACGAGAGACAATCCCGTTTCGCCCCCGTGAATGTCAGGTCGCGGTGGCAGGAGGCGCATTCCAGGTAGCGGTGCTGCCCGGCCAGCGAAAATCCCGTCGCCTCGTGCCGGAATCCCGCGTCGGGGCGCATCGCCCACGAGGTCGTGGTGTGGCAATCGAGGCACGCGTACGCGATCCGGCCGTGCGGGGACTGCTGCGCGAACCCGGACGCCGCGACCAGCAACAGCGCGGTGAGGAACAGAGCTTTCATAGCCGGCCTTTCGATTGGTGACACGATTCACAATCGGACGCGAGCGGCCTGTACCTCGTGAAGGCGGCCGTGTCGGGCCCCTCCCTGCGGTGGCACTCCGCGCAGGCGACCCGGGCGTGCGCGCCGCTCAGTGAAAACGAGCTCCCCGTCTCGTGGTTGAACGCCGGGAGCGCCCATCCGCCCGCCGCGTGGCAGCGGGCGCAATCCGTTTTACCGCCGGAGGCGAACTGCGCCCGGTGGGGGTCCCGGTGGCAGCTCTCGCACGCCCGTTCAAGCTTCGCGAACTTCATCTTCCCGGAACGCCGGTCCGACAGCTCCTTGTGGCAGGCGCCGCACCGGAGCGGGGCGTGTTTCCCCTCCAGCGGGAACGACGTGAGCCGTTCGTGCGCGAAGTCCCTCCCCTCCCATCCGGTCGTCGTGTGGCACGAAGCGCACCCGCCCGCGCCCGCGGCGGCCGCGAATTGGCCCTCGTGGGCATCCTCGTGGCAGGTTTCACAACGCGCGTTCTCCAACGCGAAATTCCAGCGCGTCCCGGGCGCGCCCGGGCGGTGGCAATCGACGCAGGGCGTGGCGATGTGCGCCCCGGTCAGCGGCCAGGCACCCTGCTGGTGACGGGCCAGGGTGAACGTGGAGGGTGAGAATCCCCGGACGGTGTGGCATCGCGCGCAGTCGTTGTCGTACGACGCGGCGAAGGCGCCATCGTGCCGGTCGGCGTGGCAATCGGTGCAGTCCCCGAACGGGCGGCGGAACACGCGTTCGAACGACCGGTCCTTCCCGGCGGCATGGCACGCCGGACATTCCACCCTCGCGTGGCCGCCTTCGAGCGGAAAGCGGGTCCGTGCGTGGTCGAACGGTTTCCGCATCGCCGTTCCCCAGCCTTCGGCGGTATGACAGCCCGAGCAGGCGCCGCTCACGACGCCGCTCCCGTGGGGCGATGCGTGGCACGGCGCGCAGTCGGCGTATGATTCGGCCGGGAGCGTGCCAAACCTCCCCGCCCCGGCACCCCCGGCGGCGGCGCCCGGCGCCGCGCCCGGATGGCACTTCGCGCACGCGACGGGCGCGTGCTTCCCGACGAGTGGAAAATTTGTCGCCCCGTGATCGAACGATCCGACGTCGCGCCATCCCGACGAACGGTGGCAGGTGGAGCAATCGGGGCCGAACTTTCCCCGGTGGACGTCGGAGTGGCACTCTGCGCACCCGGATCGGAGGCCGAGATACGTCTGCCGCGGGTGTCGTTCCAGCCGCTTCTGCACGAGGGCCTCCCTGATGAACGCGGGCTTATGGCAACCCGCGCAGGCGATCCGGTCGTGCCTGCCGGTGAGCGTGAAACCGGTGAGGTCGTGGTCGAACGTCTCAGGGTCGAACAGGTAGGTCTTCGCGTCCGCGCCCAGGTGTTCCTTGTGGCACGACACGCATTCCAGCCGTCCCGCCGACAGCGCGTGGTACCCCGTATTCCGCTCCAGCGCCGCCCCGATTTCCGCGTGGCAGCCGAGGCACTTCGACCCCGCGATCTCCTTCCCGACCTCGTGGCACTTTGTGCAGTTCGTCGTCCCCTCGAGGGCGCGGTGGGCCGAGGAGAGCGGGCCGGGGGAAAACTGGGCGGACGCCGGGAAGACGGCGGCGAGCCAGAGGACCACGAGTGTCCGGAGGGCCCGGGGCGGTATCCTGCGTGGTCCGGGCATGCCGTCTCAGAATATCCAGGTGTAGCCGAGCAGCACGACGACCGTCACGTGCAGCGCGAGGGTGAGGAACATGATGATTGAAAAGGGGAGGTGGATGACGTGCCAGTAATGGAACATCCGTCCGGCCTGCGCGACGATCAACGACTTCCGGATGAGCGACTCGCGGGAGCCCGCGAAGCCGCGGAGCCGGGCCTCGGTGGCGCGGTCGAGGTGGCTCATCTCCAGCGCGGAATCGATCCGGCGGCGGATCTCGCGGGAAACCGCCGCGAGGTGCCGGAACGCCCGGACGGTCTCGGAGATCGTCTCCGGCCTGCGGACCGAGCCGTATCCGCCGTCCATGATGCCGACGATCCCCTGCCCCGCGGGCGTGCTCCCGAGTTCGTCCGAAAGCGCGCGGATCTCTTCATCGATTTCCCGGTCGGAGAGGGCGAGCCCCTCGAGGTTGCGCGGGATCTGGGCGTAGAGGTAGCGGCCGAGGATGCCGGAGGAAACGATGGCGATCATCGTCCAGAGGGAGATGGCCGCGATCCCGCCCGCCTTGAACGTCGTGTGGTAGACGATGAGTATCGGGCCGAGCAGGCAGAGGAGGATGTGGAAGTTGAGCCATCCGGAGAGGTGCCCGAGGGCCGAGAGCCGCCTGACCCGCTTGCGGGTCATATAGGAGGAAACCCCGACGACGATCATCAGGCTGCCGAAGATGCCGAGCCCCATGGAATAGGGACCCGACGGCTTCATTGCCGCGTAGTCGTGCCGGAAGGGCCTCAGTTCGAGCGGGGTGAGGTAGTAGGAGACGCCGTGGAGGCCCAGCGCGATCACCGCCGAAAGCGCGATGAACCCGAGGAACAGGCCGAAGACCTGGTGGGAAGATTTTTTCATTCAGTCGTATGTCCCCGTCCGACCCCCCCTGTCCTCCCCGATAAAACTGAAATATAGCCGGTCCGCCGTTCCGGTTCAGCCCGTTTGTGCTCCGGAGCACAGGTCGTGACGCGAACTGTCCCGTTCGTCAGCCCCCGGATGTGAATTTCCACCCGGAGATTCCGCCGCGGAGGCTTTCAGCCTGGTAGCCGAGCTTCCTGAGCCGGGCGGCGGCGGTGAGGCTCCTCGAGCCGCTCCGGCAATAGCAGATGATCCGGGCGGCACGGTGCCTCGTCAGTTCGTCCGCCCTGGCCCCGAGCTCCTGGAGGGGTATGTGGATCGAATCCGGTATGGACCCCTGCGACCGCTCCCCCGCCGTCCGGACGTCGAGGAGCACCGACCCTGAAGGTATCGCGGACGGATCGACCTGCGGGACCGACCTGTTCCTGAAAAATCGCACCACGTTGAAGAGCAGGAACCCGCCCAGCATCGCGTACAGGATGATCTGTCCCGGTTCCATCGGCGGTCTCCTCAGGCCCGCGCCGACGGGACCCGCGGCGCGGACCCCGACGGCACGATCGTGTGCGAATGGGTGATACGGACCGAGGGCCTCAGCATCGCGGTGACGGCGCAATATTTCGTCGTCGAGAGTTCGATGGCCCTCTCGACGTCAGCGGACTCCACGCCGTCGCCGGTGACCACGTATTCGATGTGGATGCCGGTGTAGACGCGCGGATGCTCCTCGCTCACGTCGGCGGTGAGTCTGACCTCCAGGTTTGTGAAGGGTGCCCGCTTTTTCGTGAGGATCGAAATGACGTCGAACGCGGTGCACCCCCCGAGCCCCAGCAGGACCAGCTCCTTCGGGCTGGTACCGGCGGCGCTCCCGCCGATCGCCGGCGAGCCGTCCATGGCCACCCAGTGATTCGAGTCTCCCCTGGCCACGAGCGTCACCCCCTGAACCTGCCTGACCGTTGCTTTCGCCTGACCCATTGGCCAATTCTCCTTCGATTTCCACCCGGGGAAAAAACGGGTACCGGGCGTCGTATGAACCGATAATGGTTGAATTTATTAAATTTTCCGCTGATATGATGCCCGGAAGGGGAAAAGGGTTCGGGGGACCCCGAAAAACTTCTTCATTTTCATTCAAATTCTGTTACATTATGGTGGGTTTCTTCAATGATTCATAATGCAAGAGGATGGATGGAAGCTGAAAAAACCGTAATCGACCAGAGCTTCTGGAGCGGCGTGATCTCCAGGTATCACACCCCCCGCGTCCGGAGCAGCGTCTGGCAGATCTGCAACTCGTTCCTCCCCTTTTTCGCCCTCTGGTATCTGATGGTCCTCAGCCTCGACGTGAGCTACATCCTGACGCTCGCGCTCTCGGTGATCGCGGCCGGATTCATGGCCCGCATCTTCATCATCCAGCACGATTGCGGACACGGGTCTTTTTTCCGTTCCCAGGCGGCGAACGACATCGTCGGAATGCTCGGCAGCGTCCCGACCCTCACGCCGTACCACTACTGGCGGAAGAGCCACGCGATCCATCACGCCGGCGCCGGCAAACTCGATAAACGCGGCATCGGCGACATCTACACGATGACCGTTGCCGAATACCAGCAGCTGTCCCGATGGGGCAAGCTCCGGTACCGGCTCTACCGGAACCCCGTCGTGCTCTTCGTCTTCGTCCCGACGTTCATGTTCGCGGTCCTCTACCGGTTTCCGATCTCCAGGATGAACGCCCTCCGGAAGGTGGAGGCAAGCGTCTATCTCACGAACCTCGCGATCGCTGCGGCCGCCACCGGCCTCATCTACCTCGTCGGATGGAAGACGTTTCTCGCGGTGCAGATCCCCATCACGGTCGCCACCTCCACGCTCGGGATGTGGCTGTTTTACGTCCAGCACCAGTTTGAGGACACCTATTGGAGCGAGAGCAACGAGTGGGATTTCGGGGCGGCGGCGCTGCAGGGCAGTTCGTTCTACCGGCTCCCCAAGATCCTGCAATGGTTCACGGGCAACATCGGGTACCATCACGTCCACCACCTCAGCCCGAAGATACCGAACTACCTCCTCGAGAAATGCCACACCGAGGTGCCCGTGGTCCAGAAGGCGTCCGTGCTGACGATACGGACGAGCCTGAAGAGCCTCGTCCTGACGCTCTGGGACGAACGGCAGAAGAAGCTGATCAGTTTCTCCCAGTGGAAGCGGCGCTATTCCCGGCAGCCCGCCGCCGCGTGACCCCCTGAAACGACGGAGGCGAACCTGTCGGGTCCGCCTCCACGCGCCGCCCCGCGGGGCGGCGACATCCCGTCACCCTCCTCCCGGTCAGCCGATCGGAATCCTCGACTTGTTCTGCTCCAGCCAATCCGCGAAATTCAATAACTCCGGGTTGAGCTCCCGGCTGCGTTCGACGCTGCGCGCGGCGCGATACTCGGCGTCGAAGTCCCGCTTGTACTGGAGCATGTTGCCCATGTCGTCGGCGCCCGGAAATCCGAGGGCCCGGTAGGCGTCGGGCGTCAGCTCATTGTAGCGCACCGGCTTCCCAAGGGCCTTCGAGAGCGCCGACGCCATCTCCGCGCCGCTCAGGTGTTCACCGGCGACCCCGACGGTCTTGCCGACGAACTCCTTCCCCCGCTTGAATATTCCGTAGGCGCATTTCCCGATGTCACCGGCGGCGATCGAGGGCATTTTTTTATCACCGAGCGGGAAACTGATCGCGAGCGTTCCGTCAGGCCCCTTCCTCGGTCCCTGGCCGAAGTAGATCATGTTTTCCCAGTAGAACGACGTGAGAAGAAAGGTCGTGGGGACTCCGAGGGAAACGAACCACGCGTCGGCGTCCGCCTTGCTGTCAAAATGCGGGACCTTGTATTTCCCCATCAGCGTGGGAACCCGGGTGTCTTCGATGGGCCATTTCTTCCGCGTGTCCTCGAACGTGGACCAGATCACGTGCTGCAGCCCGGCCGCCTTCGATGCTTCGGCGATGGCGCGTCCGTTGGCCGTTTCCCTCTCGGGCGAAAAATGGTCCCAATAGAAGGTGACCCCGTACGCGCCGTACGCGCCGGCAAAGGCCCTCGACAGGCCGGCGACGTCGTCGACGCTCGCCGCGACGACCTCGGCACCCATCTGCGCAAGTTGCTTCGCCTTGTCGGAATTGACGTCCCTGGTGATGGCGCGAACAGAAAACGGGCCCGCGGGGTCGGAGAGGATCGCCCGGGCGAGACCGCCCCCCTGGGCGCCGGTGGCGCCCAGGATTGCGATGATCTTTTTTTCCATACCCATCACTTCTTTCCGAACATGTCCGTGATCCCGCCGGCCGCTTTCCCGGCCATGTCCCCGAGCCCTCCGCCGGCGCCCTTCATGAGGGAGTCGAGCTGGCCGCCCAGCGCGGGCATCCTGGTCTTGAGATAGCCGGTGATGACTTCAACCGCCTTCGCGGCGATTTCGGGAGAAACTCCCGTCTTGTCCGTGACGAGCTTGATGAGTTCCTGCATGATGTCCCCTTTCATTTGTCTGTTGTTGAAGGACGCCGCGCCGGGCGCGGCGATGGGTTGGTGATTGTGGGTGTTATTGACCGATCATCGCTTTCCCCCGAACATCGAGCCGAGGATGCCGCGGATGATCTGACGCCCGAACTGGCTGCCGATGGCGCGCGCGGCGCTCGTGACCGCCGCGTTGACCACCGAACCCGTGGCGGTTCGCCGGGCCCGTGACGTCGTCGGTGCGTTCGCGGCCTCGGGATATCCCCGGGGATATCTCTGCGGAGGCGCCTGCTCACGGGCCGCCGGGACCGACTCCGCGCGCTGCCTCAGGATCTCATACGCCGACGCCCGGTCGACGCTTTTCTCATAGTGGCCGTACACGAGCGACTGCCGGATCGTCTGGCTGCGGATGTCGGGCGTGACCGGCCCGATCTGGCTTCGCGGCGGGCAGATGAGGACCCGGTCGACGATCGAGGGGGAGCCCTTCGGGTCGAGGGTGGAGACCAGCGCCTCTCCCACCCCGAGTTCGGTGATGGCGGTCGCCACCGAAAATTTCGGATTGGGGCGGAAGGTGTCCGCGGCCGATTTGACCGCCTTCTGGTCCTTCGGGGTGAACGCCCTCAGGGCGTGCTGCACGCGGTTGCCGAGCTGCCCGAGCACCTCCTCCGGGACGTCGAGCGGGTTTTGCGTGATGAAGTAGACGCCGACCCCCTTCGACCGGATCAGCCGGACGACCAGCTCGATCTTTTCGACCAGGGCCCTAGGGGCGTCGTCGAAGAGCAGGTGGGCTTCATCGAAGAAAAACACCACCCTGGGTTTTTCGACGTCGCCGATTTCCGGAAGGCGCTCGAAGAGCTCGGAGAGGAGCCAGAGGAGAAAGGTCGAATAGACCCGGGGCGACATCATCAGCTTGTCGGCGGCCAGGATGTTGATGAATCCCCGGCCATCCCTGTCGGTCTGGAGAAAATCGTCGAGGTTCAGCGCCGGCTCGCCGAAAAAGCGATCGCCCCCCTGCTCCTCGAGCACCAGCAGGCCCCGCTGGATCGCCCCGATGCTCGCGGTGGAGACATTCCCGTATTGTGTCTTGTACTCCGCGGCGTTGTTGCCGACGTGCTCGAGCATCGCCCTCAGGTCTTTCAGGTCGAGGAGGAGCATCCCGTCGTCGTCGGCGATCTTGAACACCATCTGGAGCACCCCCTCCTGCGTGTCGTTCAGGTCGAGGATCCGGCCCAGCAGGAGCGCCCCCATCTCCGAAACGGTCGACCGGACGGGATGCCCCTGTTCGCCGAACACGTCCCAGAACATCACCGGTGAGCCCCGGTACTCGAAGTCGGGCACGCCCAGCGCCGCGATCCGTTCGGCGATCTTCGGACGCGGAGTCCCGGCGGCGACCATCCCCGACAGGTCGCCCTTCACGTCGGCCATGAAGACCGGCACGCCGATCCGGCTGAACCCCTCCGCGAGGGTCTGCAGCGTGACGGTTTTCCCCGTGCCGGTGGCGCCGGAGATCAGGCCGTGGCGGTTGGCCATTTGCGGCAGGAGAAATGAATCCGATTCACCCTTGCCGATGTAGAGCTGGTCCATGAGAGTCCTGTCCCGGAATTGAGGTGGGTATGCTGCAATATACGATGCCTGCGCTGCCGGTTCAAGTTTCTCCCCCCCCGGCGGGCGTGAACGTCGCCCCGCACGGCGGTTCGGGCTGGCATTATTTTTTCGGTGTGTCGACCATCCTCGAATAATAAATTCTCCAGAGGAGTTTCCAGGTGCGTCCGCCGTCGCGGGTGCCTTCCCAGTCCCAGGTGAACGAACCGGGGAGAATGTCGTAGAACCTCATCCGCTGGAAGGCGGAATCGATCCCGGCGGCGCCGGCGTGCGTCCTGAAGATCCTCGTCTGCCCGACGATCTCCCCGGTGAAATCGAAATACCCCCCCTGGTTGTCGGCCCACGCCTGCCTCCAGGTGCTGTCGGCGACTCTGAAGACGGAAATGCTGGTCCCCTTGAAATTGTTGGATGGGTCCTCGAAATGCTCCAGCAGCACCTTCCCGTCGAGCGTTTTTTCGACCACGTTCGTTCCCTCCACCCTGGAGCCGTCCTGCGCGAACCAGTGGACATTCCACCTTCCCACCCAGAAATCGAAAGCCGTCCCGGGGGCCGGGCGGGCCCCGCCGGCGGGGGAATCGGCGGAGCCGAGGAGTAAGAGGAGCATGGCTGCGATCATTGTGTTCTCCGTTGGTGGGTCGAGGATTGGATACCAAGGTAACCTAACCCGGGAGAATCTCAAAATAGGGAGGGTCGTTCCCGGGATCAGGTAATTCGGGAAACCCCTCTTCCCGATCTTCCTGATCTTCGATCAGGCGGGGGCTGGCATCCTTGATTGCAAACGGGGATTGAAATACCTTTATGACAGTTCCGAACCGCCGGTTCCGGTCAAGCCGGATGGAGGCCGGCGGGGGTCTCGGAATCGGGTATCCGTCCTCTTCCCCGGGACATTTTCCACTCACCCCCCCAGGGCCAATATGGGTTACAACCTCTTTCTCACCATCGGGGCGCTGCTCCTGCTGGGCACCCTGATGGTTTCGACGCAAAACCTGATCTCGTACAACGAGAACGAGACGCTCGGCAACGAGTACGTCCTCGCGGCCTACGGCGCCGCGCAGTCGCTGATCGACGAGGCGAGGGGAAAGGCCTTCGACGAGCAGAGCGTTTCCGTCGTCGTGGCCGATACCTCCGGGTTCACGCCCGCGGGCTCGCTCGGACGGGACGGGGGGACCGAGAGCGTCCCTTCGGTCGACACGATGGTGACCTCCTCGCCGTTCAGCCCGGCCTACCCGGGGTACCCGTCGTCCGTGAAGTTCGACGATTTCGACGACTACAACGGCTACACGCGCCTCCTGAAAGCCGCGAGGGGGTTCGAGGGCGACACGCTCCGCGCGGTGGTGTCCTATGTCCCGCTCGCGAATCCGGAGGCCGGCCCGGCCGGCCACCGGACGATGTGCAAACTCATCACGGTCACGGTCACGGGCAGGTACCTCCCCCGGCCGGTCGTGCTTCCATACACCACCACCTACTGACCGGAGGGTCCCCGGACGATGCCGATACTGATGGACATGCTGTTCTCGGCGGTGATCGGCGGGACGATGCTGATCTCGCTCCATTCGCTCAACACGAAGCTCAACACCGCGGCGTCGGCGAAAGCCCTGACGACCGGCGCGCAGCAGAACATGAGCGTCGTGACGGACATCCTCGAATACGACCTCCGGAAGGTGGGCTACAACAATTTCACGCTCCCCAATTTCAAGATGGCCGAATCGAGCCGCGTCTACCTGCGGGCCGATTTCAACAGCGACGGAAACCCTGACAGCGTCAGCTACTATCTCGGGAGCACCGCGGACCCCACCCAGGTCAATCCCCGCTCGCGCGTCCTGTACCGCGCGTACAACGGGGGAACGCCGGTGCCGTTCCGGGTCGGCGTCACCCGGTTCCGGTTCTGGTACTACGACCAGGCGGGGACCCCGCTCGCGACGACCCCGGCTGTCGCCAACAGCGCGCTCATCAGGGGCGTGAAAGTCACCCTCAGCCTCCAGGCCGGGAGCTTTATCGAGCCGAAACGGCTTCCCAACGGGACGGTGAAGTACGACACCACCTTCTCCTCCGCGTCGTGGGAAAAAATGATCAGACCCGTCAACCTGAAATAGGAACGGAACCCCATGTTCGGACGCGCGCTCCTGTTCATCATCCTGGTCTCCTTTATCCTCACGGGGATCGTCATCGAGGGGATCAACGCCTCGAACCGGCGGCAGGAGGAGAACGTCGTCTCGCTGAATTACCGGCACATCGGGAAGAACATCGCCCAGTCGGGGGTCAACCTGGCGCTCAACCGGCTCGCGGCCGACACGTCGTGGCGCGCCGGCATCGGCTCGGCCGGGAGCCCGCTGAGTCTCTTCGGCGGGACGGTCTTCGTCACCGCCGTCGACACGGTGTTTTTCGGGAAAAAAGTGGTGCGGGTGTCGGCGATGGCCACCGCCGGCCCGGCGAACCTCCCCACCCGGTACGACACCTCGACCGCGTATGTGTTCCGGTCATATCTCCCCTCCACCATCCTCGCGGCGGTGACGGCAAACAACGACGTCCAGACGAACGGCAACCTGATCGTCGACGGGCGCGAGCACGACATGAACGGGAACGTCATCCCGAACACCGGCCGGTGGGCTGTCTGGACGACGCAAAATTACGTGATGCCGACCGGGAGTTCGACGTTCGGCGGGACCCCCGATTCACCGCGGATCGACGTGGCGCCGATCGGCTGGCCGTCGGACTCGGTCGTGATCAGGACGAATCAGACGTGGCCGGGAGGCGTCTATCCGGGATCACCCGACAGCGTGCTCGGCGGCTCGGCGGCCGGGTTTCCCGAAGGCACCCTCAAGGCCATCGCAAAGAACGGGATGGGCGGGAGCCAGTATGCCACCAACCCGTCGACGCTGACGTACCCCCTCCGGGGCGTCACCTACGTCGAACTGCCCGCGAGCGGTTCCGGCCAGACCTGGAATCCGGCGAACATCACCGGCTCGGGAATCCTGATCGTCCACAACGCGTCGAAGAACGCGATCATCAAGAACCTGCAGGTCGACAACAACAAGAACTTCAAGGGGCTGCTCATCGCCGACGAGGTCGACAAGCTCAACGGGGCCGTGATCTACGGCGCCGTCTTCTCGCTGAAGTCCGCCGCGGCCCTCGGCAACGTCATCGGGAACGGCATCGGCGAAGTGTATTTTTCGACGGCCGCCGTCGGGGCCGCGCTGACATCGTGGCTGAAAACGACGACCGTCGGGAGCCGCAACAATATCATCGCGTGGTGGGAATAACCATATGGGTGAAACGATGCCGACGACAACGAAGCCCCGGCCGTTCCGGGGAAGCAACGGGGCCGGACGCAGGAACGTTCCGGGGCCCGAAGGGATCACCGGTTTCGTCAGCGCGCTGCTCGGGCGCGGGATCGTCACGGAAAAACAGGTCACCGACGCGGTGGCCCTCAAACGCTCTCTCGGGGACGCGGACGGGCGCAAACTCTTCCAGGTCCTGATCGACGATTTCAACGTCGACCGCGAGACCGTCTACGGGGAGTTCACCCGGTACTATTCCTTCAAGTCCCTCGACCTGGGCGCCACCGAACTGACGCCGGAGAGCATCGGCTTCATCAGCCACACGCTGGAATCCCTCCCCCCGAAGATCCGGGCGATCGCCATCGCCAACAAGATCCTCCCGTTCAGGCTTGCGGACGACGGGGCGCTCAAGATCCAGCTGATCACGCCCGATCCGATCAACCCCGAGATCCCGACCGTGGGACGCGCCCTCCCCTACCAGAAGTACGAGGTGCTGTACGTCTCCCTGAGGAGCTTCGAGGACCTGAACCGGGAGATCATGGTCGACACGCAGAACCGACCGTCGCTGCAGGCGGTGGAATACATCGACGAAGAGCAGGACGTCCTCATCGACGAACTCGACGAGGAGATCCGGCGGGGCCACCTCGCCGAACTCGTGGACGGGATCTTCTCCGACGCTGTCCGGGTCGGGGCGAGCGACATCCACATCATCCCGATGAGCTCGCGCAGGACGGACATCCAGTTCCGGATCGACGGCCGGCTGTCGGTGTGGCAGACGATCGACGACCTCCGCGCCGACGCAGTCGCCGCCGTCGTGAAGGACGTCGCCAAGGGGCCCGACCGGTTCGAACGCAACATGGCCCAGGACGGTTTCGTGCAAAAGATCGTCGACGGAAAGCTGGTCCGGTTCAGGGTGTCGATCATCCCGATCATCGGCCGCGAACTCAGGATGAAGCTCGAATCGATCGTGATCAGGGTGCTCTCCGATCCGGCGGAGAGCATCACCGTGGACAACATCGGGTTCGACCCCGAATCGCTCAGGAGGTTCAAGGCGGCGCTCGGGAAACCCCACGGCATCATCATGCTGACCGGCCCGACCGGCAGCGGGAAGAGCACGACGCTCCTGGCCGCGATCCGGGAGGTGATGGACCCGAGCCTCAACATCATCACGGTCGAGGATCCGGTGGAATACTTCATCGAGGGGACGAGACAGGTGAAACTCAACCCGAAACTCGGGCTCGAGGAGGCGCTCCGCGCCATCCTCAGGCACGACCCCGACATCGTGATGGTCGGCGAGGTCCGGGACAGGGTCACGGCCGACCTGGCCATCAAGCTGGCCAACACGGGGCACCTGACCTTCACGACGCTCCACACGAACGACGCGCCCGGGGCCGTCGCGCGCCTCTTCAAGATGGGCATCGAGCCGTTCCTGCTCGCCTACGCGATGAACATCATCGTCGGCCAGCGCCTGCTGCGCAAGCTCTGCGACCGGTGCAAGACGGTGGACGAGCACATCCCGGCGGTGGTGCTGCGGAACCTCGGGATGTCCGATGAAGAGATCGCCGGCGTGAAACTCTATCAGCCGGTCGGCTGCCTGCATTGCATCAAGGGCTACAAGGGGAGGACGGCGATCCACGAGACGCTCTACATCACGCCCGCCATCCGCAAGATCATCATGGAATCGGGCGCCGCAATCGAAGAGGAAAAAATCCGGGAAACGGCCCTGAAGGAGGGAATGAAACCCCTGCGCGAGGCGGCGATGGAGCTGTTACGCAGGGGGATTACGTCGGTCGAGGAGCTTACCGCGACGACGGCAAGTGACCGTCTTACCGATCTTTAGCGATCCGGGGCCGGCGGTTTTCTCGCGACGGCGAGCAGCACACCCTTGAATCCCGGGATGATGTAATTGACCAGGTAGATGATCCTCTGAACCACCCTCCGAAAGGGTGTCCTTCCCGAGGGCGCGTCAAATCGTGCAACCCGCACCACGGGAAGTTGTGCATACTCTTCCAGCAAAGTTACCAATTCCCGCCTGGTATATTCCCGGAAGTGCAACGTGAGCCGGGGGTTGTAGACGTAGCGATGCAAGTCCTGATAGATGTTGATATTCAGGAGGAATTTGATCTTGTTTTCAAGCCTCATCACGTTGGGCGTCGTCACGAGGAGGAACCCTCCGCTTTTCAGCATGCGTTTGAATTCCTCGAGAATCGTCAGCGGATTTTCATAAATGTGCTCGAGAGTCTCGGTGAAAACCACACAGTCAAAATATCCGTCCCCGTAGGGAAACGTCGCCGATCCGCCCAGCGACCGGATGTCAATTCCGTTGTTCTCGTACACATGTTTGTATTGTGCCACAATCGAATCGAGATCGATGCTGTGGATGTGATATCCTTCCACCTTCAGGGCGACGCTTAACGCGCCGGTCAGACTCCCAAAATCGAGGATGCGGATCCCGGACCGATCACGGGCGGCGCTGAACAGCCTGTTGATTTCCTCCACCGTCCTGGCCAACCTCGGTGTGTGCTGTGTTTCGTACAGACCGACCTCCAACCTTCCCGCGATCGCGTCCATGAAATCTCTGGCGTTATACATCAATTCCTCGTATCACGATAAGTGGAAAAGCCACTGTTTGGTTGAACGCACCCACGCACGATGACGGGGCGTACTCATCGGGGGATCACCCCGCAAGATAATCGATCACGTCCCGGGCCGTGTAATCCCGATGACCGGGCCTGATGTACTTCCCGATCTGCGTGAGTGCATTTCCCGCGGTGACGATCGGCGGCTCCACATAGCCCCCCTTCCGGTGCTGCGCGAACCCCGCGGTGGCAAAGAGGTTGTTGCAGAGGCAGTTTTTCCCCTCCGTTTCCGCGATCGTCCCCCCCTTCGAAACGTACTGGTCGACCGGCTCGGCGGGACAGCGGGACCCGACGGTCCCGTCCGGCCGCTTGTAGAGGTGCCGCAGCATCGTGATATCACAGACGCGCGACCGTTCCCGGTACATCCCGGGATCTGAAAGCGTCCCTTCCATCACGACGACCTTGAATGGATACCCGGTCGGGGATACGAGCGGGTCGTTGCGCAGTTCTACCCGCCCGTCGAGGACGTTCCGGATGACGCGGTGTTTCAGCGCCTCCTCCATCCCCGACTCCTCGCAGTATCCGAAGGCGGTGCCGACCTGGATGCCCGCCGCGCCCATCGCCGTCGCTTCCCGCAATTTTTCGGGGGCGTCGTAACCGCCGGCAAGCCAGAACGGAAGCCCGAGCTCGCGGATCTGGGCGAGGTCCACGACATCCTTCTCGCCGTAGATCGGTTCACCGCGGCCGTCGAGTTGCATCGGCCCCCTGGGCGGGGCGTTGTGCCCACCCGCCGTGACGCCCTCGATGATGAACCCGTCGATCGCGCCGGTCGCCCGCTTCAGCAGCGTCTTCGCGAGCACCACCGACGAGATGATCGGCAGAAAACGCGGCCGGCCGAGCGGTCCGAGCGTTTCCTCCACGCCGGGGAAGACCGCCTTCGGATCGAATCGGATGCGGTACTCCTCCCCCGGATCGGCCCCCTGCACGTCGAGCCGGTAGCTGGCGGTCTCGTGCCGGGCGAGCCTGTCGAGGATTTCCGGGACCTGGACAGGGATCCCCGCCCCCATGATCACGTAGTCCACCCCGGCGAGCATCGCCCCGTAGAGCGAACTCATCGTCGGCAGCTGCACCTTCTCCAGGAGGTTGATCCCCACCGGGTTCGCGTGCCCCTCCTTCGCGAGGAACACCTCGACGAAGTTCCCGATCACCGTCAGTTCGACGAGCGATCGCGGGGGGTCGGGCGTCCACATCGCGGGGCGGGCGTAGGGAAGGGGCGGTTCCGCGGGTTCGGCGACAAAATACTCGTCCAGAATTTCCAGCACGGGGACCTGGAATGGAAAATGCGCCAGGGCCCGGCGGACGTGTCCGTCGGGGTCCCCGTTCATCAGGCGGGCGATCATGATCAGGGCGATGCCGGACCCTGAAACGACCCCGAGGGCGCCCTCCATCGACACCGTCTTCGCCAGCTTCCAGTTGGAAATGGCGACACCCATCCCCCCCTGGATGATCGTCGGCAGGGTCATTCCCTCTGTCCCCGGCCCCGACTACGCGGGTCGCGGGCGGGTAAGCGATGGATGAATGGGCGGGAGTTCATGGGAGATAATGTACGAATTTTCCCGACATGGGATCAGTCGCGACCGGCGGTCGGGCGAACGAAGCCGGCGCCGCGCGAGGCGGATCCGGGTGCTTCGAGCAGGAGGAACCCCGGTTCCGAAATTTTCACCCAGTATCCCCGGGCGGGCTCCAGGAGGGCGCTGCCCGCGTACGCCCCCTTGTAGCCGAAAAAGGCCGAGACGACGATGCCGGGCGGCACGCTGACGATCGAATCGACGGCGACGGGCGCGTTCAGGCCGCCGATGAGGTTCCAGCCGGCCGCGACGGCCAGCGTGTCGCCGACCCGTGGAGGGCCCGACAACGCGACCGCCTGCGATGCCGCGAACTTCAACCAGTACCCGGTCCCCGCGTCGAGCGTGTCGTCCCGGAGATACCCGTCCGGGGGATCATACCGGTAGGCCGGGGAGATGGCGGCGGGGAATACCGATGTCGTCCGGGGGTCCGGTACGTCGAGCGGAAGGGACACGATGTTCCATCCCTCCTCCACCGGGTAGACTTCCGATCCGGACGTGTCGGTGGAAAACGACCACGCCGCGGAAAACGGGCTCCATCCGATCTCGTTCCTCGCCCGGACCCTCCAGTACCAGGTCGACGACCCGCCGTCCTGCGTGAAGGCGTAGGCCGTGTCGGCGAGCGCCGTGTCGCTGACAACCGGCGTTGCGAACCCCGGATTGTCGGCCACTTCCAGATGATACCTGATCGCCGATCCGCTCGCCGACCAGCGGAGCTCCGGGCCGGAGGGGAGGCCGGTCGATCCGTCAGCCGGCGAGACGGGCGACGGCACCGGCGGCTGGAGGGGCAGGAGCCGGTAGATCCTGCCGTCGCCGGGAGAGCAGATGAACATTTCGCCGTCGGGAGCCGTGCCGAACGACGAAATGGTCCGGTTCGAATCGAGGACGAGAGCGTTCACCCACCCGCCCGCGCCGTTGGTGTCGAGCGCCCAGATCCTGCCGGTACAATAGTCGCCGTAGAGGAATTTCCCCCGCAGGGACGGGATCGCCGACCCGCGATACACGTAACCGCCGGTGACCGAACAGCCGCCGCCGGCGTCATGCGGGTATTCCCAGACAGGATCGATCAGTCCGGGGATGGTGTCGCAGCCCGCGGGCGGGTTATAGCAGTGGGCGCCTTCCTTCAGCCGCCATCCGTAATTTCCGCCAGCGGTGAGCGTGTCGATTTCCTCCCAGTCGCCCTGCCCCACGTCCCCCATCCAGCCCTTCCCGGTGACCCTGTCGAAGCTGAACCGCCACGGGTTCCGCAGGCCGTACGCGTAGATCTCCTCCCTGAAGCCGTCGACGTTGTCCGCGTAGGGGTTGCCCGGGGGAATCGAATAGTTCAGGGTGTCGGCGGGGAGGTCCACGTCGATCCGGAGGATTTTTCCGAGAAGGGTGGTCCGGTCCTGGGCCCGGTTCTGGGGGTCGCCTCCCGAACCGCCGTCCCCGGAGGCGATGTAGAGATAGCCGTCGGGTCCGAACGCGAGCTGGCCGCCGTTGTGGTTGTCGTACGGCTGGGCGTATTCCAGGAAGACAACCTCGCTCGCCGGGTCGGCGGAGTCGGGGTCCGTGGCGCTGACACTGAAGCGCGAGACCACGGTGCGCAGGGGCGCCGTGCGGTTGTAATTGACGAAAAAATAACCGTTGGAGTCGTAGGAGGGATGGAACGCGAGCCCCAGCAGACCCAGTTCGCCGTCGGTATGGACGATCGAATCGATGTCGAGGAACGTCTTCGACGAGGAGGCCGACGGCGAATTGTCGACGACCGAAATGACCCCCTGCTGGCCGACGACGAAAAGACGGTTGGAACCGTCGCCCGCGTGTTGCAGGTCCACCGGGGAGGGGAACGCGAGCGAGGGGAACGCGTTCCTGAGGATCACCGTCTGCGCGTCGAGGGAAGGCGACGCCAGCGTGATGAGCAGCAGCGTCAGCGGCGGGATGCCGGCACGCCTGGAGTGCGTATTATTCATCGTGACCACCACCGAAGGTTGACGACGCTCGCCCCGGACCTCACCGTATCAGGACGAACTTTCCGATCTGTCTTCCAAATTCGGATTCCACCGTGTAGACGTAGATCCCGCTCGCAAGGGCCCGGTTGCTTTCGCTCAGCAGGTCCCATTCGACCTCCCCCCGGTCCGGCTGTTCGAACGGGGCCGCATACCCGATCGTCGCGATCTGGTCACCCGTGAGACTGAAGATGCGGATGGTGCATTTTCTCGGAAGGTGGATGAACTTGACCATCCGCTTCGTCTCGTTCCAGTCGCGCCCGCGCCCCTCCCACCCCCCGTTCTCGAACGTGTAATCCGCGTCCACCCGGTAGGGATTGGGGACGACGAGGACCCTGTCGGGTCCGTCCGACGCCGCGAACGAAAGGTCCACCTTCACGAGGTTCTCGACGATCGGGGATTCGGCCCCCGGGCTGTAGAGCGTGTCCCGGATGATCCCCCCGCCCGCCGCTGCCCGTTCCACCACGGTGATGTCGGGTATTCCGAACGACGTGACCGAGTACCAGTACCGCTTGCCCCTCACCAGGTTCGAGTCGAGATAGACGCTGTCGAGGCCGATATCGAAGTCGAGCCCGTCCTCGATGTCGAACTGCTTTACCATCGAGAAGCTCTTCAGCTCCGGCGCGTCGCCGGGGTCCTCGCTCCGGTAGAGCCTGTACCCTTCGAAGGTCCTCCCCCCGGGGACGCTCCCGGCGGAATCGCAGTCGTGCCCTCCCGAACATCCCACCGCCGCCAGCCCCGGGCCGCAGGGAGGATTGATCCGCCGCCAGTGGTCGGGGGGATAGCTCTGGGCGAGCTTGTTCGAATCGTCCCAGGTCCGGAGGGGATCGATCGGCCCGGCCGCCGCGCCCCATTCGAGCATCACGCTCTGGGACCCTTCGGTGTATTTCAGGGAGGGGGACGGCGGAATGACCGGGTTCACGAAACCGCGCTTCAGCAGTTTGACCGCGGTCTGGGCGTTGCCGACCAGGTTGTTCGGCCCCTCCTCGACCCCCTCGCCCCCCACCAGCGCGATCGATATCTTCAGCGTGTCGCCCGCGGGAAATTCCTCGAACGGACCGAACGACAGCATGAACCAGACGTCGGACGGGTTGTTGGGCGAGTCGCACGTGGCGACGAGGTTGCTTCCGTACGGTTCGCCGCTCATGTAGCTGTAGAGGGTCGAGTCGTCCTGGTTCGGGATGTTCCGGTCGGTGAAGTTGAACCACTGGTAGATGAAATTCAATTCGGTCAGCGGCTTCGACGTCCCGAGGATCGTGATGCCGAGCGGCGTCGCGCCGCGGTCGACCGGGTTGTGGATGTACGCGGTCGCGAGGGAATCGATATAGCAGGTGTAGTTCCGCGAGTTGTATCCGTCGGTATTGGCCGGCCCGATGTCCATGTCGATGAAGAACCCGACGTAGACGTCGGTGATCGTCTTCCCCGACGTGTTGACGAAGTAGTAATCGAACGGGAGGATGGTGGAGAGCTCCCTCGACGCCCAGGCGTAACTTTTCTGGATCACCCTGATCCCCATCGGAACATGGCCGCCGGTCACCGCGTTGTTGTCGCCGGCGGAGCAGTAGAGGTCGTTGTCGGAGATCGCCGCGTAGTCTTCGTCCACGTCCGGTTCCCCGTGGTCGGGGATGCCGTTCTTTTCGGTGTAGAGGTCGCGGTCGTCCTTCCTCCGAAAGTTGCCCACCGCGTCGGGGCGGCAAAAATCCGGCGTCGCGAGATCGTAGTTGTCGAAATTCGGGTCGGGGTTGGCCGTCGCGTCGAAGCCGCCGCGGCACCCGACCTCCAGCTGGTCCGGGATGCCGTCGCCGCCCACGTCGTCGACCGCGGGGTCCCAGTCGCCGTCGTTGTCGAGGCCGTCCAGGTCGTCCTCGTCGATCAGGCCGTCGCCGTCGTCATCGCAGCCGCGCCGGTTCGGCTCCGAGGCGCTGTCGGCCACGGAGGTGCGCCAGATCCGTTCCCTCAGCGGATGGTTCGGATCGGGAAGGATATCCTTGTTGCGGTTGTTGAGGTTGTACCCCTCGCTGACCCTCCGGACGCCGTCCACCTTCCCCGCGATGGCGGGACCGCCGCCGTAGAGATGCTCGATCCCCGAGCCCGCGGGGTACTCGAGCCCGTATGGGGGGTCCTCCGGGATGCAGCTCCCCGCGACGCCGCAGTCCCACGCCTCCAGGCCCATCGTCATCTGGTTGCTGATCCATACCCGCATGTCATAACCCTGGAGCGCGCGCTTGGCGAAGTTGACGGCGGTTTTTTGCGCTCCTTTGTCGCGGACGTCGCCGATCGGATGCTTGCCCTGCAAAGGGGCTGTGTAGAGGCCACCCGGCAGCAGCAATAACAGGATGACGATCATGATCACCGAATGATGAAATTCGAGGGAGCCGGCACCCGGAGGATGAACGGCGGCCAGAGGCTAAAAATCTACGACTTCTGCGGGTCACCTACAAGAGCATTTTCAGGTACCGGCGGGAGATTCCTTCCTGGAAATGATGGATTGATCAGCTCTACCCGGGAATCTCCCCGTGCGCTCGGGAAATTGAAAAAGGTGATGAAGGCCAACGACGTGCCGCGATCTGTTTATACATAAGCAGCCCTCAACGACCCGGCTGGATTTACACCCGGCTCGACGCTGTAATTCGCGCAGCCCACTCCGCTCCTCTCCGGGCTGCTCCGCACGCCACTCCCCCACGCGTCAAGAATTTTCACGAACGTTAGCGAACATCACGCGAATCTCTTTCCCGTTTTACCCGGTTGACATTTTATCGCAAAAAAATCACTCGAAAATCTCCCCGCCTTATCGAATTTTCATTGTTATTCCCAATTTTTTTCCATAGGGTATGCAAGTTCTTTTTTGGCCATCGATGGCCCCCATCAGTTACCAGACAACTTTCAAAGGAGTGTGTTTTGAATAATGACTGCATGAACAATCGAAAAATATTCCGTCCCCGAACACTCACCCCTTCAGCATCGTTTCCCCTTCTTCCCCCGTCATTCCAGTTTCTCATCCGGTTCCTCCTCCTGGCCGCCGTCCTGATTACGGTGGGTGTCACCCCGGCGCTCGCGGGAAAAAAGACCGTCTTCGGGTGGGTCACGTTCCAGGACACCAAATGGCCCGCGCCCTACTCGGGCGGGACCATTCCGGCCGACAGCCTCCCCTGGGATGTCCTCACGCACGTCGGCCTGTTTGCCGCGAACGGCGCCGCCCCGCCGCAGTCGTACTACGTCAACCAGTACGGCGCGTTCACCGCCCGGGCACACCAGTCGGGAGTCTTCGCGGGCATCACCACCGGCGGGTCGTCGGACGGCTCCCTCGTTTCGATGATCGCCGACCCCTCCACGTGGGACAACTGGATCAGGACCTACCTCGGGTACCTGGACGCCCACCGGATGGATTTCATCGAGTTCGACTTCGAGGGCTCGTATTCAGCATCGAACGTCTCTTCCTTCTTCGCCCGGCTGTACGATTCGCTGCAGACCCGCTGGTCGGGGAACGACCCCGCCACGCGGCCGTTCATCATCCTGACGGTGTCGACGCCGCGTGCCGTCTCCTGGGCTACGGTGACGAAGCCGTACGTGGGGATGGTGAACCTGATGTGTTACGATTACGCGCAGGAGGGTACGTGGGGGCGGCTGGTGTTCGACAACGCGCCGAAATCATACCAGTACTGGAACGCGACGGGAACGAACACAGACTATTTCGACGGTCAGGGGACCAATTCGCCCGCGCCGTCGATGCAGCAGATGGCGAAACGGCTCCTGGCGGCGGGATGGCCGGCCGAGAAGATCAACGTCGGATTTGACCTCAATCCCACCTATTTCTACGGCGGCAACGCCGGCGGCAGGGGACCCCTGTACGTCCGTCAGCCGGAGGGGAGCGCCGGGTTCCTGTCGGCCGGGAGCAATCCGACGTTCGCGCAGCTCTGGCCGACGATCGCCGCGATCCACCCGGACAGCATCCACTTCGACCAGGTCGCCCAGGCCTACTGGGCCCACACCGGGACGAGCGCGGCCGATGACCGCCTCTGGCTGATCACGGCGCTCCCCGGACGCGATTCGATGATGTGGGCGACGCGCAGGGTGATCGACAGCATGGACATCGGCGGGGTCTGTTTCTGGAACCTCGGCAACGAAGTCTGGAACACCCCGTCTGTCCCTCCCGGCGGCCGGGGATGGTTCTACTCGCAGATCCGGAAACATTTCAATTACAGCGGCTCCACCCCGCCGCCCCCGCCACCCCCCGGCGGGGACACCGTCCCCCCGACCGTCGGGTTCATCCGGCCGACGGGCGGCGATTCGCTCACCGGGACGATCGTCGTGGAGGCCTCCGCCTCCGACAACGTGGCGCTCAACCGGGTGCAGTTCCTCCTGGACGGCGCGAACCTGGGGACCCCCGACTATTCGTCCCCGTGGACGATCTCCTGGAACACCGATCTCCACCCCGACGGCGTCCACACGCTCTCGGCGGTGGCGTACGACAACGCCGGCCTTTCGGCCCGGAGAGACATGACCGTCATCCTCACCTCGCCGGCGACGCAGCCTCCAGACTCGCTCCCGGGCGGCGGCTCGTCGACCTCCGTCGTCGTCTACGGCGACGCCATCGCCCCCCCGTGGGTCAACGGCTCGTGGGGATCGACGATCACCTTCCAATCCACGGAGCAGGTTTGCGCCGGGGTGCGGTCCATCAAGGCCGTGCAGAACGCCTGGGGCGCGGTGAGCCTCCACAGCGGGAGCTGGTCGTCGCCGGTCCCGGTGGCCGCCTCGCCGGACGATTTCCTGAGCCTGAGCGTCTACCCGGAGCAGAACGCGACGCTCAGGGTCGAGTTCCAGAACGACCTCGGGGAGCAATTCGGCTCCGCGATGCTCTCCGGCGTGCCGGCGGGCCGGTGGTCCACCTTCACGATCCCGGTGCGGGACCTGAATCCGGACAACAGGGTCATCCACCAGGTGACCGTCCAGAACTACGTCAGCTCGTCGGTCACCTACCACCTGGACGAGGTGAAGTTCATCTCCTCGACGGCCCCGACCGATACGACCGCCGGCGACTCGACGGGGGGAGGCGGCACCGACACGACGACCGTCGCGAGCGCGTCGCTGAAATACGACCGGCTCTTCATCGACTTCGGGTCCGTCGGCATCGGCGACCAGAAGACCGACTCGGTCGCGATCGCCAATCCCAACGATTTTCCGGTGACGCTGACGGACCTCAGGACCACGTCGGGCCGTTTCAGCGCGACGTCCCCGGGGTCGGTGATCGACGCGAAATCGAGCAGGAAGGTCTACGTCGCCTTCACCCCCGACAGCAGGACCACCTTCAGCTCCATGGTCATCACGCTCACCGACACGGCGGCCCGGGTCGACACGGTCCGGCTCCGGGGAACGGGGGCGAGGCGCGCGAAGGGGCGGTACTCGAAAGGGGCCATCGCGATCAAGCCCGTGCCGGAAGAGGAAGCGGTCACCGACAGCTTCACCGTGACGAATGACGGCGACCTGCCGCTCCGGCTGGTGTCGGTCACCTCGAGCAAGACCACCGTCCAGGTGTCACCGACCTCGGCGACGATCGAACCCTACGACAGCCTGAAGTTCCGGGTCCGGATCTCGACCAAGGGGAGGAAGTCGATCCGGGGCCATATCATCATCCAGCCCGCCACCGGGACTCCCGACACCATTGCCGTCGACCTCGACATGTCGGGGGCGGGGATCCCGTCGGAGTACAGCCTCCTGCAGAATTATCCCAACCCCTTCAACCCCGCCACGACGATCGGCTATACGCTGCCCGTCGGCGGGAGGGTCCGGCTCTCGGTGTTCAACGTCATCGGCCAGGAGGTCGCGGTGCTGGTCGACGGGGACCAGGAGGCGGGATACGGGGAGGTCGTGTTCGACGCGTCGTTCCTGCCGAGCGGGGTGTATCTCTACAAGATCACCGCCGGGGATTTTTCCGACAGCAGGAAGATGCTGCTCCTCAGGTAGGCGTCAGTCACATCCCCCAACGGAATAGCGTGCCCCGGCCGGATGGCCGGGGCGGAGGGGGGAGATGAATGGCGTCAATACCTCTTTTATTCTGCTCACCCTCAGCGAACATCTATCGTTCGGAATCGAACGGAAGAGTGCGTATTACGAACCACTCCCGAGCCGGTACTTATCGATCCTCCTGCGCAGCGCCAACCGATCGATGCCGAGGATTCGGGCCGCCTCGGCGATGTTGCCACCGGACTGCGCGATCGCCTTGGCGATGAGTTCTCTTTCGCTGCGTTCCAGGAGATTCTCTCCGGATACGGATAAGGGATGGGAGGAAGGTGGGTGGTTCGAAGGCTGTTGGAGATCAGAGGAGGGCGCGTAATCGGTCTGGAAGCCGGGAGATTGACGGTTTCCGGGGGTAAAATAAGAACTGGGATTCGGGTCAATCCCCATATCATCAAAACTCCGGGATCCCAGTTCCTCTCCCACGAGAATCCTTTCCAGCGACGCGCGGCCGATCTCCTGCTCCTCGACGAGGATCGCCACCCGCTCGGCTACGTTCCGCAATTCACGGACGTTTCCCACCCAGGGGAGGGACTTGAGTACCTCCATCGCATCGTCGCGAAAGCGCTTCATCCCCGAGGTGAACTGCGTCAGGAAGTGCTCCGCCAGGATGGGAACGTCCTCGCGGCGCTCCCGCAGGGGCGGGATGATGACCGGCAGGACATTCAACCGGTGGTAGAGCGCGTCCGAAAAACTCCGGCGACGGACCGCTTCTTGAAGGTTTCTGCTCGAGGCGGCGATGATCCTGATATCCACCGAGACCTCAGTGGGTGATCCGAGACGATAGTATCGCCGGTCCTCGATCGCCCGCAGGAGTTTCGGGTGGAGTTCGACCGGCATCTCGGAGATCTCGTCGAGGAAGAGCGTCCCTCCATCTGCAAGCTCGAACTTTCCTTTCTGCGACTGGGCCGCCCCGGTGAAGGCCCCTTTGTCGTGCCCGAAGACTTCCGATTCGAACAGCATCGCCGGGATCGCCGCGCAATTGACCGCGACGAACGGCCCGCCTGCCCGTCCGCTCGCGTAGTGAATCGCCCTCGCGATGAGTTCCTTGCCGCTTCCCGTCTCACCGGTCAGGAGAACAGTCGCCCGGGCGGCGGCGATCATCGGGATCCTGGCTCTGAGCTCTGCCATCGAGGGACTCTCTCCCACGATATCGCCGATCCCCCACCGTTGCGACAGATCCGATTTCAGCCTGGCGTTTTCCCGGAAGAGCGACTCGTGGAGTTTCGCCCGGTCAATGAATTGCGATGCCAGCGAGGCGAGGATGTTACCAAGCCGCAGCGTCTCGTCGGTGAAGGACGGGCCCGTCCTGGCATTCGCGAGGTGGATCACACCGGTCAACGCTCCCGCCGATCGAAGGGGCAGACCGAGCGAGGGTCCGATCTCCCGGATCGATGCGGGTGGGTTTGCATACCCCTGATCGCGGATCACATCTTCCGTTCGGTATGGACGCTGGTGACGGTGTACCCATCCGGCAACGAGCTGGTTCAGATGGTGATCGATGACGCCTTTCTTCCCGTCCCTCGAGCGGACGAGCGTCCTCACGATGTCGATCGAACGACCCTCGAAGAGCAGGATCGCGCCCCGGTCGGCGTGGCAGAGTTTGAGGCAGGAATTCAACAGCGCGTCGAGCACTTCGTCGACCTTGTAGGCGCCAACGAGGGCTTCGGAGAGGGCGATGAGGTCGGCGAGTGCCGAGGGAGATGGCGTTGAAGGATCTTGCTTGTCGGTCATGGCGGAATTATGGATTGATGAGAGACGCGAGCCTTCTGCCGGCATCGACATACTCGAGCAGGTCGCTGTCGGCCTCCCGGAATGTCGTGAGATAGTTCTGATAGGCTCGCCGGGCATCCGCCCGCTTCCCGGACGCTTCAGCGATTCTTCCCACCAGATAATAGGTCCTGGGTTGGTGAAACATGATTGTCTCAGATACCCACATCTCCCGGTATATTTCATTCATCCGCCCAATGAGTGCTGCCGATCCGGCGGAGTCACCGCGTTCAGCAAGGCACCGGGAGAAGTTGAAGAGGGTGGTAGTCTCGTCGAAACCGATCCAGGTACCGTCCCGATACAGCTGATCAAGATCTTTCTTCGCTGCCTCGTACTCCCCCCGGATCGCGTGGAAAGCGGCGTACGCCTCAGCCGCGATGAGAGTGTCCGGAGCCTCCGCTCCTGCGCCGGGCGTGAGTTTCTTCCGGATGACCTCGACTGCTCCGTTCCGATCCCCCAGCAGGGACAATATCGTGACGACCCTGATCCATTGACGGGGATCATGGGGGAATCCCGGGGTCGAGATTAATGCCTCGAGCTCCCGGCGAACCTCCTCTTTCCGATTCCAACCCGCAATGAGGACAAGACATCGCAACAGCTGCGTCGTGTGGAATCGCGTCGTATCACGGTAGGTTCTGAGGGCCTGGAGTCCATATCCCTGCAGATCCTTCAGGGCCTCCCGGTACCTGCCGGTGAACATGTTCAGATTGGCGGACATCCGATGGATCGCCCACATGATCGTGTCCGACGGTTGGGACGCCCGAAGTCGATCAAGAAAAGAGCGCGCTTCGGAATACTTTCCAGCCATGATCAGGGTATTGATATAATTATGCGTGAGGTGGTATTGCCAGAGTTGATCCTTCAGGGGAAAACGCGCGATGCCCCGCCGGGAGACGGCGATCGCCGAATCATACTCGCCAATAAACGCCCACGCACGGGCCAGACTGCGGTAGAGTTCGGGATCGGCGAACGCCTCGATATGCCGCCCGATTTCCCCGACTTTCGCCCGGGATTTCACTTTGCCGTAGAGTTGTATCAGGCTGCCGTAAACGCGTTGGTCCGTTGGGTTCGTATTATAGAGCTTCTCGAAGTAGAGGATCGCGGTGTCGCGGATGTTTCTCATCCGGTAATTGTCCGCTAGTTCGTAGAGAATCTCCGGGTCGTCAGGATACTTTGCTTCCGCTTCCCTCAGCACGCGATATTCCGCGGATGGATTACGTGCATCGAGCGCACGGACCAGAAATCGTTCCCGCTCAGGGATGTGGTCCTCGAGCTCCTTCAACCTCCCGGCGAGAAAAGTTCTTTCGTCTGCTCGCAACCACCATCCCGTGTACAGCAGCCGGTAATAGGCCAGACCAAAGGTTGAATCGAGGGAAATCGCCCTGGAGTATTCTTCCCCGGCCTTCTCCGTTTCATGACGATATAGATATTGTTCGCCCTTGAAGTAGTGTTGATACGCCGCAATACTCTGTGTCGTCATGCTGGTGACCGGCCTGCTCGATCGGGCGATCTCGGACCGTTCCTCGCGCAGGAACAACCTCACTCCCTCGGCTATTCCATCCACCATATCCAGGATCGCGCCCTCACCGGAACCGTCCTGCTTGAGGGTAAAGAGATATCGTTCCTCTCCGGGGTCGACCAGCTTGACGTCGAGTGAGTATCGCTCCCCGAATTGTCGAATCGTCGGGACCGCCATGATTTCGATGCCTGCCCGGCGGCAGATTTCCCGCCCCTTCGCCTCGTCGATCGTTTCGACCTCACGCCGCCCCATCCCTTTGAGGATGGCGTCCATGCTCGACCGCGTCAATACGGAGAGATGCCTCGACTGCTCGAGCGAGGTCATCAACAATCCGGACAGGGAATTCAGCCTTGGATCGTCCGTCTGATTCTGTACATCCGTCACGACGATCGGAATCCGCTCCGCCTGATTCTTACTGAACAGTGCGGGAAGAAAGTACCATCCTGCCGAAAGGAGGAGAGCGGTCAAAAGCACCGAGGCGGCCGCGCGGAGACGGCGACGACGCGTCAATGCGAGGGATATTGGGGATGGAACTCCGGCGGTCAGGGCCGCCTGCGCGGCAGAGAGATCGGAGCCCGCCGCCCCGCTGGACTGATACCGGTCCTCAATCCGTTTCGCCATCAGTCTCCCGACGATCATACCGATTTCTTCCGGTATGTCATCCCGGTATTCATGGAGCCCGTTCGGCTCCTGATGCACGATCTCATAGATCAGGGCCGCCTCATGCTCCCCCCTGAACGGAAGGGTC